>NZ_LRON01000004.1:0-455902 GCF_001758795.1 Duganella sp. HH101 | reverse complement strand
GCCCTCGGCCGCGCCCTGGTGGCCGCCGTGCTGGCCGGCGGCTGGCTGGCCTGGAAGCGCGCGCCGCTGCCGCCGCGCTCCGCCCTGCTGCCGCTGGCCATGGTCGCCGTCGGCTGCATCATCGGCTTCCCCTGGCTGACCTCCATCGCCATGCGCAGCCTGCCGGCCGCCCACGGCGCCGTGCTGGTCGGCATCCTGCCGCTGGCCACCGCCGTCTTCGGCGCCGTGCTGGCCGGCGAAAAACCCTCGTCCGGCTTCTGGCTCATGGCCAGTATCGGCTCCGCCCTGGTGGTGGGATTTGCGCTGCGCCAGAGCGGCGGCAGCCTGCACTGGGCCGACCTGGCGATCTTCCTGGCCGTGCTGCTGGCCGCCATGGGCTATGCCGCCGGCGGCCGCCTGTCGCAAACCCTGGGCGGCCAGCAAACCATCTGCTGGGCGCTGGTACTGTCGGCGCCCGTGCTGCTGCCGCTGGTGGCCTGGCTGTGCCGCGCCGAAGGCGCCCAGCTGGCCGCCGCCAGCCCCGCAGCCTGGAGCGGCTTCGCCTACGTCACCGTCTTCTCGATGTTCATCGGATTCTTCTTCTGGTACCGCGGCATGGCGCTGGGCGGCGTGGCGCGGGTCGGCCAGGTGCAGCTGGTCCAGCCCTTCCTGTCGCTGCTCGGCGCGGCGGCGGTTTTGGGCGAGACGCTGGAATGGCCTACTGTCGTTTTTGCAATTGCCGTCATCGCCGTCGTGGGTACGGGCCGCAAAATGCAGGTGAAACGGGGCTAAAACCGTAGACTATCTTGATTTTGCACCGATTGCGGGCATGCCCTGCCGCTGACGTACAATATCGGTCTTAGCCTAATGCATTCCCTCACTTACTCTTTGGATAACACATGTCTGTCTACGAAAAACTGAAAGCGCTCGATATCACCCTGGCCGCACCAGCCACCCCGGCTGCCGCCTACGTCATGTACGCCCAAACCGGCAACCTGGTGTTCCTGTCGGGTCATATCGCCAAGCGCGCCGACGGCAGCGTGTGGGTCGGCCAGCTGGGCAAGAACATCGACACCGCCGAAGGCAAGGCCGCCGCGCGCGCCATCGCCATCGACCTGATGGGCACCCTGCAGGCGGCCGTCGGCGGCGACCTGACCCGCGTCAAGCGCATCGTCAAAGTCATGAGCCTGGTGAACTCCACGGCCGAATTCACCGAACAACACCTCGTCACCAACGGCGCTTCCGAACTGCTGGGCGAGGTCTTCGGCGAAGCCGGCAAGCACGCCCGTTCGGCCTTTGGTGTCGCCCAGATCCCGCTTGGCGCCTGCGTCGAAATCGAACTGATCGCGGAAGTCGCGTAAGCGGGCGGCTCCTTATCCGGAGTCGTTCCTTTTATAAAAGCGCGCCACAAGCGAGCTTGTTGAACAGCCGGCAGCGCCGGCACACATCTAGTGAGACATGTATGAAAATCGAAAACCCGAATCCGATCCAGTGGCGCTTCTCCGAACGCGCCGACCAGCTGCAATCGTCCTTCATCCGCGAAATCCTGAAGATCACCCAGCAGCCTGAGATCATCTCCTTCGCCGGCGGCCTGCCATCGCCGCTGACCTTCCCGGTCGACGAAATGAAAGCCGCCTTCGACAAGGTGCTGAGCGAAAACGGCAAGGTCGCCCTGCAATACGGCCCGACCGACGGCTACCTGCCGCTGCGCCAGTGGATCGCCGATTCGCTGTCGACCAACGGCGCGAAAATCGTGCCGGAACAGGTGCTGATGACCTCCGGCTCCCAGCAAGCGCTGGACCTGCTGGGCAAAGTGCTAATCGACGAAGGCAGCCACGTGCTGGTCGAGACCCCGTCCTACCTGGGCGCGCTGCAAGCGTTCTCGGTCTACCGTCCCGAATTCAAATCGGTCGACACCGACGAACACGGCCTGGTGCCATCGTCGCTGGACAAGGTCGCCGCCGGCGCCCGCCTGCTGTACGCGCTGCCGAACTTCCAGAACCCGACCGGCCGCACCCTGTCCGTCGAACGCCGCCTGGAGCTGGTGGAAACCTGCGCCCGCCTCGGCCTGCCGCTGATCGAGGATGATCCGTACGGCGCCCTGAGCTACAAAGGCGACCCGCTGCCGAAGATGGTGGCGATGAACCCGGACGGCGTGATCTACATGGGTTCCTTCTCCAAGGTGCTGACCCCCGGCATCCGCCTGGGCTACGTGGTCGCCCCGCTGCCGCTGGTGCGCCGCCTGGAACTGGCCAAGCAGGCCGCCGACCTGCACACCTCGCAGCTGACCCAGATGGTCGTGCACGAAGTGATCAAGGACGGCTTCCTGGGCCGCCACATCCCGAAAATCCGCGCCCTGTACGGCGACCAGTGCCAGGTCATGCTGGACGCCATGGCCCAGCACTTCCCGGCCGGCGTCGAGTGGACCAAGCCGGAAGGCGGCATGTTCATCTGGGTTACGCTGCCTAAGCACATCGACGCCATGAAACTGCTGGACGAAGCCATCGCCCAGAAGGTCGCCTTCGTACCGGGTTCGCCGTTCTACGCCAACGAGCCGGAGACCAACACGCTGCGCCTGTCCTTCGTCACCGTGGCGCCGGACCGCATCCGTACCGGCATCGAGATCCTGGGCAAACTGATCGCCGCCAAGATCTAAGTCGTCATACCTCGTGGGCGGCGTCCGCCGCCCACTTTCGCCCGCCGAAATACAACACTGCCACCGCGACTTTATCACCAATAGTCACGGAAACCGCGCAAAGCCATAACATCCCATCAACATTAAGTAAGCCAATAGCATGCTGGCGTGGCATGGTTGTCAATTCCGAAGCAATCCTCGAAAAACAGCGGATTTTTTTTCACCCGGAGCGAGGCCGACGCGTTATGATTTGAACGGATAGTCACTTTCAAATCAGGCCAGCCTTTGTTCACCCCAGTCCCAAATCCCATCCTTGCCACGCGGCGCGATGCCGCGATACTCATAGTGGACGACGCGCCGGAGAACCTGAGCGCACTGCGCAAGCTGATGGTCCAGCAGGGCTACCAAACCTTTGTCGCCACCTCCGGCGAACGGGCGCTGAAGATCGCGCGCCGCGTCCATCCCGACCTGATCCTGCTCGACGTCATGATGCCCGGCATGGACGGCTTCGAAACCTGCCGCCAGCTCAAGAGCCACGTCGCCACGCAAGGCATCCCGGTGATCTTCATGAGCGCCCGCACCGAGACCGAGGACGTGGTGGCCGGCTTCGACATCGGCGCCGTCGACTACATCAGCAAGCCGCTGCGCATGGCCGAAGTGTGCGCCCGCGTGCGCACCCAGCTGCACATCCGCAGCAAGAGCGAGACCCAGGAAGAACAGGCCGAGCGCCTGCGCACCATCGTCAACAACATGGCCGAGGGGCTGTTGATCATCGAGGCGGACGGCCGCATCCAGTTCACCAATCCGGCCTGCGACAAATACCTGGGCTACCAGGAAAACGAACTGGCCGGCCGCGCCATCTCGGAGCTGCTCAATCCTTTGGTGGCGCAGGAATACCTGGACTACTTCGAACGCTACGCCGCCGCGCCGGAGACGGCGCACAGCCACGGCACGCGCGAAGTGATCATCCGCCACCGCAACGGCAGCTCGGTGTGCATGGACCTGACGCTGACGCCGATGTACCTGCGCCAGCCGCTGTTCATCGGCCTGCTGCACGACATCACCCACCATAAGCTGTCGGAAGACGCGTTGCAGCGCGCCGCGATGGTCGACCCGCTGACCAAGATCGCCAACCGCCGCCACTTCGACACCTTCCTGGAGAAGGAATGGCAGCGTTCCATGCGCAGCGGCCTGCCCTTGTCGCTGGTGGTGCTGGACGTCGACCACTTCAAGCTGTACAACGACACCCTGGGCCACCCGGCCGGCGACGCCTGTTTGCAGCAGGTGGCGCAGGCCATCGCCTCGCACGCGCTGCGCCCGACCGACCTGGCGGCGCGCTACGGCGGCGAGGAGTTCGTGCTGCTGTTCGCCGAGACCGACAGCGACTCGGCCTACCTGCTGGCAGAATCGATCCGCGCGCACGTCGAGTCGCTGCAGATCCCGCACCCGCGCTCGACCACGTCGGCCTGGCTGACGGTGAGCATAGGCGTGGCGACGATCAAGCCGCACCAGCTGGACAACACCGAATCGCTGTTCGTCGCCGCCGACCGCGCCATGTACGTGGCCAAGGAAGGCGGCCGCAATCAGGTGCAAGCCACCCAGACCGGCAGCGCCGCGATGGAAGCGGTCAAGGCGCTGGTGATGCGCTAACAAAACCTGGGGTCAGGTCTGACATTTGGACACGAGCTCGTCTATCACTGGCCGCTTAGGGCCCAGTTCGTGTCCAAATGTCAGACCTGACCCCCATTAAAGCTGCTCGGGATAACCCGTGATATCGGCGATCTCCTGATACATCGGCTGCAATTGCCGGTACATGTTCAGGTACACGCGCCGATACAGCTTGTCGTAGATCTGCCGGTTCGCCGCGATAGGCTGGAACACCCTGCCCGGCCGCGTCATCGCGCGGGTCGCGCTGTCGAAGTCCTTGTGCAGTCCCAGCCCCGCCGCTATCGCAATCGCCGCGCCCAGTCCCGACGTCTCGTACACATGCGCACGCGCCGCCGGCAGGCCGAAGATATCGGCAGTCAGCTGCATCGCCGCATCGCTCTGCGAGCCGCCGCCGGCCACGCGCAACTCCGTCACCGGCACGCCGCTGCGCTTCTCGATGCGCTCCTTGCCCTCGCGCAGCGCGTAGGCCAGGCCCTCGAGTATCGCCCGGTACATATGGGCGCGCGTATGGACGTCGCCAAAGCCGATCATCGCGCCCTTGGCCTCCGGCCCCGGCGTCCTGATGCCCGGGCTCCAGTAAGGCTGCAGCATCAAGCCCATCGACCCGGGCGGCACCTCGTTCACCAGCAGATCGAACATCGCCTCAGGCGCCATGCCCTGCTGCGCGCCGGCCATCTGTTCGAAGTGTCCGAACTGCTCCTTGAACCAGTTCACCATCCAGTAGCCCCGGAAGATCTGCACCTCCGTGCTGTAGGCGCCGGGAATGGCCGCCGGATAAGGCGGTATCAACGGCGTCACTTCGACGTATTTTTTGGTGGTGGTGTTGATGGTCGCGGTGGTGCCGTAGCTCAGGCAGGCGATGTGCGGTTCCAGCGCGCCGGCGCCTATCACCTCGCAGGCCTTGTCGGCGGCGGCGGCCACCAGCGGCGTGCCTTCCGGGATGCCGGTCGCCTCGGCGGCGGCGGCGGTGATCGCGCCGATCACCGTGCCCGGTTCCACCAGCTCCGGCAGCATCTCCTTGCGCACCGCCAGCGCCTCCCACTTCCAGTCGCGCGCGCCGGCCCACTTGTGGCGCTTGTAATCGAACGGCAGATACGCCACCTGCGAACCGATCGAATCGACATGCCGCCCGCACAGACGGAAATTGAGAAAGCCCGACAGCAGCAGATACTTGTCGGTCCTGGCCCAGATGTCCGGCTGATGCTCGGCTATCCAGTTGATCTCCGCCTCGCGCCGGAAGTACTCGATGGTGCCGGACACGCGCGCCAGCTTGAACGCCGTGCGCCACAGGAAGCTCAGGGGCTTTTGCTTGCCCACGCGCCGCTGGTCCAGCCACGTGATCGCCGGCCGCAGCACCTTGCCGTCGCGGTCGAGGTTGACCACCGTCCCGCGCTGCGTCGTCACCGCCACGCCCTTGATGGCGGAACGAGGAATATCGGTGGAAGCCCACAGCTGCTGGCACGCCTGGCCGACCGCCTTCCAGTAGCCATCGGCGTCATGCTCCGCCCAGCCGGGATGATCGGAGAAGTAAGCCTGCAGATGCACCTGCGCCTTGGCGGCCAGGTTGCCGTTCAAATCGAACAGCAATGCGCGCACGCTCTGGGTGCCGTTGTCGATGGAAAGAAGGTATTGGTCGGCCATGTCGCTCTAGTCTCGTAATGTGTGCCCGTACTTATGCGGGCAGACTGTAATGGGTATTCCATAATGCCAGATAGGCGGCCTGCTCGGCATCCCACCGCTCGTCGCTCCAGCCCAGCTCCGGCTGGCAGATGGCGCGTATGCGGCCGATGATGTCCACGCCGCCGCCGCGCAGCTGGATGCCGAGACGGCTGCGGCGCAGCATCAAGTCCTCCAGCTTCTGCACCGACTCGCAGCGGGCCGCCCAGCGCAATTGCGCCCAGATGGTCTCCGTCCCCGCGATCAGCGCCAGCTCGCCCGGCTGCGCAGCCGCGATCAGTTCCCGCGTCAGCGCGCCGTAACGGCCTTGCAGACGCCGCGCCTGGCCCGCCGGCAAATGACGCTGGTAAGGCAGGCTGCGCGTCGCTGCCGCGCCGAACACCGGCTGCGGCTCCAGCTTGTCGCGCCACTCCGGCAGCAGCGTCGCCGCCAGCTTGAGCGCATCGAGCGCGATCACGCGGAACGTGGTCAGCTTCCCGCCTGTCACCGTCAGCAACCCGTCTTCCAGCCACAGCGCGTGGTCGCGTCCTTCCTTCGACGGATCGGCCTTGCCGCTGTCGATCACGGGACGCACGCCGGCATAGCTGGCGATCACGTCGCGCTCCTGCAAGCCTAGCTGCGGGAACTGGTCGTGCAGGGCCGCCATCAGATAATCGACTTCTGCCCGCGTAATCGCGGCCTCGCGCGACAGATCGTCCTTGTGGTCGACATCCGTCGTGCCCACCAGCGTCACGCCCTCCCACGGGAAGGCGAACACGGGCCGGCCGTCCAGCGGATGCATCAAGCTGATCGCCTGCGCCAGCGGCAAGCGCCAGGCAGGCAGCACCAGGTGGCTGCCGCGCAAAGGCCGCAACCGTGGTTTGGCCGCAGCGGCCTTGCCAGACGCGGCGCCTTGCGTGCGCAGGCCATCCGCCCACGCACCGGTCGCGCTGATGACCAGCTTCGCGCGCACCTCGTGCTCCGCGCCGCTCACGCCATCGCGCAGCCGCACGCCGCGAACCCCGTCGCCATCCACCCGCAGCAGCGACTCCGCCGCCATGTAATTGACGGCCACGCCGCCAAGCTGCTGCGCCTCCTGCAATACGCGCATGACCAGCCGCGCATCGTCGGTCTTGGCATCGGTGTAAACCATGCCACCCTTGAGCCCAACAGTCGACACGTTCGGCGCCAGCGCACCGAACTCGTTCAATCCAAAGTAATGCCGCCCCTTTTGCCCCGCCATGCGGTCGTAGATCGCCAGCCCAAGCAGGAACATGCGCTTGCCCGGTTTGCGTCCTTCGTAATCGCCGAAAGCAAAGCTCTGCGGCTCCACCAGCCCGGCCGCATGCTGCAGCAGATGCTGCCGCTCATGCACCGACTCGCGGGTCAGCGCAAACTGGCCCTCCTTCAGATAGCGCAAACCGCCATGCACCAGCTTCGAAGACCGGCTCGACGTACCCCAAGCAAAATCGCGCTGCTCCACCAGCAAAGCCTTCAGCCCGCGCCGCGACGCCTCCAGCAAGATCCCCGCGCCTGTGATGCCGCCGCCGATCACGATCACATCCCACTCGCGCGCCAGCAGATCCGTCAACGCGGAGCGCCCGCCATTGCGCCAGTGCGCCGTCATGGCAGCAGCTTCCCGGGATTCATGATCTGCTGCGGATCGAAATGGTTGAACAAGGCCTGCATCGCCGCCAAGCCCAACTCGCCCTTCTCCGCCGCCAGATATGGCGCATGGTCGCTGCCCACGCCGTGCTGATGGCTGATGGTGCCGCCGTTCCCGACGATCGCCATGCTCACCGCATGCTTGAGCGTGCGCCAGCGCGCCAGGTCCTGCTCATAGTCGCCGGCCAGCCGGTAGACAAAGGTCGAATAAACGCTGGCCCCCTGCGCATACAGGTGCGACAGGTGCGTATAAGCGTGCACCTTCTCGCCGTACTGCGCCAGCGCGTCGGCGGCCGCAGCCTCCACCGCCTGCATCATCGTGCCGACGCGTGGCCAATCCACCGCCGTCTCCACCGTATCGATCGCATAGCCGTGCTGCCAGGCCGCGTTGCGCAGATAGACGTTGCGGAAGCGGTTCTGCTTCCACTTGTCGCCCATCTTGCGGCCGATATGCACGCCGCCGTGCGGCGCGACCAGCACCAGCGCATGCCGCAGCGCCGCCTTGGCTGCGGCCTTGCGGCCGCTCACGCCTATCATCAGCATGCACTTGCCGTCCTTGCAGCCGCGCCAGGACAGATAGCGCTCCAGCGCCGAGATCAGTTTCTTGTGGCCGGCCAGCGCCAGCATGGTGGTCGTCTCCAGCGGATTCGACAAACGCAGCATCGACAGCGACAATCCCGCCTGCACCACCTGCCGCACCGCCGTCTCCGCCGCATCCCAGCTCGGGAAGAACACCGCATGGAAAGCCTCGTACTCCGGCAGCGGCGTCACGCGCACCGTGGCCTCGGTCAGGATGCCCAGTCGTCCTTCTGAGCCCAGCACCATCTCGCGCAGGTCCGTGCCCGCCGCCGACGCCGGGAAGGTCGGGATATCCAGCGTACCGGCCGGCGTCTCCACCTTGCCGCCCCTGAACATCTGCTCGATGCGCCCGTAGCGCAGCGATTGCTGGCCGGACGAACGCGTCACCACCCAGCCGCCCAGCGTCGAATACTCGAACGACTGCGGGAAGTGGCCCAGCGTGTAGCCGCGCGCGCGCAACTGCGCCTCCAGGTCCGGCCCGAACACGCCGGCGCCGAAGGTCGCCAGCTGCGATTCGGTATCGAGGTAATGCAGCTGGCGCAGGCGCGTCAGGTTGACCGACAGCACCGGCTGCGCGCCGGCCGGCGCGGTCAAATGCCCGGCCACGCTGGTGCCGCCACCCTGCGGTATCAGCGCCACGCCGAACTGCTGCGCGAAATCGATCAACTCCCTCACCTGCTCAGGGCTTTCCGGATGGGCCACGCCATCCGGCGCCGTGCCGATCACGCCGTAGCGCAGGCGCAGCCAGTCCGGCAGGCTCTGGCCCAGCGCACTGCGCAACCGGACCTCGGCCGAGGTGTCCACCAGCGCATGCGGCGGCAGCCGCGAAGGCGCGATCTGCGCGCAAGCCTGTTCGAACGCCGCATCCGCCACCGGCGAACCCTTGCCGATGCGCTGCGCCAGAAAGCCCAGCGCATCGTCGTTCAGCGCAAACTCTATCGTATCGTCACCCCAACCGTTCCAGCGTCTCATTGTTTTCCTGTCTGCGTAGCGGAGCGCTTGCTATACTGGCGCGCACCGAGTTTCAATGACAACAGAATAAGATAACGAACCCACCTGGTATTGCGCTTTCATGACATCCGCCTTGTTCGATCATGCCAAGTCCGCACGCTGAGCTGACGCGCCGCGTGGCCGGCTCCTACCTGCAGCCCCTGCTCGAAGCGGCGGCGGCGCGCGGCGTCACGGCCATGGCGCTGGAGCAGGCGGCCGGCATGCCCGCCGGCGCCCTGCAGCCCCTGCCCGACTCCCTGCGCGCCGACGACTACGTGCGCCTGCTCGACATCGGCGCCCACCTGGCCAACGATCCGCATTTCGGCCTGCACGTGGGTGAACGCGTCAAGCTGGGCACCTACAGCGTCTACGGCCTGATTTTGCTGAGCTGCCGCGACTTCGGCCAGGCCTTCGAACAGACCATGCGCTACGAGCAGCTGGCGCACGACCTGGGCCGCTCGGCATTGACGGTGGCGGACGGCGTGGCCCACTACACCTGGCACAGCAACTACGGCCCGGCCCAGCGCCACCTGGCCGACAGCGTCTTCGCCGGCATCCGCGTATTCGGCAACTGGCTGGCCGGGACCACACTGCCAGCCGCGCAACTGACCCTGACCCACGACGGCGGCGCGCCCGCGGACCGCGACGAATACGTGCGCGTGCTGGGCGCCATGCCCGCCTTTGGCGCAGCGGCCAACGTCGCCAGCTTCGACGCAGCCCTGCTGGCCTACCCGGTGCCGAACGCCGATGTCAGCCTCTACCCGGTGCTGCAGCAGCACGCCGAACAACTGCTGCGCCAGCGCGCGCAGCCCGACAACGCCATCACCCAGCAGGTGCATGCCGCCATCGTCCGCAACCTCGCCCACGGCCAGGTGCGGCTGGCATCCATTGCCGAAGAATTGAAACTGTCGCCGCGCACGCTGCAACGCAAGTTGAGCGAGGCCGGCGCGACCTTTCAGCAGATACTGGACCAGGCCCGCTTCGCGCTGGCCAAGGACTATCTGCGCCAGCCGGAACTGAGCCTGGTGGATATCGCCTTCCTTCTGGGCTACCAGGAGCAGAGCGCGTTCAACCACGCCTTCAAGGAATGGGCGGGCGTCAATCCCGGCGCCTACCGCGCGTAGATCAAATCGCGTTGCCCTTGACCCGGATGAAGGGCCCCAGGCATTTGTCGGTACGCCGCTCCACGCACATCAGGAACATGTCGCCGCTGGGATGGAATAGCAGATAGGTGGTGGACGAGTGCCCCACCTCGCTCACATCGCCGAGGCAATCGCGCTTGCCGTTGTCCTTGACGATGGTGTCGACCTCCTTGTAGAAGCCATCCTTGTCCGGCTGGTCGCTGATGGAGAAGGTGGACTCGGCCACCTCCTCGTTGCTGAACACCAGCGTGGTGCCGTCGCTGCGGATGCGGTAGGTCTCGCTGCATGAACCATCGGGCATGGTGATCCGCCAGGTGCCGATGACGGGATGGCTCTGCCGCACCGGGGGCGGCGAAGCGCCGGCAGCCGCCATCAATAACGCCGGCATCGCCAGCACCGCCACCGCCCGTCTCAGACGCAAGTTCATGGCCCACCTCCGCATATGCTATTTCTCGGCCACCGCCTTCATATTGGCCAGGCCGGCCTCGAAGTCCTTGCCTATCATGCTGTCCATGCTCACCACGAGGCCCATCAGCTTGGTCATGAATTCGCTGGGGCCGGACATGGTCCAGCTCACGGTGGTGATGTCGCCCTTGGTCTCCAGCGCGAACACGGTCTGGCAATGCGATTCGAACGGTTTCAGGAAATCGAGCTTGATATCGACCTTGGCCGGCGTCAGGCCGGTGATCTCCATGCGGCCGGAGCCGACCTTGTCGTCGCCTTCCCATGCGTAGACCGCGCCCTGGTCCTTGGGCGCGCCGCTGAAGGTGCGCTTCATCGCGGGGTCCAGCTTCTCCCACGGCGACCACGACGTCCAGTTGTGGAAGTCGCTGATCAGCGGCAGGATCTTCTCGGCCGGCGCCTTGATGGCGATGGTGCGCTGCACGCGGTAACTGTCCGGCTGCATGGCGGCCAGGCCCAGCACGATCAAAACCAGAACGACGACACCGATGGCGATCTTCTTCAGCATGATTTTTCCCTTTTTTTAAGACGCGGATGGACGCTGCACATCTAGCCTATCATGTTTTTTTGATCAGTCGCACTGGCAATGCGCTCGGCGTCATCGTAAAGGTGAAGCGCTCCTCGACCGGCGCCGCGCCCGGCACCCGCTCGATCTCGAAATTCTTGACCAGCATGGCCATCGCCATCTTGATCTCGGCCATCGCCAGATAACGGCCGGGGCAGAAACGCGGCCCGCCGCCAAAGGGGAACAGCTTGCGCGCCGGGTCGTCGCCGCCGCCGTGGGCGCCCTCCAGCCAGCGCTCCGGCTGGAAGCGCTCTGGCTGCGCCAGCTCGCAGTCGCGCTCGGAGGCCTGGCGCAGCAGCAGGAAGATCACCGTCCCCTTCGGCACCGACAGGTCGCCGACCACCGCATCCTCGTTCGGCTGCGCCGCCATGATGGGCGCCACCGGCTTCAGGCGCATGGCCTCGCGCGTGGCGGCGTCGATGTATTTCAGGTGCTCCAGCTGATGGTAGTCGTCCAGCACGGCCTTGGCACCGAGGACTTGTCCGGTCTCCGCCGCCATGCTGCGCGCGGCCTGCGGATGGGTCGACAGGAAATCGATCAGCCAGGCGGTCGTGTTCGAGGTCGTGTCTTCGCCAGCAAAGACCATGGTGATCGCATTGCCGACCACCGCCTCGTCGGTCAGGCCGGAATCCGGCTCGTCGCGGGCGACGATCAACGCCTCCAGCATATTGGACGGCTTCTGGCGCAGCGCAGGATTGCGCTCGATGCGCTTGCGGGCCTCGGCGATGAAGCCGAAGATGGCGCGCTGGATGCGCTCCGCCGCCGCAATCGCCTCATGGTCGTCGGCCCGCCGCAGCACCGGCACGCGCCAATAGGCAAACGGCGACGTCAGGCGCTTGGCCACCAGCTTGAAGAGGAATTCGATATCGCGCTGCAGCGGATGTTCCTCCAGCTCCAGCGTGTTGATGTCCTGCCCCATCGCCAGGCCGATGGTCACGTCCAGCGTATAGGCCTTCAGGTCGCGCAGCACATCGACCGGCCTGCCGGCGGCGATGGCGGTCTCCCAGCGCAGGCGCAGGCGTTCGGTCAGCGCGGTCAATGTGGGGAAAAAGTTATGGATCACTTCCGGCGTCAGCGCGCGCATCACCAGCTTGCGCTGGCGCCGCCAATCCTCGCCCTCCGCTGTGAACAGGCCGCGCGTGCCCACCTCGTTGAGCGCCTCGGCGGTGCGGCTGGAGCGGCGCATCGCGTCGGGCCGGTCGCGCAGCAGGCTGGCGATCAGTTCACGGTCGGACGTGACGACGATCTCCTTGCGCAGCACGCGGAAGCGGTACATGGGGCCGAACTCGCGGCCCCAGCTCTCCAGCACCTGATGCAAAGGCTTGCGATTGATATCGCGTACATTCCCCATCAACAGCTGCGCTTTCGGCGCGGGCAAATCGGCGATGCGGCGCAGCGGCGGTGGCGCGACGGACGTCAGTTCCATGGTGTTCCCCCATTCGATTAGTCTCCGGGTACACTATACCCCGAAATGTTGACGATCTACTCACTCAACCGGGGAAACCGATGCTATCGCATATCTACGTGGGGACCAACGACTTCGAAGCGGCGTTCGCCTTCTACAACGCGGTGATGACGGAGCTGGGCACGCGCCTGCGCTTCAACGACGCATCCAAGCCATGGGCCGGCTGGCAGCCGGCAGAAGGTGCGCGGCCCTTGTTCATCGTCGGCAAACCGTACGACGGCCAACCGGCCGCCTGCGGCAACGGCCAGATGACGGCCTTCATGGCGCCGTCGCGCGTAGCGGTCGACCGCGCCCACGCCGCCGCGCTGGCGAACGGCGGCCGCTGCGAAGGGCCGCCGGCATTACGTCCGCACTACCACGCCAACTACTACGGCGCCTACCTGCGCGACCCGGAGGGGAACAAAATCTGCGTCGTTTGTCACGACGCCATATAAAAGGAATAGCCGCACAACATGAGCATCACCAACCACGAAGGACTGCGCGTGGTGCTGCGACCCGGCCAGCTGCCGAACACCTACGAGTTCGTCGTCGAGAATAACGGGGATTTGGTATTGTGGGATGTACAGCTCAGCGGCACGTTCTGCATATCCGAAGGCGGAGGGCAACGATGGGGGCTGCTGGCCGATTTCGTCACCGGCCCGCTCGCATAGACAGAACCGGCCCTCCGCTTCTTTAACGACTCGCAGGAATCGCCAACGGCCGCACATACTCCAGCAAGCTATTCAGCGTTTTGCCCGGCTCCTCCCACGGAATCATGTGCGCCGAGCGCTCGAACCAGATTCCCTTCTTGTAGGGCGCGTCCACTTGCTCCAGCCATGCGGCGGAGGGCGCGGAGGGCGTTGTATAGTCGTGACGCCCCATGAACATCACCACCGGGATCGGAAATTTGCGCACCTGCTTGTAGTCGACCAGCAGGAACTCCGGCAGGATCCGGTCCAGCGTGAACAGGCTGCCCTGATCGACCGCGCGAGCAGCCTTGCAGTCGTATTCGGGCGACAGCAAGGGCGCATCGAAATAGTACTTCGCGCCGCCATCGCGATACGCACTCAGCCCGCCATAGAACTGCGGCCATTTCCGCGCAATGATGATGCGCTCGCGCGTGATCGGCGTATTGCCCGGATACGGCGCGATGGAATTGAGCTCCGCGATCGCTTCCGCATTGTTATGCGCCCGTGCCTGGTCCAACCCGTACTGGAAGCTGAGCCGCTCGTTGTCCGGCGTATTGATCACCTGGCCCATGCCGACGTAGGCGTAAAACAGGTCCGGCCGCTCCAGCGCGGCCTTCATGCCGATCACAGTTCCCCAGCTGTGCGCCATCAGGATCACCTTGCTCTTGCCGTAACGCTGGCGTACGAACTCGGCGACCTCGATGGCGTCCTTGACGTAGCGGTCGATGTGGATGCTGTCGCTGATCTCTTCGGGTTTGGCTTCCAGATAAGTCTTGCCGGCCCCGCGCTGGTCCCAATTGACGACCGTGAAGTACTCCTCGATCGGCCGCTGGAACTCCCAGGTGCTCGGCGTCAGCGGCGCCGCAGGGCCGCCGTGCAGGAACAGGATGACGGGATTGGACTTGTCCTGCCCGCGCACATTGAGCCACTGCTTGATGCCGCCGATGGTCGTCGTATACGACTCATCGACGCCGCCAGGCGCCACGATGCGCTGAAGGTCGCGGACTACCGCCCTCGCCTGTTCGTAGGACTTCCCGGCTGGGCACTCCTCGGCGTTGACTTGATGGTAAAGCGTAACAAGGAACAGCAAAACAACAGCGTATATTCTCATCGTGACAATTCCAGCATAGGACAAGGTATCAGGCCAGCGCTTCCTTCGCCGCCTCTTCGGGCGTCAGGCCCTCGTAGAACTGGTCGGTGAACCACTCCACCTGCTCTTCGATATGCTCCTGCGCTTCTTCCTGCGTGGCGCCGCCCTTGACCAGGAAGCCCTCCACTTCGATACACCAGTTGATCAATTCCAGGGTTTCCGGATCCAGCTCTTCTTTTTTCTTTGCCATGATTTATCTCTACATCGGTTGATACAAGCCGCCAGTGTAACAGGCGGCCCGCCTACTTCGCCGGATACAGCACCACCTGCACGTAGTTGTTCATGTCGAAATAGCGCCGCGCCGTCTCCTTCAACTCCTCCGCCGTCAGTGCCGTCACGCGCGACTCATAGGTCAGCACCTCGGCCGGATCGGATTGATTGACGAAGGCGTTCATCATCACCGCCATCCAGTAGCCGTTCTCGCGCAGGCCGTTGCGATAGTTCTTCAGCCACGTCGCCTTCACCTTCTCCAGGTCCGAGTCCAGTGCGCCGCTCTCCTTGATCTTGTCGATCTCCGCAAACGTCGCCGCCAGCACCTTGTCGACATTCTCCGGCGCGCAAGGCAAGGTGGCCGTGACCGCGTAGTGCTGGTACGGGATGCGCTCGATACCGCCGCGTATGCCGCCGCTGTACATCGCCCCCATCTTCTCGCGCAGCACCTCGATCAGTTTGATATTCAACACCTCGATCAATGCCTGCAAGCGCATGCGCTCCTGCGCGGAGAACTGCGTCTCGCCGGTGAAGGACAGCGAGATCGTGCTCTTCGGCTCCGAACCCGCATGCACCTCCTTCTTGACCACACCGCGCACCGGCCGCACGCCCTCGTCCTTGAACGCCACGGGAATGTCGCCCACCGGCAGGCTGGCCAGATAGGTGGCGATCAGCGGCTTGACCTTCTCGACATCGAAACTGCCCGCCACGAAGAAGGTAAAGCCCTTGGCGCTGGACATGCGGCTGCTGTACAGGTCCACCGCGCGGTCCATGCCCAGCTGGTCGAAGTCGGCGGGCTTCGGCGCCCGCTGCACGCGCGGGTTGTTGTTGTACAGCGTAGCCGTGATCGTATCGCCCAGGATGGACTCGGGCCGCGCCAAGTTGTTCTTCGCCAGTTCGCGCTGGCGGTCGACATAGGCGCTGTAGATGGCGGGGTCCTTGCGCGGCTGGGTCATGTTCAGGTACAGCAGCTGCAGCATGGTCTCGACATCGCCTTTGCCGGAAAAGCCGTTCGCCATCTCGTTGAGCGAACTGACGCTGGCGCTGGCGGCCGCCGTCTTCCCGGCCAGTACCTTCACCAGATCGCTCGGCGTGTAGTTTTGCACGCCCATCTGGTGCACGATATTGCTGGCGTAGCGCGCGCTGAACAAATCCTGGTCGCCCAGCAGCGACCAGCCGCCGAACCGCAAGCCTGTCACGATCACCTGGTCGTTATTGAAGTCGGTAGGCTTCAGCACCACCTTCACGCCGTTGCTCAGCACAAGCTCGGTCATTCCGAGTTTGGCATTGACGGTCTGGCTGACGATGCTGCCGGCCTTGGGCGGAACCGGCATCAGCTGGCTGGCGTACACCTTCTCCTCCCGCGCACTGACGCTGATTTTCTCGGCGGCGCTGGCCACGGCCAGCAGCTCCTCGGCCTTCGGCGTGAGCGCCCCCGCCGCAGCGGTGCCGGAGTAGACCACCAGCTTGTTCTGGCTGTCGGGGATCGCCGCGCGCACGGCGGCATTCACCTCCGACAGCGCGATGCCCGGTATCAGCTCGTTGGCGTAGCGGTACTCCGCGGCGATGCCGGGGATGCTTTCCTTGTCGAGGAAGTTGCGGATGTACTCCGCCGCGTAGCCGGACGAATCGGACTTGTCACGCTCGTTGTACATGCGCTCGAAGTTGCGCAGCAAGCCTTTCTTGGCGCGCTCCAGTTCGGACTCGGTAACGCCGTACTGGCGCGCGCGCTGGTCTTCCTGCACCAGCGCGTTGATGGCCGGCGTCACGCCGCCCTTGCCCAGCACAGCGCCGGCGACGAAGGAGCGATAGCCGCGCATCACGCCACTCATGCCGCTGAAGCCTTGCAGGAACGGCGGATTGGCCTGCTGCGTCAACTCATGCATGCGCTGGCCGAGGATGAAACCGTAGATATTCTCGATCATCTTCTGCCGGTAATCGGCGATCGTGGTGCCTGGCTGCCATGCCTGGATCGGATAGCGGATGAAGACCGAATTGGTGCCGATCTCCTTGTCGGTAAAGACCACGCCCTCAGGCTCGGCGCGCTCCGGAATCCTGGCATACTCGCGCGGCCGTTCGTTCTGCGGATTTTTCAACTTCCCGAAATGCTGCACGATCAGCTGCTCGGCATCGGCCGGCTCGATATCGCCGACCACCACCACCGCCATCAGGTCCGGCCGATACCAGTCGCGGTAGAAGCGCTTGATGGCGTCGTACTTGAAGTTCTTGAGGACGTCCTCTTTGCCGATGGGTAGCCGCTGCGCATAGCGCGAGCCGTTCAGCACCTTCGGCAGCACCACCTTGTTCATGCGGTCGTCCACGCCTTTACCCAGCCGCAGCTCCTCCAGCACGATGCCACGCTCGCTGTCGATATCGGCATCGTTGAAGGACAGCCCGTGCGCCCAGTCCTCCAGCACCTGGAAGCCCTGCTCCACCACCTCGCGCTTCTCGGTCGGTATCGGCAGCACGTAGACGGTTTCGTTGAAGGTGGTGTAGGCATTCAGGTCGGCGCCGAACTTCACGCCTATCGTCTGCAGATAGGACACCAGTTCATTGCGCTTGAAATGGGTCGAGCCGTTGAAAGCCATATGCTCGGTGAAGTGCGCCAGGCCTAGCTGGTCCTCGTCCTCCAGGATCGATCCCGCCTTGACCACCAGCCGCAGCTCCAGCTTCTTCTCGGGGCGGGCGTTCTTTTGCACGTAATAGGTCAAGCCGTTGGGCAGCGTGCCCACCTTGACCTGCGGGCCGATGGGAATCTGATCGTTCAAATTCAGCGGCGGCTGATCGACGGCTTGCGCCATGAGAGTACACGCCAGCAGAACGGCGGCGGTGGCGCTACGCATTGTCATCAGCTTCATACCCATTGCAATTTTAGGAAGGAAAAAGCTACCTTACACCGAAATTCTTAATTTGGGCTAGAATCCTCGCTCGCCTGCCAGCCGGCAGGTGTTAACGACGTCTTCGGGGCGGGGTGCGATTCCCCACCGGCGGTAAGGCCAGCGATGGCCAAGCCCGCGAGCGCCTTTGCAATCCATCGCAAAGGGTCAGCAGATCTGGTGCGACTCCAGAGCCGACGGTATAGTCCGGATGAAAGAAGATGTGCGGTGACGCGGCCTCCCGCCCGAGCGATCGGTGTGGCGGGCCGCGCGTATTCGCTTGCCCTGTCGCGTTTTTCGCCAATTTTGCGAGGAGCGTTCCACATGTTTGACCAACAATCCGCAGTATCCCCCTATTCCCTCGTTTCGGACGACCTGGAAGGCCGTATCGCCGCGGCGCTGGACGCCATGCGCGCCGGCGTGCCGGTGATCCTGCTCGACGATTTCGACCGCGAGAATGAAGCGGACCTGATCGTCGCCGCCGAAAAAATCACCGTGCAGTCGATGGCGATGATGATCCGCGAATGCAGCGGCATCGTCTGTCTCTGCCTGAGCGCCGACAAGGTGCGTGCGCTGGAACTGCCGATGATGGCCGCCGATAACGGCAGCCGTTACGGCACGCCGTTCACGGTGTCGATCGAAGCGCGCGAGGGCGTCACCACCGGCGTCTCGGCGGCCGACCGCGTCACCACCATCCGCACCGCCATCGCGGCGGACGCCGTGCCGCATGACCTGGTCCATCCAGGCCACGTCTTCCCGCTGCGCGCCACACCGGGTGGCGTGTTGGCCCGCCAAGGCCACACCGAAGGCTCGGTGGACCTGGCGACGATGGCGGGCCTCAACCCCGCCGCCGTGCTGTGCGAACTGATGAACCCAGACGGCACCATGATGCGCGGCGCCGACATCGAAAGCTTCGCCGAACTGCACGGCATGCCCATCCTGACCATCGCCGAGATGATCGAATGGCGCCGTAAGCATGGCGTTTAAACCGGCTTGCCCAGTTTGACGTAGCGGTACACCAGCAACAGCGCCCCGGCGTATGCCGCCGTAATCAGGCAGAACGACAGCGGCAGACGCCAGGCCCACTCGGGCGCCATATGCATCACGGTGCCCATCATCGCCACGCCGACCAGGGCGCCGATCTGACGATTGGCGTTCAGCGCGGCGGCGGCGCTGTTGGAGTGCGCCTTGCCGGCCACCAGCATCACGGTCGCCGTCATGCCCGGAATCGCGATGCCGATGGCGAAATTCATCACCACCGCACCCAACACCAGCAGCCAGTATGGCGTTTGCGGCCTCAAGCCGACCAGCATCACAAACGCCATGATCAAGCCCACCATCAAGCCATACAGCATCGGCGGCCGCGTGCCGACACGCGCCGTGATGCGCCCCGAAGTCAGGTTGCCGACAGCGAAAGCGGCCATCATCGGTATCAGCTTCAAGCCCGTATGCAGCGCATCCGCGCCGGACTGCTGGATGAAAAGGCTCAGCAGGAACAGCTGGCCGAACACCGCGAAGTTAATCAGGAAGCCGACGCCATTGGCCGCCGCGAAGGCCGGCGTATCGAACAGCGCCCGTGGCAGCAAGGGATGCGCGCCGTTGCGTTCGCGCCGCACCAGCATGAAGGCCGCCAGCACCGTCGCAGCAGCCGCGCCAAGCACCGGCGCCGAAGCCCAGCCCAGCGCCGGGCCTTCGATCAGCACAAAGCTCAGCGCCGCCAGCGCTACCACGCCCAGCAAATGGCTCAGCATCGACAGCGCGCGCTCATGGCGCGGCGTGGCCGGCGCCACCACCTGCGTCAGCACGATGCCGAGCAGGCCGATAGGCACGTTCACCCAGAACACGCTGCGCCAGCCGAACGAGTGCACCAGCAGGCCGCCCACCAGCGGACCGGCCGCCGACGAGCAGCCGACGATGGCCGACCACGTCCCCAGCATGCGCGCGCGGGTGGCCTGGTCCTCGTAGGCATGCGTCAGCAGACTGAGGGAACTCGGCATGAACAGCGCCGCGCCGGCGCCCTGCAGCAGGCGCGCTGCGATCAGCGCATTGCCGCTGGGGGCCACGGCGCACAGCACGGAACCGAGGATGAACACACTCAGGCCGCCTTGGTAGACGTTCTTCGGACCGAAGCGGTCGGCCAGCGCACCGCCTGCCATCAGCAGCGCGGCGAAGGTCAGCGTGTAGCCGTCCACCACCCAAACCAGGCCGGTAAGCGGCACGCCCAGGTTGACGGAGATATCGGATAAGGCGGTATTGACGGCGGTGACATCGATCATCGCCATCACAAAGCCTACGGCCAGTGTCATTAACACCAGCAAGGCGGGAATCTGGCGCGGCTGGATCGCCGGCGCCACGGAGACAGGGGTAGTCATGGTGCGTCCTTTGGAGAGATGCGCCGATGTTAGCCCTCTTGCATGATGCAGTAAATACGCATAACATCGGCACTCCGATGCAAAAATGCATCACACCCGGACACGCCGCATGGATTGGGACAACGCCAGGATTTTCCTCGCCATCTACCGCAAAGGCACGCTGCGCTCGGCCGCCGCCTTCCTCGATATCGACCAGGCCACCGTCGGCCGCCGCCTCAACGCGCTGGAAGCATCGCTGGGCGCACGGCTGTTCCTGCGCACGCCGTCCGGCTACCTGGCCACGCCGGCCGGCGAACTCGCCGTCACCGCCGCCGAATTGATGGAGCGCGCGGCCCTGCAGTTCCAGCGCGAGATGCAGGGCATCGACAATCGCCTGTCCGGCACCGTGCGCGTCGCCACCTCGGACACCATCGCCAGCCACTCGGTGCTGGGCGCCATGCAGCGGCTGCACGTCATGCATCCCGAAATCCGCGTGGTCCTGAGCACCAGCACCGAGATCAGCAACCTGACGCGGCGCGAAGCAGAACTGGCGGTGCGCACGCTCAAACCCACCAGTCCCGACCTGATCTCGCGCCACCTGGCCCGGCGCAGCATGGGCCTGTACGCCACGCCGGCCTATCTGTCCCAACGCGGCATGCCGGTGCCCGGCAACGGCATGCAGGGCCACGACATCATCGTCTACCAGGGTTCGGTGGCGCCGCGCCACAAGGAGAAGCTGTGCCTGGAGCCGATCGCCAACGCCCGCGTGGCGATCGAAGTCAATAGCGGCATGGTCATGCTGGACGCAGCCCGGCGCGGCATGGGCGTGGCCGAACTGCCTTGCCACATGGCCGACGGCGATCCGCAGCTCACGCGCGTCTGGCCCGAACGGGTCGACCACTACGAGGTCTGGCTGGTGATGCACACCGACCTGAGTCGCAGCGCCCGCGTGCGCGCCACGGCCGACGCCATCATCGCCACCTTCGCGGAAGAGGAATAGGCGCGCGGCCGTGCCGGACACCTTACCAAGCCATCGCGGTGCTAAGATGCCAACATGAGCATGGACGCATCTATCCCCCCGGCGCTGCGGCGCCTGATCCGCGCAACCGTCGCCTGGCTGAACAGCTGGTGGCGGCTGCTGCAATTCGCCGTGCTGATGCTGCCTCTGGCCTTCAGCCCGGCCAGCTATCGCGGCGCCAACCGCAACCTGCTGGCGCGGCACATCGTGCGCGACACCGCCCCCAACCTGGCCTGGTATGGCGTTCTGTCGGCGCTGGTCAGCCTCGTATTGATCCGCATCGTGGTCGTCACCTCGCAGAGCTACGGCCTCTCCCGCTTCGCGCTGGAGATGGTGGTGCGCGTGCTGGTGCTGGAGCTGATTCCGCTGACCGCCGCAGCCTTCGTCGCGCTGCGCACCACCCTGCCCGCCGGACTGGAATTCTCGCAAAGCCGCAGCAACGCCGACAACACCAGCGAGGCGGAACTGCGCCAGGAATTCTTCCCGCGCGTGGCGGCCGGCGTATTCGCCGTGTGGATGCTGGCTGCCGTCAGCTGCGTGATGACGCTGGTCCTGGCTTATCTGACGCTGTACGGCTTCACGCCATGGGCGCTGCCGGGCTACACGCGCGTGGTCGGCCAGGTGTTCAATCCGGCGGTTGCGCTGATCCTGGTGTTGAAGATCGTCTTCTTCAGTTTCGCGGTCGGCCTGATACCGATGGCCTCCTCCTTCTACTTCAGCAGCAGCTACCGCGCCAAGGTAACGCACGGCCTGTACGACATGGTGCGCCTGTTCGCCGTGATGCTGCTGATCGAAATCGCCTCCTTGATGGGCAACTACTACTGAGCGGAATAAAGCGATGACAGAACAGACAAACGAAGCGGCGCCGGTGCGCAACGCGGAATTCAAGGCGGCCTTGCTGCTGGTGCTGATGGTGGTGCTGGTGGCCGGTTCGGCGCTGTACCTGATGTACGCGCGCGGGGCCTTCGAATCGACGCAGACGCTGGTGCTGCAGGCGGACGATTCGGAAGGCGTCACCGTCGGCATGGACGTCACATTCGCCGGCTTCCCGATAGGCCGCGTGCGCCGCATAGAGCTGGGCAAGGACGGGAAGGCGCGCGTGATCGTCGACGTGCCGCGCAACGACGCGCACTGGCTGCGCAGCTCCAGCATCTTCACGCTGGAGCGCGGCCTGGTGGGCGGCGCCAAGCTGCGCGCCTTCAGCGGCATACCGACCGATCCGCCGCTGGAAGACGGCGCCGCCCGCGCGCTGCTGGTCGGCGATGCCGGCGCCGAAATCCCACGCCTGCTGGCCGCCGCCAAGGATCTGCTGGAAAACCTCAACAAGCTGACGGCGGAAAATTCCGCGCTGGCCGCCAGCCTGGCCAACGTCCAGGGCGTCACCGGCAAGCTCAATGGCCCCGGCGGCGCCATGGGCCTGATCGCCGGCGACGACAAGAACGCCCAACAACTGGTGGAGCGCGCCAACAAGCTGCTGATCACCGTGAACGCGCTGGCCACCAAGGCCGATAGCCTGATCGGCCACGCCGATACGCAAGTCTTCGGCAAGCAAGGCGTAATGACGGACGCGCAGGCGACCATCGTGCAGCTTAACGGCCTGCTGGCGGACGCCCGCAACAGTCTGAAGAAAATGGACGCGGTGCTGGTCGAAGCACAGGCCGTAGGCGCCAACGCCAAGGAAGCCACGGCCGATCTGGGTGTGCTGCGGGGCGAGGTGGAAAGCAGCTTGCGCCGGGTGGAACAGCTGGTCAATGAAATCAACCGTAAATGGCCGTTCAAGCGCGACACGGAGATCAAACTGCCATGAAGACTACCGCTCACCTGATTGCAGCACTGACCGCCGCCACGTTGCTGGCCGCCTGCGGCAACAACCCGCCCGTGCCGGATTGGCAGATGAACGCGCAGAGCTCCATCGAGCGCAGCACGTCCGCCTACCTGTCCGGCAACGCCCGCGTGGAAGCGGCCGAATACCAGCGCGCCCGCGCAGCGCTGGCCAGCACCGGCAAGGTCGATCTGATGATACGCGCCGAACTGATACGCTGCGCCGCGCGCGTCGCCTCGCTGGTATTCGAAGACTGCGCCGGCTACGACAAACTGTCGCAGGACGCCAGCCCGGCCGACCGCGCCTACGCCGCCTACCTATCCGGCCGCGCCACCGCCGCCGACATCGCGCTGCTGCCGCCACAGCACCAGCCGGTAGCCGCAGGGAGCATCACCACGCAAGCCATCGCCGACCCGCTCTCGAAACTGGTGGCCAGCGGCGTCCTGCTCCGCACCGGCAAAGCCACGCCGCAAGTACTGAGCGACGCCGTGGACACCGCTTCCACCCAAGGCTGGCGCCGTCCGTTGCTGGCATGGCTGGGCGTCCAGGCCATGCGCGCCGAGAAATCGGGCGATACCGCAGAAGCCCAACGCATCAAACGCCGCATCGATCTCGTCGGCGAAAAACCGTAGGATGCTGACCATCGTCCTATTGCCTGGCATGGATGGAACCGGGAATCTGTTCGCTCCCCTCATCGATGCGCTAAAGGATGAATTCGCAATCACCGTCGTTCCCTATCCTACCCACGAGCCACTGGGCTACAGCGAACTGGAAGCGATCGCGCGCCGGGCATTGCCAACAAGCGGGCAATTCATACTGCTTGGCGAGTCGTTCTCAGGTCCGATCGCCATTTCGATTGCCGCGTCTCGCCCTGAGGGCCTTGTTGGCGTTGTCCTGTGCTGCACCTTTGTGCGCAATCCAAGACCGGTACTCGACGCTATCGGCAGGCTGGCATCCCGCCTGCCGATCAAACTGGCGCCCGCCGCGTTGATAAGCTATACGCTGTTGGGTCGCCAAGCCAGCAAGGCCTTACGCACCTCCCTGGCCGCAGCCATCGCCGCAGTCGAAAGCCGGGTACTGCAAGCCCGTTTGCGCACCGTGCTCACGGTCGATGTCTCGGCCAAACTGAAGACGCTGCAACTGCCGGTCCTCTATATGCAGGCATTGGAAGATCGCGTAGTACCGGCTAGCGCCGGACATGACATCGCAACGCTCTACCCCGCAACGGAGTTGCTGACATTACATGGACCGCATTGCCTCCTGCAGACTGCCGCCACGGAGTCCGCAGCGGCCATCGCCGCTTTTGCGAGGCAGTCAGCACGCGCGGCCAGCATATGATACTGTTTGAGCATGTTCTTTCGTGTACACGGACCTCCATGATTTCCGCCATCGACATCCCGCCACACAGCGAAATATCCCGCCACCTTGACGGCGCCGACTTTTACGACTGCTACGAAACGGCCATCAAGCCAACGCCGCGTTCCGCGCTGGACTTGTATTTGCAAGTGGTGGCAGGCATGCCCGCGTGGATCAACCGCTTGATGGCGCTGCGTAATCGCGTGGTGAGCCTGGTCGGTCTGAAGAACCTTGGCGGCCTTGGCGATGTCAACCCCGCCAAGCCAGCCATCGATTACCGCGTCGGCGACCGCGTCGGCATCTTCACCATCTGCTACCTCAGCGAACAGGAAGTCATTCTCGGCGACACCGACAAGCACCTGCACGTCGAAGTTTCCGTCTGCAAGCTGGAGGACAAGGTAGCCGTCAGCACCGTCGTCCACATCCACAACCTGCTGGGCCGCGTCTACATGCTGTTCGTCGCGCCCATGCACCGCCGCATCGTGCCGGCATCGCTGAGGAACGCCCGTTTTCTCTAGGCCGGCTTCTGCTAGAATTCCGGCTCTATGAAAACCCGTCTCGTCTACTCCACCGAAACCGGCCGCATGTGCCCCGACTGCGGCCAGCCGGTCGCCGATTGCAGCTGCAAGGCCGCAGCCAAATCCAAGCCTGCCGGCGACGGCGTCGTACGCGTATCGCGCGAATCCAAAGGGCGCGGCGGCAAGACCGTCACGCTGGTGAAAGGCCTGGCGCTGGACGCCACCGCCCTCGCCCTGCTGGGCAAGCAGCTCCGCAGCGCCTGCGGTTCCGGCGGCACCGTCAAGGATGGCGTCATCGAAATCCAGGGCGACCACTGCGACCTGGTGATGGAAGCCCTGAAAAAACTGGGCCACCAACCCAAGCGCACCGGCGGTTAGCGCGTACGCTGGTTCGACAGATAGATATTGTCGGATTCCAGCTTGCGGCCATCACGCACCGCAACCTGCCAATCTTCGGTGCTCACCACCGCGCCGAAGTTCGAATGGAATACCGTGTTGAAAACGCGGTGGATCTCTTCCGCGCTGACCTTGCCCGCCGCATTCTCATACGGCAGCGCACCGGTGGCATCCTCCAGAACCTCCACTTGCAGGCCGCGATGCTTCGCCTCGAAGATGGTCGATGCATTGCAGTTGTGCGTCATGTAACCGGCGATGGTCAGCGTATCGACGCCACGCTCCTTCAGCCAGTCCGCCAGGTCGGTCCCGGCAAATACGCTGGCCATGCCCTTGTTGATGAAATGGTCGTGCACCCGCTGCGCCACCACGGGATGCACTTTCCAACCGTCCGAGCCCAGCGCAAAGATCGGCGAAGCCTCCGGCGCGTCGTGCTGCACCACCACCACGGGTATGCCGGCTTCGCGCGCGGCATCCATGGCGCGGCCGATATTCGGCAACGAAGTCTCAACCGGTGGATACTCGATCTTCATCTTGCCGGTGAAGTATTCGTTCTGGACGTCGATCACGATCAAGGCACGGCGTGGGGTTGCGGTCATGTTGTTCTCCTGTAGGATAAGGCGGAAGCGCCCGGTGAGTGACATTCTGCGCCGCCGCGGCCTTATCCAAAAGTGGCCCGAAGGCCACCATGCGATATAATCAGGCCATGTCGACATCCACCCCGCCCATCCATAAATACCGCATCGCCGTCATCGCCTTCGACGGCATCAACCCATTTCACCTGTCGGTACCATGCCAGGTGTTCGGCGCCCAGCGCGCCGACTGCGGCAGCGCGACCTTCGACGTCAAAGTATGCGCGGAACACCCGGCAGCGCCGCTGAGCACCACGGCAGGCTTCGATATCGTCGCCACCCACAGCCTCGCCGCGCTGACCCGGGCCGACATCGTCATCCTGCCATCCTGGCATGCCGACTGCCGCCCCGCTCCGCCTAACTTGCTGCACGCCTTGCGCCGCGCCCACCAGCGCGGCGCGCAGGTAGTGGGCCTGTGCATCGGTGCGCTTCCGCTGGCCGAAGCCGGCCTGCTGGACGGCTACACGGCCACCACGCACTGGGCCTGCGCCGACACCATGACCACGCGCTACCCCAAGGTCAAGGTCGACCGTGAAGTCCTGTATGTCGATGAGGGGAAGGTGGTAACGTCGGCCGGCGTGGCGGCGGGCCTGGATTGCTGCCTGCACCTGCTGCGGCAGCTATGCGGCGCGGAGGTCGCCAATCGGGTGGCGCGGCAATTGGTGGTCGCACCGCACCGGCAGGGAGGACAGGCGCAGTTCATCGAACGCCCGCTTCCAGTCACCGGCAGCGACGACCGCTTCGCTCAGGTGCTGGCGTGGGTTGGAGAGGATCTGACGCAGAACCACAGCATCGATGCGCTGGCCGAGCGTGCGCTGATGAGCCGCAGGAACTTCACGCGCCACTTCCGCAACGCCACCGGCACCTCGTTCAAGCAATGGCTGCTGAACCAGCGGCTGACCCATGCGCAGCATCTGCTGGAGAGCAGCGAAGTATCGATTGAAGTGGTGGCGCAGCAGGCGGGATTCGGTTCCGCGCTGTCGTTGCGACAGCACTTCCGGGCGGCGCTGCGGACATCGCCGTCCGAGTACCGCAAGCTATACCGCTCCGCCGCGCCGGATTGACGGCGCGAGTTATTACTCGTCCGAAGCCCCAGTTGCAGCCGCCTCGCGCAGCTTGTCCTTCTTGCTCTTGCGCTTGCCCTTGATACCGCCGTTGACGGTATCCGTCACCGAATTGGCCGGCGCAGGCGGCAGCGTCTCCACCGCCTCAAAGCCGGCGATCTGCTCGCGCGGCAGCAAAATATCCTGGCGCTTCTCGATCAGGCGGAAATGCTGCTCCGTCTCCGCGCTGACGAAGTTGATCGCCACGCCGCTCTCGCCCGCGCGGCCCGTACGGCCGATGCGGTGCGTGTAGTCGACCGCCGAACGAGGCAAATCGTAGTTGACCACCGCAGGCAGACGCGCAATGTCGATGCCGCGCGCCGCCACGTCGGTCGCCACCAGCACCTGCAAACGGCTGGCCTTGAAGTCACCCAGCACCTCGGTGCGCGCCCCCTGGCTGAACTCACCGTGGAAGGCGCCGGCGCGGATGCCGTTGCGGTTCAGCTTATCGGCCACATGCTCGGCCGCGTACTTGGTCGCGACGAACACCAGCACCCTGCTCCACTTATGCTCCTGGATCAGATGCTTGAGCAGCATGGTACGGCGCGGCACATCGACCATGATCGCGCGCTGGGCGATATCAGGCTTGCTCACCGGTTCGGACAACACCTCGATGCGCGTAGGCTGATGCAGCATGCCGTCCGCCAGCGCCTGCACCGCAGGCGGGAAGGTCGCCGAGAAGAACAGGTTCTGGCGCTGCTTGGGCAGCAGCTCCAGGATGCGGTTCAATTCTTCGCTGAAGCCCAGGTCCAGCAGGCGGTCGGCCTCGTCCAGCACCAGCATGGCCGTGCGCGAGATCTTCAGCGCATTGTGGTCGATCAGGTCCAGCAGCCGTCCCGGCGTGGCGACCACGATATCGGCGCCGCCGCGCAAGGCCATCATCTGCGGATTGATCGACACGCCGCCGAACACGATGGACACCTTGACCTGCATCGACAAGTGCGAGGCCAGCTTGCGGATCGATTCGCCCACCTGCGCCGCCAGCTCGCGCGTCGGCACCAGCACCAGGCCATGCAGCTGGCGCGGGCCGCTGCGGTTGTCCAGCAGCGACTGCAACAGCGGCAGCGCGAAAGCAGCGGTTTTGCCGGACCCCGTCTGTGCCGCGCCCAGCACATCCTCCCCGCGCAGGATGGCGGGAATGGCGGCGCTCTGGATGGCGGTCGGCTCCTGATAACCGATTTCGGTAACGGCGTTAATCAGTGAGGGAGCAAGGCCCAGCGAAGAAAAAGACATGTTGGCCTTAATAATGTGAATTTGTCGCCAGTATAAAGCATGCGCGCCACACCCCGGCCGCTGCGATTTGCCCTGGACACGCATTCGTGGGAATATAGTATTTTCGACAAAGCCTACGAACATGATCAACTGGGACGCCCACGCTTGCCTGCCGCAGCATCCGCAGGCCGACTTCACGCCCGTCCAGCGGCTGCACGCCGCCGGGGTGAACTACGTCTCGCTCAATGTCGGCGGCGACATGAATCCAATTTCGCAAGTGATGTCGGTCATCGCCGGTTACCGCGCCACCATCGCCTCAGATCCCGACCGTTACGTGCTCGTTTCGAGCGTGGACGACGTGATCCAGGCCGCCGCCGACGGCCGCATGGCCATCAGCTTCGACCTGGAAGGCGCGATGCCGCTGCTCGAACAGCCGGAGATGGTGGCCCTGTACGCCCAGCTGGGCGTGCGCCAGATCCACTTCGCCTACAACCGCAACAACAGCGTCGCCGACGGCTGCCACGACCTGCCGCGCGGCCTGACCCCGCTGGGCCACAGCATGGTGGCGGCGGTCAACGACGCCGGCATGCTGATGGACTGCTCGCACACGGGCCGCATGTGCAGCCTCGATATCATGGCCGCGTCGTCGCAGCCGGTGATCTTCAGCCACTCGAATCCCCACGCGCTGGTGCCGCACGGCCGCAACGTCACCGATGAACAGATACGCGCCTGCGCCGCCACGGGCGGCGTGGTGTGCATATCCGGCCTGTCGTGGTTCGTGGGTAAAGAGCATCCGGGCGCCGACGAAGTCGCGCGCCACGTGGCCTATGTGGCGGATCTGGTGGGGGTATCGCATGCCGGTATCGGCCTGGACATCTGCTTCCAGCAGCCCGGCCTGGACGACACGCCGCCCGGCGACTTCGACCCGGGCTACTGGTGGCCCGCCTCCGCCGGCTACAGCGCCGAACGTCCACCGACCTTCACGCCGCCGGAAGTCTGGCGCCAGCTGGCCGCAGCGCTGCGCAAGGTCGGCATGACCGACAGCGAGGCCGAACTGGTCATGGGCCGCAACATGATGCGCGTGGCGCAGCAGGTCTGGAGCAAGCCACAGTCCTTGCTGAAGGCGGCGTGATGACGATCAGGCGCTGAGCGCCTGCATCTCGGCATACAGGTTGGCCTTGCCCTCGAAGCCGATGCCGACAAGGTCCGGCATGGTGATGTAGCCGTTATCGACCGTTACGCCATCCGGGAAGCCACCGAAGGGCTGGAACAGGTCCGGGTACGACTCGTTGCCGCCCAAGCCCAGTCCCGCTGCGATATTGAGCGACATCTGGTGGCCGCCATGCGGGATGCAGCGCTTGCGCGACCAGCCATGCTCGTGCAGCATGTCCAGCGTCCGCAGGTACTCGACCAGGCCATAGCTCAATGCGCAATCGAACTGCAGCCAGTCGCGGTCCGCGCGCATGCCGCCGTGGCGTATCAGGTTGCGGGCGTCCTGCATCGAAAACAGGTTCTCGCCGGTGGCCATCGGCTTATCGTAGTAATTGCGCAGCGTCGCCTGCAATTCATAGTCCAGCGGATCGCCCGCTTCCTCGTACCAGAACAGGTCATACTGCGACAGCGCCTTCGCATACTTGATCGCGGTGTCCAGGTCGAAGCGGCCGTTGGCGTCCACCGCCAGTTTCTGGCCATCGCCCAGAACGCTAAGGATGGAATCGATGCGGCGCAGGTCTTCATCCAGCGAGGCGCCGCCGATTTTCTTCTTCACCACCGTGTAGCCTCGGTCGATGTAGCTGCGCATCTCGTCCTTCAGCTTCCCGTGGTCCTGGCCCGGATAGTAGTAGCCGCCCGCCGCATAGACGAAGATCTTGCGGTCCGGCCTACCGTTGCCGTAACGGTCGGTCAGCAGCTGGAACAGCGGCACGCCTTCAATCTTGGCCACTGCATCCCACACCGCCATGTCGATGGTGCCGATGGCGACCGAACGTTCGCCATGGCCGCCCGGCTTCTCGTTGGTGAACATGCAGTTCCAGATCTTGTGCGGATCGAGGTTGGTGCCGGCGTCGTTCATCAGCGAGATCGGATCGGCTTCCAGGATGCGCGGGATGAAACGCTCGCGCATCAACATGCCCTGCCCATAGCGGCCGTTCGAGTTGAAGCCGTAGCCCACCACCGGCTTGCCGTCGCGGATCACGTCCGTGATCACCGCCACCAGGCTCAAAGTCATCTTGCTGAAATCGATGTAGGCGTTGCGGATGGGGGAACTGATAGGGATGGTCTTTTCGCGGATCTCGACGATTTTCATGGTGCTGTCTCCAGAGGGCTAAGAATGGGATCAAGCTTACTATTGAAAAGCAGTCGTATAATTCACTGACATTTACTCCTTTATACACTTCAAGTGAATAATGACATCGTCTCAGAATTGTCCTTCTTCGTGCTGCTGGCGAAGCTGGGCAGCCTTTCCGCCACCGCGCGCGAACTGGGCATCACGCCGCCGGCCGTCACCAAGCGCCTGATGCTGATGGAGCAGCGCCTGGGCGTGCGTCTGCTGAACCGCACCACGCGCCGCGTCAGCCTGACCAGCGAAGGCGAAACCTACCTGTCGCAAGCCGCCCGCATCCTCGGCGACATCCGCGACATGGAGGAATCGGTATCGAGCAGCCGCGCCGCGCCCAAGGGCCTGCTGCGCGTGAATGCCACGCTGGGTTTCGGCCGCACCACCATCGCGCCGCTGGTCTCCGCCTTCGCGCGCCGCTATCCGGACGTGGAAGTTCAATTGCAGCTGACCGACCGCGCCATCAACCTGGTGGAAGACGCCTACGACCTGGGCATCCGCTTCGGCGAACTGCCCGATACGCGCCTGGGTGCGCGCAAGATCCTGTCCAACCGGCGCTTCCTGTGCGCCTCGCCGGCCTACCTGAAGCGGCGAGGCACGCCGCACCTGCCGCAGGACCTGGTACAGCACAATTGCATCCTGCACCGCCAGAATAACGATACCTACAGCACCTGGAAGCTGCAAAAGGGCCGCAAGGCCGAGACGGTGAAGGTACACGGCAGCCTGTCCAGCAACGACGGCGACGTGGTGCTGGGCTGGGCGCTGGACGGCCACGGCATCCTGCTGCGCTCCGAATGGGACGCCGCCAAATACCTCGACAGCGGCCGCCTGCAGGTGGTGCTGGCCGATTACACGCTGCCATCGGCCGACCTGTACGTCTATTATCCGAGCCGGCAGCAGCAGCCGGCCCGCGTGCGCGCCTTTATCGACTTCCTCGCGGAGAGCATTCCGGCAACGGCAAACAAACGCCATCGGATATAATGACAACATGATCGAAATGGCAAAACGACAAACGCTGCACATCTGGATAGCCTTGCTGGCCATCCTGTTCAGCGCACTCGCGCCTTCGATTTCGCATGCACTGGCCGCAGCCGGCGCCGACACTGTGGAAGTCTGCACGGTGAACGGCTACAAGCTGGTCAAGCTCGCCCCCGGCGACAACAGCAAGGCCCCGGCATCCGCCAAGCACGGCATGGAGCATTGCGCATTCTGCGCCACCCATGGCGGCTCCGACGCCATCCGCACCGCACCGGCTACAGTGCTGCTTGCGGATGGCGGCCGCGCTATCTACCCTTCCCTCTTTTACGCCGCCCCGCAGCCGCTACACGCATGGTCTGCGGCTCATGCGCGCGCACCGCCCACCCTCGTCTGATCCCTGCCCACGTGCGCACTTTTGTGCGCCAAGTCAATCTGTTTGACGAGGATAGCAATGAGCTCATCGTATTCTGCTACGGCCGCGGCACCGCGCGCCGGCCTGTATCGACGCATCTGGCGCTGGCATTTTTTTGCCGGCCTGGTTTGCGTACCTTTTATTTTTTCACTGGCGGTCACTGGCGCCATGTACCTGTTCCATCGCCAGATCGACGACCTGGTCTACGCCCCGCAGATGCTGCGCGCGCAGGCCAGCAATATCACGCAGCCGCCGTCACGGCTGATCGCCGCCGCGTTGCAATCCTATCCGGGGCGGCCCAAGGCACTCAACCTGCCTGCAGACGACCGGCACAACGCGCAGGTGGACGTGATCCGGCCCGACGGCGGCACGCTACAGGTGTTTGTCGATCCCGCCACCGCGACGGTTGCAGGCGCCATCGCCGAAGACCAGCGCATCATGACCATCGTGAAGCACATTCATTCGTTGGCCATCGCCGGTGACGGCGGCAAGGTGGTGATTGAAATCGTCGCTGGCTGGATCATCGTCCTGATGTCCACCGGCGTCTATCTGTGGTGGCCGCGTGGCCGTCGCGTGGGCGTGGTGTCGATACGGCCGGGAGCCGAGGGGCGAACGTGGTGGCGCGATCTGCATGCCGTCACCGGCGCCTTCGGCGGCATCGTCATCCTGTTCCTGGCGCTGACCGGCATGCCATGGTCGGTTTTTTGGGGCGCAAACGTCAACGCATGGCTGACCGCGCACGATCTGGGCGTCCCGAATGGCATGTGGCGAGGAGTGCCCAAATCCACGCTGCCCGCACGCGCCCTGGGCGAACTGCCGTGGACCCAGCAGCAACTCGCCGTTCCCGAATCGGACGATCCGCATGCACATCACAAGGCCATGGCGCACGAGGCCAGCACCAACGACTATGCCCTGTTGAGCCACCCCGGCACGGCCAGCCCGGAAGCCGTCGTCGCGCAACTGGCGTCGATCGGCATCGATCGCGGCTACCGGCTTGCGCTGCCGCGCGATACCCGTGGCGTCTACAGTGCGATCCGCAGCACCGGCCGCACGGAGGACCAGCGCGTGATTCACATCGACCAATACAGCCGCAAGGTGCTGATGGATATCGGCCCCGAACGCATCGGCGCGATAGGCCGCATCACCGAATGGGGCGTCAGCGTGCATCAGGGCGGAGAGTATGGCACGCCCAACCTGCTGCTCATGCTGGCCGGCTGCCTGGCGCTGATCGCCCTGTGCATCAGCGGCATCGTCATCTGGTGGAAGCGCCGCCCCGTCGGCAGGCTGGCCGCGCCCGAGCGCCGCAACAGTGATCAGCTGGCGCGGGGCGTCGTGCTGATCGCCGTAGTGCTGGGCTGCTGCTTCCCGCTGCTCGGCGCATCCATGCTGGCCGCGCTGCTGCTCGATACGCTGATCACCGCGCTGCGCCGCCATCCTCAAACAAACTATCAATAACAGTAGCAAAAGGATTCACCATGAAACAGCACTACCTTACCGCCTGCCTGGCCATCGCCAGCGCCGCCGCTGCAACAGCCAACGCGCAAGCCGCCAACGAAGCGGCCGCCGAGCCGCGCCTCAAAGTCATCGTCTCCGCCATCGGCGAAGGCTGGCTGCAACGACCGAATGCCGTCAGCGATTCCGCGTTGCTGCTCAGCTCAACACCTGGCTACAGCGCGGCGCAGGCTGGCGGCGTCTCCGCCCTGCCCTTCGTCAATGGCCTGGGCGACGACCGCCTCAAGATCCGCATCGACGGCATGGAGATCACCTCCGCCTGCGCCAACCACATGAACGCCCCGCTGTCGTACATCGATCCGAGCCAGGTGGGCCGCATCGAAGTACTGGCCGGCGTAACGCCAGTCAGCGCTGGCGGCGACAGCATAGGCGGCACCGTCACCGTCAAATCCCCCGCACCGGTGTTCGCCGAGACGGCGGACGCACTGCGCAGCACGGGCCGCGTCACCCTCAACGCCGGCAGCAATGGCGTAACGATCAACAGCGGCATCTCGGCCGGCATCGCCAGCGACCGCTGGAGCTTGGGCTACAGCGCAGCCTATGCACGCGGTCATAGCTACGAAGACGGCAACAACCAGCGCGTGCTGGCCAGCCTTTATGAAAGCATCAACCAGTCGGCGATGCTGGCCCTGCGCGGCAAAGACCAACAGCTCACGCTGCGCGCAGGCCTACAGCACATTCCCTACCAAGGCTTCCCCAACCAGTACATGGACATGACGGACAACGACGGCAAGTTCGCCAACCTGGGCTACGTCGGCCGGTTCGGCTGGGGCGAGCTCGATGGCAGCGCCTACTGGCAAAGGACCAACCACGACATGGGCTTCTTCACACCAGAACGGCTCGGCATGATGCCGATGGTGACGCGCGGCCGCAACGCCGGTTACGCGCTCAAGGCCACGCTGCCATGGGGCGACGCCGGCAAGCTGCGCGTCGGGCACGAGTACCATACCTTCCGCCTGGAGGACTACTGGCCCGCCGTCCCCGGTTCGATGATGATGGGGCCACAGACCTACGTGAACATCAACGACGGCCGGCGCGACCGCATCGCGCTGTACGGCGAGGCGGAGACCGTGCATAACGCGCAATGGACATCGCTGCTCGGCGCCCGTTGGGAATCGGTACGCATGGATGCCGGCGATGTGCAGCCCTACGCCAACAACATGATGAACGCCGCCGATGCCGCAGCCGCTGCGGCATTCAACGCCCGCTCGCGCCGTCAGCGCGACAGCAACCTGGATCTGACGGCGCTGGCGCGCTTCGAGGCCGATGCGTCCTCCACGTACGAATTGGCGGCGGCCCGCAAGACCCGCTCGCCCAATCTGTACGAGCGCTACTCCTGGGGGCGCGGCACGATGGCCATGACCATGACGAACTGGTTCGGCGACGGCAACGGCTATGTCGGCAATATCGATCTGAAGCCGGAGACCGCGTACACACTGGGCTTCACCGCGCATTGGCATGGCAGCGGCACGGCGGGATGGTTCGTCAAGCTCAACCCATACTACAACCGCGTGCACGACTATATCGACGTAGATGTCCTGGGACAGTTCAATCCCTACATGCGAATGAGCGCGAACGGTGCGCTGCTGCGCTTTGCCAACCACGACGCCAAACTGTATGGCGCCAACCTGTCCTGGAGCGCGCCGTTGACCAGCAGCCCTTCCTTTGGCTCGTTCACCGTCACCGGCAACGCCGCGTACGCGCGCGGAAAGCGTACGGATGGCGGCGACCTGTATCGCATCATGCCGTTCAACGCCTTGCTGACGCTGGAGCACTCGAACGGCGCGTGGCACAGCCAGATCGAGACTAAACTGGTAGCCCGCAAGGACCGGGTTGACGCGCGCCGCCTGGAACCGGAGACCGCAGGCTATGCCCTCCTCAACGCGCACACCGCCTATCAGGTGCGGAAGAATGTGCGCCTGACGGCTGGCGTCAGCAACCTGCTGGATAAAGCGTATGCCGATCCGCTGGGCGGCGTCTACCTGTCAGGCCTGCGGGCCGACGGCGGCACGCTGCGCGCCCTGCCCGGCCATGGGCGTTCAATAGAACTGGGCATCAGCATCGATCTGTAAGCGGCTCATCGCCTGTGCACCGGCAACCACTGCGCCACGCAGAAGGCCATCTCCGGAACGATAAACAGCCAGAGTAGCGGTGCGCCGGTGACGCTGAGCGTCCAGATCATCCAGGTCGAAAACAGCAGCCGCGCTGCGCCGTCGAAACGGCCGAAGCGCTGCTGCGGATCGCTGATTCGCAGCAGCGCCCACACCAGCACCACACTCCCCAACAGGCAAGCAAACAGCACATGGAACGGCGCGAATGCTGGCAACGCCGCACCGCCCAGCAGTTGATTGATGTCGTCCAGTTGCGTGCGGGCGAAAGCGAAACTCCACGGCGTGGCGAAAGGCGCCGTCACGATCAGATCATAAATGGCGCTACCCAGGACAATTTTGCGGAAGGTGGATGGTGCAAGCATGAGGTCTCCTTGAATATGGTGGAGCCATGCTAAAGCCTGGAGTACACTCCAGGGTCAAACGATATTTGGAGTCCAGGCATGCAAATCGGAGAAATCGCCAGCGCCACGGGCCTAAGCCGCGACACCCTGCGCTTTTACGAGAAGCGCGGCCTGCTGCGCGCGCGCCGCAGCGCCAACGGCTACCGCGACTATCCACCGGAAGCGGTGGACTGGCTGCGCTACATCCGCCTGGCGCAGACGCTGGGCTTCACGCTGGCCGAAATCGAAGCCGACCTGCCGCTGCTGGCTGAACCTGAGTCGTCCGCGCCGCAGTTGCGCGCGGCGCTGGAGCGCAAACTGGAAGACATCGACAAACGCATCGAAGGCCTGCACACCCTGCGAGGCGAACTCACACGAAGATTGGGAGAGGACATGCAGACATGCCCTTTGCAGGCGACATCCTCCCCCCACGACTCGTCTATTTTGCGGCCTTGATAAGCTTGCAGTTATCAGGGCCGAACTCCGACTGGAACTGCAAGACCTGCCCCGCCACTTCCAACGCCTTCATACGCGGCGTCACCAATGTGTACTCCCCCGCCTTGAGCTTGTCGATCAGCGGCTGGCAAGAGCTTTCGTCCGCATCCAGGTTTCCGACCGCCTTCCATTTTCCGTCCGCCTGCTCGGCGTAAAGCGACGGCCTTGTGTAAGGGCCTGCATTAAACAGCAGCACCTCCGGCTTACCATCACCATCGACGTCAATCACCAAGGCGTCGCAAGTGCGCCCGGTCGTGACCAGACATTGGGCCTCCACCGCGTCCGGCATATTGCTCCACTTCTGCGCAAGGAAGCCGGCCGGCAATCTGGCTGTCGCAGGCCACACCTTGACGTTGTCGACGATCGACACCGGCGCCACCTGCTGGCCGCCGTTCCAGCGATTCGTCTCCTTCAATGCCTTGGCGGCCAAGTCGCGTATCAGCGCCGCATCCGGGCCGGTGGTTTGTTGCGACAGGCGCGTTAACGCCTCCTGGCCGTAGCGCCGTCCTTCGAAACGCAAATAGTGGAAGTCGAACTGCGCAGCCTTGGTACGGCCCTTCTCCAGCCGCGCCACCTGGTTGTTCACCGACAGCCGAGCAGGATCGGCGATCGGCGTAAACAACGCCAGCAGCACCGCCAGCACCACGAACGCTGTCGCCACGTTCACCTTGGCGATGGGGCACAGCCATGTCTCGTAGCGGTGCGCCGCCCAGGCATAGCCCAGTGCATAGCAGCTTGCGACCACCAGGCAGGCCGCCGCGATCACGCGGTCCGAGGTCCAGCCATAGTCGTGCACCCGCAAGCCCAGCGCATAGACGGCGATAGCCGTCAGCGGCAGGATCAGCAGCGCGGCCACGCGCGCGCTCACACGCACCACCAGCGCCGCCTTGGCCTGGCCATTCTGGAAGGCCGCGTTAATCAGCACGATCAGCACCGCGTCTGCCGCCAGCAGCAGCGAGGTAGCGTGGCGCGTGGCCCACAGCACATCCAACCCCGTGAACGGCAGCGCGCAAAGGAAGCCGCTGACGATCAGCGCCGCCACCGGCAATATCCACGACAGCAGCACCAGCAGCAGGCTGCGGATGCCGCGCACAATGGCCGGCCGCACGTCCGTGATGTGCATCGCGCACGACCAGGCGAAGCAGATCACCGGCACCACGAACCACGACTCCTCCATCATCTGCTTGAGGAAGCCCAGCTTCACCATCGCAAACAGGCCGCTGCCCATCAACAGCACCAGCCACAGCGAGCCGACAAAGAAGGCCGAGAACATCAGCTGCACCGCCAGCTTCCACGCCAGCTCGAAATAGGTGTGATAGCTGGCGATGCGTCGCTTGTCCGCGGCCCCCGCCATCACCAGCGAGTGGGCGATGTACATGAAGACCGCGCCGAAAACCATCATCGGGCCCGGTATCGACGTGAACGCGCCTTTCGCAAGCTCGCCGGCGCCTCGCGCCAGGCCCGCTTCGCGACTGACGGCATGCAAAGCCATGACCAGCACCACGCCGACAGCAGCCAACATCCACTGCACCACTTTTTTCGGCGCCATGTGGCCCATGGCCGATATCAGCATCGCCGGCAACAGCGCACAGGCCATCAGCAGTGGCGTCATCACATACGGCGCACCGGCCGGCCACCAGCCTCCCCGGTCGGCCTGGTACAGCCAATACAGCAGCGCGCCCTGCGCCAGTCCCGTCGCCAGCCGCAGCGCCATCACGCGCCGGCTGACGCCCGCGCCCAGCATCGTTTCATCCTGTTCCATGCATAACCTCGTCGTGAACCATGGGCCGAAGTATCTCACACGTTTATTATTTGGCATTGATAGCAAGGCTTCTAACCGTCGTATGACGACACCCGTGCGGAGGCGCTATAATGCTTGTCTACCCTGCTCTTTTATCAACGTTCCGCACCCGGTCCGCCAAGTGAATCCACATCTCGACAAGCTGCAACCCTATCCGTTCGAAAAACTGCGCCAGCTGTTTGCGCAGGTGACTGCCAGCCCACAGCACAAGGCCATCAGCCTGGGCATGGGCGAGCCCAAACACCCGACGCCGCAGTTCATCCAGCAGGCGCTGATCGACAATGTGGACGGCCTGGCCAGCTACCCGACCACCATCGGCTCGGACGCGCTGCGCGGCGCCATCGCCGGCTGGCTGGAGCGCCGTTACGGCATCCCCAAGCTGAACCCCGCCACCCAGGTGCTGCCGGTGAATGGCTCGCGCGAGGCGCTGTTCGCGCTGGCGCAGACCGTGATCGATCCGGCCGCAAAATCGCTGGTGGTCAGCCCCAACCCGTTCTACCAGATCTACGAGGGCGCGGCCTACCTGGCCGGCGCCGAGCCGTACTTCGTCAACTCCGACCCGGCCCGCAACTTCGGCTGCGACTACGACAGCATCCCGAGCTCGGTCTGGGAACGCGTATCGCTGCTGTTCCTGTGCTCCCCCGGCAATCCGACCGGCGCCGTGCTGACGTTGACCGACTGGGAGAACCTGTTCGCCCTGTCCGAGCGCTACAACTTCATCATCGCCGCCGACGAGTGCTACTCCGAGATCTACCACGGCGACAAGGCGCCGCTGGGCGCGCTGGAAGCGGCCCACACCCTGGGCCTGTCCACCATCGACAAGCCTTACGCGCGCCTGGTGGTGTTCAGCAGCCTGTCGAAGCGTTCCAACGTGCCGGGCATGCGCTCGGGCTTCGTGGCCGGCGACGCCGACATCCTGAAAAAATTCCTGTTGTACCGCACCTATCACGGCGGAGCCATGAGCCCTTCCGTGCAAGCTGCTTCCATCGCGGCCTGGAACGACGAAACCCACGTCGAACAGAACCGCGAAAAATACCGCGCCAAATTCGCCGCCATCACCCCGCTGCTGCAGGAAGTGCTGCAGGTGGAACTGCCGGACGCCGGCTTCTACCTGTGGGCCGACGTCAGCCAGACCGGCCTGTCGGACACCGAATTCGCCCAGCGCCTGTACGCCGAATATAATGTCACGGTACTGCCGGGCAGCTACCTGGCGCGCGACGCCCACGGCGCCAATCCGGGCCGCAACCGCATCCGCATGGCGCTGGTCGCCGAAACGGAAGAAGGCCTGGAAGCTGCGCAGCGCATTGTCCAATTCTGCAAGTCCCTTAACAAATAATTGAGTAAATCATGAGCCAACAACTCCAGCAAATCATCGACCAGGCATGGGAAGACCGCGCCAACATCAACCCGGGTAACGGCACCGCCGAACTGCGCGACGCGGTTTCGCACGTGATCGCAGGCCTGGACGCCGGCACCATCCGCGTGGCCGAAAAAACCACCGGCGACTGGGTTGTGAACCAGTGGGTCAAGAAAGCCGTGCTGCTGTCCTTCCGCCTGGAGAACAACGTGCAGATGCCGTCCGACGGCACCATGCAGTTCTACGACAAGGTTCCGACCAAGTTCGCCAACTACACCGCCGAAGATTTCGCCAAGGGCGGCTTCCGCGTGGTGCCGCCAGCCGTGGCGCGCCGTGGCTCCTTCATCGCCAAGAACGTGGTGCTGATGCCTTCCTACGTCAACATCGGCGCCTACGTCGATGAAGGCGCGATGGTCGACACCTGGGCCACCGTCGGCTCCTGCGCGCAGATCGGCAAGAACGTCCACCTGTCCGGCGGCGTCGGCATCGGCGGCGTGCTGGAACCTATGCAAGCCAATCCGACCATCATCGAAGACAACTGCTTCATCGGCGCCCGTTCGGAGATCGTCGAAGGCGTGATCGTCGAAGAGAACTCGGTGATCTCGATGGGCGTGTATATCGGCCAGTCGACCAAGATCTACGACCGCGCCACCGGCGAAGTGACCTACGGCCGCGTGCCTGCCGGTTCGGTGGTCGTCTCGGGCAACCTGCCTTCGGAAGACGGCAAGTACTCGCTGTACTGCGCGGTCATCGTCAAGCGCGTGGATGCAAAAACCCGCGCCAAGACCGGCATCAACGAACTGCTGCGCGGTATCTAAGCAGGCAACAAGAACCGGGGACTCATCGTAGTCCCCGTTTTTTTTGATACTGAGGAGAGTGCCATGGCCATGGAGCGACTGTTCCAGCTGATGAAGGAAAAGAACGCGTCGGACATGTTCTTTGCGGTGAATTCGCCGGTACACATCAAGATCAACGGCAACCTGATCCCCATCAACCAGCAAAAGCTTGAGCCGGACAACATCCACTCGCTGCTGTCGGAGATCGCCTCTCCCGCGCAGATGGAAGAACTGGCCGCGACCAATGAGCTGAACATGGGCGTATCGATGCCCAACATGGGCCGCTTCCGCCTCTCCGCATTCAAGCAGCGCGGCACCATCTCCGCCGTATTCCGCTTCGTGCCCGCCACCATTCCGCTGCTGGCCGACCTGCAGCTGCCGCCTGTGCTGGCGGACCTGATCATGGAAAAACGCGGCCTGCTGCTGCTGGTCGGCTCGACCGGCTCCGGCAAGTCCACCACCATCGCCTCGATGCTGGACCACCGCAACGAACTGCGCTCCGGCCATATTCTGACGCTGGAAGACCCGATCGAGTACCTGTTCAAGAACAAGAAGTCCATCGTCAACCAGCGCGAGATCGGCAGCGACGCCAAGGACTTCTACACCGCGCTGCGCAACTCCATGCGCCAGGCGCCGGACTGCATCCTGATCGGCGAGATCCGCGACAAGGAAACCATGGCCGCCGCGCTGGCCTACGCGCAGTCGGGCCACCTGGTGCTGGCGACCCTACACGCCAACAACAGCTATAACGCGCTAAACCGTATTATCAGTTTCTACCCTATCGAGAACCGCGCGGCGCTGCTGCAGGATCTGTCGTCGACGGTGAAGGCCATCGTCTCGCAGCGGCTGGTCCGCTCGATCAACGGCGGCACGCGCACGGCGGCGGTGGAGGTGATGGTCAACACCCGCTACATCTCGGACCTGATCGAAAAAGGCGAAATCGGCCAGATCAAGGAAGCGATGGAGAAGAGCATGTCGCCCGGCTCGCAATCGTTCGAACTGGCTTTGCTCAAACTGGTGCAGGACGGCTTGATCAGCCAGGACGAGGCGCTGGCCAACGCCGATTCCGCCACCAACCTGCTGTGGCTATTGAATAATGGCCCGGACAGCAAGAGCGCCCAGGCCGAGCCGGACGCCAAGCCCGCGCCGGACGAGGCCTCGTTCACCGAGTTCACGCTCAATACCTGAAGCGCCCTACTTCACCTCGCGCGCCAGCTTCAGCATCTGGTAGCTGATCGCCAGGCCGCGCCGCCTGGCTTCCGTTTGATTGATGCGGAACGCCAGGCCGTTTGGTTCGATCACCAGGCCGATGATCGCGCCGCTGCGAAACGACTCCGCGCTGTCACCCACCACCAGCACCGGATCGTCCGCCAATATCTCCTGCCAGCGCCGTAAGTCACCACCTCGCACGCCCGCGCCCAGCACCAGCAACTGGCATTGCGGCACGCGCTGCGGCTCGCTCAATTGCAGCGTATGCACCGGGATGCCGCCCGGGGTGGCCTGCATCAGCGTACGCAGCGCGTCCTGCAAGGGCGCGTCGCCCGCCACGCAATAGGTGAATTCGCGCTGCGGCGGTGGCGGCCACTGGGTCAGCTGCGCGAAACGATAGATGAACGCCGCCTTCAGTTGCAGCTGGTCCTGCCCCGCGCGCGCGGGCGACGCCAGCGCCGCCAGCATCGGCAGCAGCAGCCATGTTTTGCGCCAGGACGTCATGGGCCGAACTGCCTGGTCAGCGATAACCTCAACACGCGCCCCTCCTGCCGGAGCGGCGGCCCCACGCCGTCGGGCTGGTCGAAATAGCGCACGTTGCCGATGTTGTACAACGACAGCGCGACGTTGACGCCCTCGCTCTGGCGCCACAGCAGTGTGCCGTTAAGCAGGGTGTATCCGGGCAGAGTGGTCGTCGCCGTCACGCGCCGGCTTTCGCTCAGCGCCTGCCACGACAGCCGCAGCCGGTCGCCTTGCAGCGGTTGGCTGTACAGCATCTTGAGCAATGCGCGCGGCGAGTTGTTCAACCGCTGTCCGAGCGCGTCGGAGGTGCGCTGCAGCGACAGCGCGGTTTGCCATTGCTGGCCTCCGGCCCAGCGCCGTTCAAGACCAAGCTCCGCGCCCAGGCTGCGTATCAGGCCGGAGTTCTCAAACACGCCGCTCTCCTGGCCCACGCTGATCAGGTCTCGCAGCCGCGATGCATAGACCGACGCCCGGTACTGCACGTTATGACTCAACGCATGGTCCCATGCCACTTCCAGCGTACGCACCCGCTCAGGTGTCGGCAACGGCGCTTCCCACGGTGCGTTGACCTGGTATTCGAACAGGTTCGCCTCGCGGTAGGCGCTGCCGTACATCAACTTGAGCGACGCATCGGGCACGCCGCTCCAGATCCAGGCGAAGCGTGGATTGATGTTGGTGCCGCCCATCATGGTGGCGTCGCGGCGCAGGCCCAGCGTCACGCGATGGCTGTCGTTGAGACGCCACGAATCCTGCACGAACAGGCCGCGCCGCCGGTTATCGCCGTAAAACTCGGCGTCCGGCTGCTCGCCTAAAGGGCCGGCGATGATCCGTTGCGTGCGGTCGTACTGGTACTCGAAACCGGCCATCAACTCATGGTCGCGCCAGCGCTGGGTGCTGATTCGCAGGTCGACGTTGTACCAGCGCCCCAATGATCGCTTGTCGAATTCGAACGGCGTCAGATCGCGGTGTATGTACGGGAAGGCTTGCAGGTAGTCGCTGCGTTTGGACGACACCGCGCCATACAGGCTCCAGTCGTTCCCCAGGTCGCGCTGGTATTCCGCCGACAGGAAGCTGTTGTTGAACACATTCCGGTTCTGCACAATCGGCGCCGGCGCTTCCGGCGGCAGGAAGCCGGGCGTACCCTGCTCCCGGTGGCTGAGGCCCGCCCGCAGCGTGAAGCCGCGGTAGCGGCCCATGCCCAGCAGGCGCTGGCCGCGGTCCCAGTTGTGATCCTTGACGGGCCTGTCGAAGCCCGGCGGCAGCGGATACTGCGCGGCGATGTCGCTCTGCTTGAAGGCGCTCAGCGCCAGCCAGCCCTCGCCGCCCTGCTCCCAGCGATGGCCGACGCTGGCGCGCACTTCACGCAGGCGGTCGGAGTCCGCGCTGGCCCGCACTTGCACGCCATGCAGCTTGTCCGCGCCCTTGGTGATGATGTTCACCACGCCGAAGAAGGCGTTGTTCCCATACAGCGCGGAGCCCGGCCCCGGCGCGTACTCGACCCGGTCGATCAGGTCGACGTCGACGAAGAACTCGGAACCCAGCAACCCGGCGTCGTAGATGTTCTCGTTGACGCGCATGCCGTCGATCAGGAACAGCAGGCGCGAATTGTAGTCGCCGGGCCGTCCCAGGCCGCGCGCGCCGACATAGACGAAGTTGCCGTCGCCGGTCACGTACAGGCCCGGCATGCTGCGCAGGACGTCCGCCATATTCCGCATGCCGTGGCGGGTAATGTCGGTATCCGTCACGACGTAGGTGACGGACGGCGCCTCCGACGCACTCTGCGCAAAGCGCGACGAAGTCGATTCCTCGACGCCGCGCGTGATGTCGGTCGGCGTTTGCCGCAGCAGTTCCTCCAGGCTGGCGGGCGCCGGCTGTTGCGCCGGCTGTTGTGCCTGCGCCACGGGCGAGCAGCATACGGCCGCCAGCAACAGCCCTGGCTTAAGCCCCCGCACTATGCACCCTCCTGTAAGTGTTCTTGCCGGCCCGCTTGGCTTCATACATGGCCTGGTCCGAGGCGTTGAGCAAGGCCGTGGCGTCGGTCGCGTCCACCGGTGCGAAGGCCAGGCCGACGGTGGCGCCGATCGGCATCACCACGCCGTTGATCGTCAGCGTCACGCGCACCGCGTCGATCAGGCGCTGCGCCAGGTGCTCGGCCGCCGCCTGGTCCGGCAGCGCCGGCAGGATCAGCGCGAACTCGTCGCCGCCCAGGCGGCACAGCACATCGCGCGAACGCACCACGCTGGCCATGCGGCGCGACACTTCGCACAGCACGGCGTCGCCGGCGTCGTGGCCATGCTTGTCGTTGACGGTCTTGAAGTTATCCAGGTCGATGAACATCAGCGCCATCAACTCGTCGTGCTCCGTGCTGAAGGCAAGGTAGCGCTGCAATTCGCCCTGGAAGAACAGGCGGTTGGGCAGGCCTGTCAGGCTGTCCCTGTGGGCCAGTTGCTGGAACTGCTGGCCGGCCTCCTGTTCCTGCTCCAGTTGCTGGTGCAGGTCGGCCTGCCACACTTCGATCCGTTTCAGCATGTCGTTGAAGCGCTCGGTCAAACGTCCCACTTCGTCGCGCCGGTAGACCGTTGCCCGCTTGCCGTAATCGCGTTCGCGGGCGATGTGCTCGGCCAGGTTGGACAGCTCCACCAGCGGCGCCAAGGCGCGGCGCTGCACCAGCAGCAGCCCGCGCCAGGCGACCAGGATCGCCATCGCGATCAACGCCGCTGCGGCAGCGCTGAGCGTCAGCACCGCCATCCGCAAACCGGCCAGGCTTTCGCGCAGCACCAGCACGCCGACCACCTCATCCTTCAGGCGAATCGGCGCCCACACTTCCAGCTCCTGCATCGTCACCGACGTCGCGTCGGCCAGTCGCGCGGCAGCGACCGGCGGCACGATGCGTGTTGGCGGCGTACCGTCGCCGGCCTGCCACTGCGCGAACACCGCGCCGGCCAGGGTCTGCACCTGCACCAGCAGCAGGTCGCTGCGGCGGGAAAACGCTTCAAGCTCGATCTGGGCGGCGGGACGATCGGCAAACACGATCATCGGCGAGACGCTGTTGGCCAGCAGCCGGGCGCTGAGCTGCGCCGCGTGCACCTGGCGGCCGCGCGCGACGTACCACGTGGCCGTGGCCAGCAGGGCGAAGGTCAGCAGCATGGTCACGCTGAGCAGCTGCAGGTTCATGCGGGTCAGGCGCCTAACCAGCGAATCGGCGGGTGGAGATAGTGAGGCTTTGGACTCGGTCATGGATACTGTCGGCAGCGTAGGCGGCAAGGGGCGCGGCGGCGCCGGAAACCCTATATTGGTATTTCCACAAAGAATGTTCTTAATGGAATTGTAAGCGCAAAGGCGGGGAATGTGGGATGAAAGCTGGGGAGTCGTGGCGGCGTTGCCACCATGGGGCGCGGGAACTTGGCCCGCGCCGGCGTGGAGAGGCGAAATCAGGCCCGGCGACGGGCCGCGACGCCGATGGCGCCCAGGCCCAGCGCCAGCATCAGCCAGGCCGACGGTTCCGGCACCGCGTTGACGGAATAGGTGATGTTGTCGATGCCGACGTTGTAGGCGCTGTCGTGCCATTCGATGCGGATGCCGTTGAGCGAACTCCAGCTGCCATCGAAACTGCTGGGCATATTGCCCGGCAGGCCGCCGACATTGCCGTCGTAGCTGAACAACACAGGGCCGCCGATCGCGGAAACCGTCAGGTGGGTGCCGCGCGCGGTGTTGGAATACGCGCCAAGGTCGAAGTGGGTGACGGTGACGGCCATGCCGTTCAAGGGCAGCAGGTCGATCTGCGCCGCCGAGTTGCCGTCGCCGCCGACCGCCCAGGCCACGCCGCGCAGGGTGTTGTAGTCGGCGTCCCACCAGCTCAAACTGGTGTCGCTCACGCGCAGGGCCGTGTACTGCACATCCAGCACGCCCGGCACGTCGCCGTAGGACTGGGCGATGGTGCCATAGTTGGTGCAGCCGACGATGCCGCCGCTGCCATCGGCCGCGCTGCTGCACACGGGCGAAGGTGGATTGAAGTCGATCACACCCGCTTGCGCCAATGCGGCGGCGCCACCCAGCGCCAGGGCCGTCAGAGTCTTTTTCATATTATTTCTCCGTGTGGGGTTGCGGCCAGAGTTAATATTGTTTCAGACCGCCCCGGTCGTGTCTATTCGATATTTCTTTCCCCCGACGGCGAAGGCATAGCTTGCAACTAAGGAGCGTCGGCGCAGATCAACAAGTGCCAGCCATGGTATTCTGTCGCCCTTCGCCTATCACACTCGTTTTCGCAAGCACGCACATGAAAATCACCCTCTACGGCATCCCGAATTGCGATACCGTCAAAAAGGCCCGCGTATGGCTGGCCGACCAGCAGCAGGATTTTGTCTTCCACGATTTTAAAAAGCAGGGCCTGACCCGCGAAATCGTCGCCGGCTGGCTGCAACACCTGTCGCGCGATGTGCTGGTCAATAAAAAAGGCACGACCTGGCGCGCGCTGTCCGACGAGCGCAAAGCCTCCATCGTCGACGACGACAGCGCCATCGCCCTGATGCTGGAAAACCCGTCCGTGATCAAGCGCCCGGTGCTGGACAAGAACGGCACCTTCGCCGTGTCCTTCTCCGACGCCCAGTACAAACAAATCTTCGACAAATAAACATGACTCCTTCCAAGACCCTGGCGCTGACCGAAAAGCTGATCGCCCTCTCCTCTGTAACGCCGGACGATAAAGGCTGCCAGCAGCACCTGATCGATTTGCTGTCGCCGCTGGGCTTTGCCTGCGAAGTGATCGAATCGAACGGCGTCACCAACCTGTGGGCGCGCCGCGGCACGACCTCGCCGGTGCTGGTGTTCGCCGGCCATACCGACGTGGTGCCGACCGGCCCTGTCGAGCAATGGCGCTCGGAACCCTTCAACCCGACCCACCGCGACGGCAAGCTGTATGGCCGTGGCGCCGCCGACATGAAGACCTCGATCGCCGCCTTCGTGGTGGCCTGCGAGGAGTTCGTCGCCGCCCACGCCGACCATAAAGGCTCGATCGCCTTCCTGATCACCAGCGACGAGGAAGGCCCGGCCATCGACGGCACCGTGGTGGTCTGCAATATCCTCAAGGAGCGCGGCGAGACGCTGGACTACTGCATCGTCGGCGAGCCGACCTCCGACGAGACCCTGGGCGACATGATCAAGAACGGCCGCCGTGGCTCGCTGTCCGGCCGCCTGACGGTCAAGGGCGTGCAAGGCCACATCGCCTACCCTCAGCTGGCGCGCAACCCTATCCACCTGGCCGCGCCCGCGCTGGCCGACCTGGTGGCCGAACGCTGGGACGAAGGCAACGAGTACTACCTGCCGACCTCCTGGCAGATGTCCAACATTAACGCAGGCACGGGCGCCAACAACGTGATCCCGGGCGAGATGGTCATCGACTTCAACTTCCGCTTCTCGACCGCCAGCACCCACGAGGAACTGAAGCGCCGCGTGCACGCCATCCTGGACAAGCACAATCTGCACTACGACCTGAAATGGGCGCTGAGCGGCCTGCCCTTCCTGACGCCGCGCGGCACCTTGAGCGATGCGCTGGCCGCCGCGATCAAGTCCGAAACGGGCGTCGACACCGAATTGTCGACCACCGGCGGCACCTCGGATGGACGCTTTATCGCTCAGATCTGCCCTCAGGTGATAGAATTCGGGCCTCCCAACGCAAGTATCCACAAGATCGACGAGCATATCGAGCTGCGTTTTGTCGATCCGCTGAAGAATATCTACCGCCGTACGCTGGAGAACCTGCTGGCCTGAGTCCCGCAGGCTGGCGGCGCGGCGTGCGCAAACCGATTACTGTTTTACCGAGATAGCCATGAACACGACTCCTTTCACCACGCCGCGCGACCTGTTGCGCTATGCCGTCACCCGCTTCAACACCGCCAAGCTGTTCTTCGGCCATGGCAGCGTCGAAGCCTTCGATGAAGCGGCCTACCTGATCCTGCACACGCTCAAGCTGCCGCTGGATCACCTGGACCCGTTCCTGGACGCCAAGCTGCTGCCGGAGGAAATCGCCGCGGTCATGGCTGTCATCGACCGCCGCACCAACGAGCGCGTGCCTGCTGCCTACATCACCAACGAAGCCTGGCTGGGCACCTACAGCTTCTACGTGGACGAGCGCACCATCGTGCCGCGCTCCTTCATCGCGGAACTGATCCCGCAGTACTTCGCGCCGTGGGTCAACGAGCCTGAAAACGTCAGCAATGTGCTGGAACTGTGCACGGGCTCCGGCTGCCTGGCCATCATGCTGGCCGACGCCTTCCCGGACGCGCACGTGGACGCGGTCGATATCTCGGCCGACGCGCTGGAAGTGGCGAAGAAAAACGTCGCCACCTACAAGCTGGAAGACCGTCTGACGCTGATCCAGTCCGACCTGTACGCCAATGTGCCGGACAAGAAGTACGACCTGATCATCACCAACCCGCCGTATGTGAACTCGTCGTCGATGAGCAAGCTGCCGATGGAATACCGCGCCGAGCCTGAACTGGCGCTCGATGGCGGCAAGGACGGCATGGACCTGGTGCGCAAGATCGTCGCCGGCGCCGCCGAGCGCCTGACCGATGACGGCATCCTGATCGTCGAAATCGGCAATGAGCGCGAGTTCGCCGAAGCGGCCTTCGGTGAACTGGGCCTGACCTGGCTCACCACCAGCAACGGCGACGACATGGTATTCCTGCTGACCGCAGACCAGCTTAAACTTTAAGAAGAACAAGAACCAATGATTCGCTTTATTCAAGTAAGCCTGATGCGCGGTATTAAGCCGCTGCTGGAACAGGTCGATGTCACCCTCAACCCCGGCGACAAGATTGGCCTGATCGGCGCCAATGGCGCCGGCAAATCCAGCCTGTTCGCGATGATGCGCGGCGAGCTGCACCCGGACCAGGGCGAGATCGACTTCCCGGCCAAATGGCGCGTCGCTTACGTGGCGCAGGAAACCCCTCCGCTGGACCGCGCGGCACTCGACTACGCCATCGACGGCGACGTCACCCTGCGCAAGCTGGAGGCTGAACTGGCCCGCCTTGAATCGGAGCCTGAATCGTCCGAGAACGGCATCGCCATCGGCGAGATCTACAGCGCGCTGGCCGACGCCGACGCCTACACCGTGCAATCGCGCGGCGAACAGCTGCTGCTCGGCCTGGGCTTCTCGATCGACCAGATGCAGCAACCGGTGGCCAGCTTCTCCGGCGGCTGGCGCATGCGCCTGAACCTGGCGCAGGCGCTGATGTGCCCTTCCGACCTGCTGCTGCTCGATGAACCGACCAACCACCTGGACCTGGACGCCATCATCTGGCTGGAAGACTGGCTCAAACGCTACGCCGGCACGCTGCTCATCATCTCCCACGATCGCGACTTCCTCGATGAAGTGGTCAACGTGGTGGTGCATATCGACGAGCGCAAACTGAAGCGCTACTCGGGCAACTACTCGTCCTTCGAACGCCAGCGCGCAGCGCAGATGATCCTGGCCGCCGGCGCGCTGGAAAAGCAGCAGCGCAAGCGCGCCCACCTGGAGTCCTTCGTCAACCGCTTCAAGGCGCAGGCCTCCAAGGCCCGCCAGGCGCAGAGCCGCATGAAGGCGCTGGCCAAGATGGAAGAACTGGCGCCGCTGCGCGCCGCCGCCGAATTCTCGTTCGAATTCCGCGAGCCGCTCAGCGCCCCGAATCCGCTGCTGGTGATGGAAAACGTCGATGCCGGCTACAAGATCGAGAACGAAGAGACCGGCGACATCACCCACAAGACCATCGTCAACAAGATCAAGTTCTCGCTGCAGATCGGCCAGCGTATCGGCCTGCTGGGCGTGAACGGCGCCGGCAAGTCGACGCTGATCAAGACCATCGCCGGCGAACTGTCGCCGCTGACCGGCGACGCCACCATGGGCAAGGGCCTCAACATCGGCTACTTCGCCCAGCACCAGGTGGAGATGCTGCGCCACGACGAATCGCCGCTGTGGCACCTGGCGAAGATCGCGCCGACCGTGCGCGAGCAGGAGTTGCGCAACTTCCTGGGCGGCTTCAACTTCCCGGGCACGATGGTGACTAGTTCGATCGCGCCGTTCTCCGGCGGCGAGAAGGCTCGCCTGGCGTTGGCCCTGATCGTCTGGCAGCGCCCCAACCTGCTGCTGCTCGATGAACCGACCAATCACCTGGACCTGGAAACCCGCGAGGCGCTGACCGAAGCACTGGCGCAGTTCGAAGGCACGCTGGTAGTGGTCTCCCACGATCGCCACCTGCTGCGCGCCACCACCGACGAATTCATCATCGTTGCCGACGGCAAGCTGCAGCCGTTCGACGGCGATCTGGACGACTACAAGGATTGGCTGTTCAAGACCAAGCTGGGTAAGGGCACCGACGTGCTGCCGGCTGCGGGCAAGGCCAACAAGACCGACTTCCCCGTCACCTCGCCGGTCGCGCCGCCGTCCGCTCCCGCGCCGGCTGCGGTCAGCAAGGATCAGAAGCGCCAGCAGGCCGAAGACCGCCAGCGCCTGGCTACGCTGCGCAAGCCGCTGGAGCAGAAGATCAAGCGCCTGGACGACCAGATCGCCAAGCGCAGCGCGCAGAAGGCCGATGTGGACGCGGCCCTGGGCGAATCGTCGATCTACGACGCGGCCAACAAGGCCAAGCTGAAACAGCTGCTGGCCGATCAGTCCTTCTTCACCAAGGACCTCGGCCAGCTGGAAGCGGAATGGCTGGAGCTGCAGGAGCAGCTCGAAGCCCTCGCCTAAGCTGCCTGGCGGGCGCCGACTTGAACCTTCTGGATCGACATCAGCTTATCGATGTCGACCACGATCAGCCGGCGCCCGTCCGCTTCACCGATGCCGACCAGGTACTCCACCGCGCTGGCACCCGGTATCGGCTTGATCTGTCCCAGCGTCAGCGGGACGATATCCGTCACCCCGTCCACCACCATCCCCATCACGCAGCTAGACAGCTTGAGGATGATCACGTCCGTCAGCGGATCGTGCTCCGGCGGCCGCGGCCCGAAGGCGATGCGCATGTCGACGATAGGCATGATGACGCCACGCGACACGGCCACCCCGGCCACGATCTCCCCTTCCGATGAAAAGCGCTCCAGCGCCTTCAAGGGCCGCAGCTCCTGCACCTTGGTGAAGTCCAGCGCGTAATCAAGGCCGCCCAGCCGGAACACCAGATACTGGTTGGCGGCGACGACGGCGGTTTGGTCGGCGCTGGCGGATTGCGTAGTCAATGAAGGCATGATGATCCTTTCGTCCGGGACGTGCGGTAACAGGCATATGCCATCCTACCTTTGCGTTCCAAAGCGGTCGTTGAGCAACGTCAACATTCGCCGGGCTCGCGGTTGCTGGTTTGCTACAATGAATCCATGAATACAGAACTCCCTCTCAGCGGCATCCGCGTGCTGGACCTGACGCGATTGCTGCCCGGCCCCGTCGCCACCATGCACCTGGCGGACATGGGTGCGGAAGTGATCAAGATCGAAGACCCCGGTCCCGGCGACTACGCGCGCGCCATGGGGCCGGTGCGCAACGAGGTGTCGCAGTTCTTCGTCGCCGTCAATCGCGGCAAGCGGATGGTGCGGCTGGACCTGAAGGACGCCGCCCACCGCGAGCAGCTGCTGGCGATGGTGGAGACGGCCGACGTGCTGGTCGAGAGCTTCCGCCCCGGCGTGATGGACAAGCTGGGACTGGGCTGGCACACGCTGCGCGAGCGTAATCCCAAGCTGGTGATGTGCGCGATCTCAGGCTACGGCCAGCACGGCCCCTACGCGCTGCTGGCGGGGCATGACATCAACTACATCGGCTATGCCGGCATGCTGGACCAGAACGCCGGCGCCGACGGCGTGCCGGCGCTGCCCAACCTGCAGGTGGGCGACCTGCTGGGCGGCGCGCAGTCTGCGCTGCAGGGCATCCTGGCGGCGCTGGTCGCGGTCAAGATGGGTGGCGCGGGGCGCATGGTCGATGTCTCGATGACGGCCGCCGTGATGGCGCATAACATCATGCCGCTGGTGGCCGTCAACAACGGCGCGCCCGCCGCGCCGGGCCGCGATCTGCTGACTGGCGGCGTCCCCTGCTACAACGTCTACCGCACGGCCGACGGCCGCTACATGGCGGTCGGCGCGCTGGAGCTCAAGTTCTGGCAGGCCTGCTGCGACGTGCTGCAACGGCCGGACCTGAAGCCGCGCCACTGGCAGTTGGGCCAGCAGGTCGGCGGCGAGGACGCGATGGCGCTCAAGGCGGAGCTGGACGCGGTGTTCGCCGCGCGCACGCTGGCGCAATGGACGGAGGCCTTCGCCGACGCCGACTGCTGCGTCACGCCCGTGCTACGCACCGAGGAAGCCTTGCAGCATCCGCTGTTCCGCGACATCGTCAGCCGCCGCACACACGATACCGAAGGCGAGTCGTGGTCCGTGGCGCAGCCGGTCAGGTTTGCGCCGTGATCGATCCGAATGAAGTGGAGTTCACCGCGATCCGCGCCCAGGGGCCGGGCGGGCAGAACGTCAACAAGGTTTCCAGCGCGGTGCACCTGCGCTTCGATATCGTCGGCTCGTCGCTGCCGGAGCACATCAAGGAACGCCTGCTGGCCATGCGCGACCAGCGCATCACCAAGGATGGCGTGGTGGTGCTGAAGGCGCAGCAGTCGCGCAGCCAGGAGGCCAACAAGGAGGAAGCATTGCGCCGCTTGCAGGAGCTGGTCGACAGCGTGGCCGTGCTGCCTGCCGTGCGCCGCCCTACCCGGCCCACCCGCAGTTCGCAGCGCAAGCGGCTGGACGGCAAGAGCAAGGACGGGGAACGCAAACAGCTGCGCGGCAAGGTCAGTTTGTAGAGGTCAGCCAGCAAAGGCCCGCAGGCATTGATGCGCGCCCAACGCCAGCAGGCTGGCGAAGAAGCAGCGGCGGAACAACGCGGGAGCCATGCGGCCGCGCAGCCACTGCCCCAGCAGCATGCCGCCCGCAGCCGGCAGCAGCGCCAGACATGACGCGCCCGCCGCCGCTGCATGCCAAGCGCCCTGATACGCCAGCATGACCGCCAGCGCCAGCGTCGACACGGTAAAGGCCAGTCCCATCGCCTGCACCAGATCGTCCTTCTCCAGCGCCAGCGCTTGCAGATACGGCGCCGCCGGCATGACGAACACGCCGGTAACGCCGGCCAGCGCGCCGGTGGCGACGCCCGCCAGCGGCCCGAGCCAACGCTCTGCGCGGGGAGCCACCCGCCAGCGCCAGCCGGCCAGACCCAGCACGCCGTAGCCTAGCAACGCCAGTCCCAGCACCGCCCCGCTCCACGCGGCGCCATCCGCGCCGCCTGCCAACGTCGCCGCCAGCGCCGTGCCGACGCAGACCGCCAGCAGCATGGCCCGCAGGCGCCGCCACAGCGGATACAGCGCCGCCCCCGCCGCCAGCTGCCAAACATTCGTTACGGACGAAGGCACAATCAACAGTGCGGCTGCCTCCAGCGGCGACATCTTCAACGTCAACAGCGCCACCGCGACCGTCGGCAAACCCATGCCGGTCACGCCTTTGACCATGCCCGCCAGGACAAACACCAGCGCAATAAAAATGTATGAAGTATCCATGAGCACCATTGTGGCGCAACGCGAGGCGTCTGAAAATCTGGAATATACTCAGCCAGACTTCGTCAATTCCATAGGCAGAGACCATGCGCTTCGACCTCACCGACCTCAAACTATTCGTCCACATCGCCGAAAGCGGCAGCATCACCGCCGGCGCGCAATTGGCGCACCTGGCGCTGCCCTCGGCCAGCGCCCGCATACGCGGCATGGAGCAGGCACTGGACGTGCCGCTGCTGCAACGCGGCCGACGCGGCGCCGAGCCCACCGAAGCCGGCCGCGCACTGCTCCACCACGCGCGCGCAATCGCCCGCCAGGTGAACGACATGCAGGCCGACCTGGCCGAATTCGCCTCCGGCCTCAAAGGCCGCATCCGGCTGCTGTGCAACACCTCCGCCATGACCGAGTTCCTGCCGGACGCGCTGGCAACCTTCCTCGCCGCGCATCCGCAGCTGGGCATCGATCTTGAGGAGCGCCTGAGCCGCGACATCGTGCAGGCCGTGGCCGAAGGCGCCGCCGACATCGGCATCGTCAGCGATGCGGCCAATGTGGAGGCGCTGCAAACCTTCGCCTTCCGCGACGACAGACTGGCGCTGGTGATGGCGCGCAGCCATCCGCTGGCGCGGCAGTACCGCAGGCGCAGCAGCATCCGCTACGCCGACGCCCTGGCCCACGACTTCATCGGCCTGGCCGGCGACAGCGCCTTCCAGCAGTACGCCGCAGGACAGGCATCGCGACTGGGATTGCACATGCACTGCAAGATCCGCCTGCGCAGCTTCGAAGCGGTATGCCGCATGGCGGCCAGCGGCGCCGGGCTGGCGCTGATGCCGGAAACCGCGGCCCGCCGCAGCGCCGACGCCGACCGTCTGCTGGTGCTGAAATTAAGCGATGAATGGGCCGACCGCAAACTGCTGATCTGCGTGCGCGACCTGGACGCGCTGCCGCGCCACGCCCGCGAACTGGTGGCGACGCTGCGGCGGGATCAGTCCGTCTCCGGCGCCCAGGCGATAGGCCCCGTCGCGCCCGAGTAGATTGTCACCATGCCGGCCGCCGTGGTGCGTACCTTGGCCTTGACCTCCTTGGCCGGACGGTCGTAAGCCGGCGGGCCATCCGGGATGAAGGTCATGGTCCGCAGCAGTACATCGCCGGTCAGCATCTGCACCATGCAGCGCGAGCCGTGCATGATCGCCTGCTTCTGCCGCTGCACCTGGTTGACCTCCTCCTGCGCTTGCTCCTGCTGAATCTGCGCCGCCTTCATCGCCAGCGAAATCTTCGCCACCGCCCTCAGCGACGGCCCCACCGCCGCCGCCATCTTGTGGAACAGCGGCTCCTGCTCGGGCGTCAGCATCACCTCGCGCTTGCGCACGCGGGTGGCCAGCGTCAGGTAGTTGCGGACTTCGGTCTGGCCGGTGATCGCGTCGATCTCCGCCTTGCGCAGATTGGCTTCGTGCGCGGCATGCTGCACCTTGGGCTGCAATTCCGCGATCTTCTTCTCGAACTTGGAAGTGTCCGGCACCAGCGTGTAGAGCAGCATCTCGTTCTGCTTGCGCGGCCCGGCGCTGGCGATCTCGATCTTGCGCGCGGCGATGGCGCAGCCCTCGGCCACCTTGATGACGACTTCCTCCGCCAGGATCTCGCAGTTGCTCGCCTCGCCGATCACCACCCGCGTGCCGGAGATGATGCAGCTCTCGGCGCGCGCCAGCGTCACCTCGCCTCGTTTCGTTTGCAGCACTGCGCCCGACGCCACGCCCTGCACCCGTATGCCGCCGTCGGCGTTGGTGCAGGTGCCGCCCATCAGGTTGCGGCTCAGGACGATGTCGCCGCCGCGCGAGTTGATGATGCCGAATACGTCGCCGTGGATGGTGATGTTGCCGCCGTCGACGGAGCGCTGTTCCTGCACATCGCCGAACTCTTCGTACTCGCCGGTCAGCTGCAGGTTGCCGGTGGTGCGCGCGCTGACGCCCTCGCGGCTGATGATCTTGGGGCCGATCGACAGGCGCTTGGTGGCCGGATCCACGCTGAGGAAGCCCTCCACCGCCGACACCAGGAATTCGCCGTCGCGCAGGTTCTCGATCACCGTGCCCTCGCCGGCCACGCTGCTCAATTCGATGTCCTTGGGCGCCGGCGGCTCCAGCACGATCCCCGACAGTTCGAAGCCGCGCACACCCGGCGTACGCGGCACCTTGCGCAGCAGCTTGACGTTGGGCTTCACCTGCGGGAAGCGGTTCTGGAAGGCCTGCAGATCGAGCTTGCCGTCCGATTTTTCGCGCGGCGCGTTGCTGCGGTGGATATCGGCCGACACTTCCACGATGGAAGCGTCGCGCCCCGGCGTGGCGTTGAGGCGGCGCGCGACGATGATGCGCGCCAGCCGGCCGTTGGCGATCACGTCGCGCACGGCCGGCGCATCGATGCCGAAGCGTATGCCCTTGACCCACATGTCGGAGACGAATTCGTCGAAGTTCAGGCGCGCCGGCTGCAGCGGCATGTCCGGAATCTCGAAGAACACCGGCTCGAAATAGTACTCGGCCTCGCCGTTGATGATCTTGACGGACTTGTACAGCGCGCGGCGCGGCGGATGGAAAGGCTCGATGCTGTCGGCGAAGCGCACCAGCGGCTTGCTGGTCAGGCTGGCCGGCAGGTCGGGGCCGCAATTGTAGAGCAGTTTGATGAAGATCGCGTAATCGAGGTTGGCAAAATAGGCGCTGCCGAGGAAGACCTGGCTGACCGCCGCCAGGCAGGACACGGCCGTAGCGTCGGCGGCAAAGTAGACGCCGTCGGCGCGTTTGACGATCGCTGATGGCAGATCGTTCTCCGCGCTTGGTTCCATCGCCGTCGCGTCATCTGACACAGTAATCCCCAGGAAGATGTACGTCGAAACGCCGCCGCAGCGGCACTTCTTCACTTTTTTAATGTTATTTCTAGATTAGCATGAACCGCAGGCCTTGTGCGCGCACCATGGCTAGCCAGCCACAGGCCGCAGACGCGGATTCAAATGCCAGTCCAGCGAGCCGGCGCCGTCGCAGAACAGCAGTTCGCCGCCGTTGGGCGTACCGCGCAGGCGCTGCTTGATATCCTTGGCCGGCAGCTGCGTGAGCGCCGCAACATCGGCCTGGAACGGCATGGTGCGCACCGTGGTCTCGCCGCTGACCATGCGCAGGCCGCAGCGTGCGATGCCGGCCGCCTCCACCTTCTGCTCGATCACGCGGGCCAGCTTGTCCTGCAAGAGCTTCAACTGCGTCTGGCCTGCCTGCAGGTCGGTGCGCAGCTTGGCGATGGCTTGCAGCTCCGCCGCCACCGCGCCCGCGATCTTGCGCAGGTGCTGGCCCTGTTCGGGAGTGAGCTGCAGCTCCTGGGTGCGCAGCTTGGTGGCCAGCGCCAGGTAGCGGCGCACGTCCGGAATGGCGGCGATGCGGTCCACCTCCTGCTGGTAACCCTGGTTGGCCTGGTCGAAAGCGGCCACCCGCAACTCCAGGTCGGCGATCTCCTGGTCGAACTGGCTGACATCCTTCACCAGCACATAGACCACCATCTCGGTGCGGCGGCGCGGGCCGGCGCTGTCGATTTCCACGTTGCGCCCCGCCACCGCGCAGCCCTCGGCCACCTCGATGCGGATTTCATCGGCGATGATCTCGCAATTGGAGGCCTCGCCCAGCGTCACGATGGTGCCGGAGATGACGCAGTTCTCGGCGCGGCCGATGTGCACCGCGCCTTTACCAGTATGGATCACCGAGTTGGAGGCGACGCCGGTCACGGTGATGCTGCCGGCCGTGTTGGCGATGCTGCCGCTGACCAGGTTCTTGTCCAGCACCACGGTGCCGCCGCGCGAGTGGATATTGCCGTAGACGTTGCCGTGCACCGTGATGTCGCCGCCGGTGACGTCGCGCTGTTCCTGCACGTCGCCGAACTCCTCGTAGGCGCCGGCCAGTTCCAGGTTGCCGGTGGTGCGTCCGCTGACGCCATCCATGCTGACGATTTTGTCGGTGATGGAAATGCGGTTGGACTTGGCGTCGACGTTGAGGAAGCCTTCGCGGGTCGATACCAGATACTCGCCGTCCTCCAGCTCCTTGGCCTCGGTGCCGTCGCCGGCGAAGAAGCGCAGCGTCAAGTCCTTGGGCTGCTCGGCCGGCGTCATGCGCCCGGCCAGGTCGAAGCCCGGATGGCCCGGCACGGCCGGCAGCTTTTTCAGCAGCCGCACATTGGCCTTGATCTGCGGGAAGCGGTTCTGGAAGCTGCCCAGGTCGATACGGCCGTCGGCCCTGGCCTTGGGCGCGTCGCTGCGGTGCAGGTCGGACGACACCTCGACCACGGTGGCGTCCTGGCCCGGCTCGGGTTCCAGCTCGGTGGCCACGGTGATGCGGTCGGCCTTGGTGGACGCGATGGCCGCCGCCACCGCAGCCACCTCGATGCCGAACAGGATGCCCTTGTTCCACATCTCAGCCACGAATTCGTCGACATCGAGCCGGGTCGGCCGTTCCGGGATCACGGTGCCGTCGGGCAGCGTGATCTCCTCCAGATACAGCGTCTCGAAATAGTATTCGGCGTAGCCGCGCCCCATCTTGGGTTGCTTGTACAGCGCGATGCGCTCGTCCGACATCGCGCTCAGATCGTTCGCCAGCCGCGTCATGCCCGGCTTGCCCAGGTCGGGACCGACGCCGTACAGCGCCTTGACCAGCACCGGGTAGTTCAGGCCGACGAAATAGCTGTGGGAATGGAAGACTTCATTGATGGCTGCGGCCAGCGTCAGCGGCGACAGGGACATGTCAATGTAGACGCCGTCCGGGCGCTTGGCCAGTCCGATAGGCAAGCCTGCGGCCGGAGCGTGCGACTCCTCTCCTGGCGCTGCAGGTGCTAGCGGTTGAACCACAGTCTTCCTCCGAACGGCACGCGGCCGAAAGGCATTGCGTGTAATTAATTAATATTACACTTGGGCCAAGAAAAAGAAAGCGATTTTAGTGACGTCGACGCCAAAAGTGTGAACTTATTGCTACAGATCAATGTTCAATAAATAACATGGGAGCAATACGCAACAGCAAGCGGCTAGTGGCGCGGCGGGTTGGCGTAGATATCCTGACCCACTTCATTGATCTGGCGGCGCAGATCGCGGCGCTCGTCGGGGGTCAGGCGGCCGGCGCGGCGGCTCATTTCGGCGTTGCGGCCGGCTTCCTGCATGGCGCGGCGCTGCTCTTCCGCGCGGGCGTCGTAGCTGCGCGGATCGAGCGGGCGGGGTTCGGCCTGGCGCTCCTGACGCACCGGCTGCACTTCGCGCGCAGGCAGGCTGCGCGGATCTTCGCGGCGCGGCGGGTCGCGGTCGGCCGAATTATCGTAAGCCATGGCGCTGCCGCTCAGCAGCAGAACACCCAGCAGGGTACGAACGCAAAAAGTTGCGCTTGCTGCCGCGTAGTGTTTTTTGTGATCGATGCCCATGGCGTTCCTAAAAAGCTGAATCTATGCCCAGAGTGTATGATGCTTTACCTGAGGGGGTAAGACGAATTGGGTAAAGTTTGTAACACTTTGTAATGGGTTGTCACAGACGTTTTCGCAAGTCCGATTATGACGTTACCATAGCAACATGAATATGACAAATCTGGCAGCCAAATGACTAGCACAACGACTGAATCCGGCAACACCCCCGCCAACCAGCATGGCCATCAGGCCAAGATCATGGTAGTGGACGACGACGTCCGCCTGCGCGACCTGTTGCGCCGCTACCTGACCGAGCAGGGCTTCAACGTCTTCACAGCCGAGAGCGCCACCGCGATGAACAAGCTGTGGCTGCGCGAGCGCTACGACCTGCTGGTGCTGGACCTGATGCTGCCGGGCGAAGACGGCCTGTCGATCTGCCGCCGCCTGCGCGGCGCCGGCGACCAGACGCCGATCATCATGCTGACCGCCAAGGGCGAGGACGTGGACCGCATCGTCGGCCTCGAAATGGGCGCCGACGACTACCTGCCCAAGCCCTTCAACCCGCGCGAGCTGGTGGCCCGCATCGGCGCCGTGCTGCGCCGCCGCGGCCCGGACGAGATCCCGGGCGCGCCGTCGGAAACCCCGCAATCGTTCGAGTTCGGCCAGTTCGTGCTGGACCTGGGCACCCGCACGCTGAAGAAAAACGGCGAAACCGTGCCGCTGACCACCGGCGAGTTTTCGGTACTAAAAGTATTCGCCCGCCACGCCCGCCAGCCGCTGTCGCGCGAAAAGCTGATGGAACTGGCGCGCGGCCGCGAATACGAAGTGTTCGACCGCAGCCTGGACGTGCAGATCTCCCGCCTGCGCAAGCTGATCGAGCCAGATCCGTCGAGCCCGCTGTACATCCAGACCGTCTGGGGCCTGGGCTATGTGTTCATTCCGGAGGGGCAGCCGCGCTAAGGCGCGGACGCGCGCATGAAGTCGAAGTTCCCTTTTACGTTTCGGGCGGCCAGCCTTAAAAGCGGCCTGTTCTGGCGCACCTTCTTCCTGCTGGGCGCGCTGACCACCACCAGCATGACGGCCTGGGTCGGCATGATCAGCGTGGTGCAGCACGAGCCGCAGGTGCAGCAAATCTCTTCCCAGGTGATCTCGGTGGTGACGATCACGCACGCCGCCCTCACCCACTCGGCGCCGGAACTGCGGCGCGAGCTGCTGTTCGACCTGGTCTCTAACGAAGGCATCCGCGTGTTCACGCTGGAGGACGACGACAAGGTCGATCCGCCACCCGACAACGCGCTGATGCCCGACATCCAGAAGCTGGTCAAGGCCAAGCTGGGCGCCGACACCCGCTTCTCCGCGCGCGTCAACGGCGTGGCCGGCTTCTGGGTCAGCTTCAAGATCGACGACGACGCCTACTGGCTGATGCTGGAACGCGAGCGCATCCGCGGCCTGACCGGCATCCAGTGGCTGGGCTGGGCCAGCGTGGTGTCGGTGGTGTCGCTGCTGGGCGCGGCCTTCATCTCCAGCCTGATCAACCTGCCGCTGCGCCGCCTGACGCAGGCCACGCGCGCCTTCGCCCAGGGCAAGCGCCCCGAACGCCTGCCGGAAAAAGGCCCGATGGAGATCATGGAAGCCAACCGCAGCTTCAACCAGATGGTGACGCAATTGCAGCAGGTGGAGTCCGACCGCGCCGTGATCCTGGCCGGCATCTCGCACGACCTTCGCACGCCGCTGGCGCGCATGCAGCTGGAAGTGGAGATGGCCAACCTGTCGAACGAGGCCCGCGAAGGCATCCAGTCCGACATCGGCCAGATGGACGCCATCATCGGCCAGTTCCTCGACTACGCCAAGCCGACCGAGGTATCGAGCTTCATCAACGTCGACCTCAGCGAGCTGCTGAGCGACACCGCGCATGAGGCCGAGCGCCTGCCGGACGTGCGCATCAGCACCGACATCGCGCCCAACGCCCACGTGATGGGCAACGCCACCGACATCAAGCGCGTCATCAACAACCTGATCGAGAACGCCCGCCGCTACGGCAAGACGCCCGGCAGCGAGCTGACCGAGATCGACATCAAGTGCAGCATCAAGGGCATGCACACCTCGCGCCGCGTGGTGGTCGAAGTGCAGGACCACGGCAACGGCGTGCCGGACGACCAGATCGAACAGCTGCTCAAGCCCTTCACCCGGCTCGACGCCGCGCGCGGCCAGGCCAACGGCGCCGGCCTGGGCCTGGCCATCGTCGACCGCGTGATGCTGCGCCACGGCGCCGAACTGCAAGTGCGCAACCGCGAAGGCGGCGGCCTGCTGATCCAGATCGTGATGAAGGCGGTTTGATGCGGGCTATCACGATCGCACTGCTGCTGACCGCAGCCGGCCACGCCGTGGCCGCCAAGCCCGCGCCGCCGCCGCGCATCGAACAACGCGCGCCGACCGAAGAGGAACGCGATTCCTTCGACATCTACTTCCACCAGAAAATGGTGGCCGAATCGCACGGCGCGCGCCCGATGATGCCGCTGTTCGCTCCGGCCTTCGACATCCAGCGCCAGCGCGGCAAGCCGTGGCAGGTGATCGCCCGCGTCGATTCGGCGCCGCGCCATTCGGCGGTCGACCTGTGCCGGCAGATACGCTCCAGCTTCATCTACGACGCCAAGGCGCCCAAGGACGGCCGCTGGAGCGTAACGGCGCAGGAACCGACCTGGCACGTGTGGCTGGCCCAGCCCAACACCATCTGCAGCGCCGTCCAGCACACCGTGCTGATGGACCAGGCGGTGCGGCCGGAGGACGTGGTGGCGCTGCTGCGCCAGCATGCCGAACTGCTGAGCCGCGCGCGCCTGCTCTTCGCCGGCAACTCGCGCTGCATCCGCCAGCGCGCACTGCCGTTCACGCTGCGCGCGATCGCACCGGCGGCGCCGGCGGCCGGCGCGCCCGTGATGTTCAGTTTGGTATTTGAAAGCGACCGCGACACTGTGGCCCGTGTGGCCGTGCGCCGCCACCGCGGCGAGTACGCGGCCTGGAACGTCGACTGCGACTAAGCGGAGACTACGCGCTGGCGCCGCTGCGGTTGATCGGATGGTCCAGCGGCTCCAGCAGCCGGGTCAGCAGCAGCTCGGTCGAGCCGTAGCCATACAGCGAATCCGTCTCCAGCCCCGGCGTATCGTAAGGCACGGATTCCTCCCGCTCCGAACGGCTCGGGTCGGCGTCCGAATACGTCACGCGCCAGGCGCGCTTGAGCGCGTCGGCGCGGCGCAGGAACTGCGGCACCGGCCACTGCGCCGGATCCCATTCCAGCGCATCGCCCAGCACCGGCCAATGGCCGCTGGCCAGCGCCATATCGCCGACGCGCAACACCTTGACCGCATCCTGCGGCCGCAGCGTGGCGAGCTCTTCCAGCGATGGCAAACGCGGCAGCTTGGGGCCGAACAGATACGCCAGCATGATCTTGCTGCCCGGCGACAAGCGCGCCACCAAACCCCAGCCATAGCCGCCATCCAGCAACGGCACGGCAAACCAGCTTCCCTCGTGATACGACTGCCTCATTCCTAACCTTTCACTTGCACGATGCAGCAAGGTGTCGCCAAAATGTACCGACATGACGGCGCCTCCGATAAAAGCTGTGACTGCTTCGTTGGCGCCCTGCGGCGCAAAGCGCAAGTTTAGCGGCGCGGCGCGGAACGCGGCGCACGGCACCGCAACCCGCGCCTGTGCTACACTACGGCCTCGCTAGGGGTCCTGGAGCTTTGCTGCCGGGTGAGAGATACCCTTCGTACCTGATCTGGATAATGCCAGCGAAGGAAAGCGCAAAGTAGTTCTCCCCTCCTTTGATGGCTCTCTTCGCGGTTCCAGCCGAACACGTAGAGAGTCCATATGTCCACACCAAAATTTGCAGTTTCCGTCATCGCCATGGCGGTATTACAGGCTTTTCCAGGCGCCGCCGTCGCTGAAACCTCCGCCCCCGAGCAAGCCCTGCCCGAAGTGGTGATCACCGGCGCCAAGGCGCAGGCCAGCCGCGCCTCCGTGGCCGGCTTCTCCAACGCACCGCTGCTGGAAACCCCGGCCTCGGTCAGCGTGCTGAGCTCGCAGCAGATGCTGGACCTGCAAATCCGCTCCACCACCGACGCCGCCAAATACGACGCCAGCCTGAGCGACGCCTACAACGCGGTCGGCTACTCGGAACAGTTCTCCATCCGCGGCTTCAAGCTGGACAATTCCTCCAGCTACCGCAAGGACGGCATGGCCATCCCTGGCGAAACGCAAATCCCGCTGGAAAACAAGGAACGCCTGGAAGTGCTCAAAGGCCTGTCCGGCCTGCAAGCCGGCGTATCCGCACCGGGCGGCATCGTCAACTACGTCACCAAGCGCCCGACCGATACGCCGGTGCGCACCGTGGTGCTGGAAGAGCGCGAGCGCGGCACGCTGTACGGCGCCGTCGACCTGGGCGGCCGCTTTGAAGACACGCGCTTCGGCTACCGCTTCAACGCCGCCGCCGAACGCCTGCGCTCCTACATCAAGGGCGCGGACGGCAACCGCAAGTTCGTCTCGGCCGCCTTCGACTGGAAGATCTCGCCGCAGGCGCTGCTGCAGGTGGACGCCGACTACCAGAAAAAATCGCAAGTGACCGCGCCCGGCTTCCAGCTGCTGAACAACCTGACGCTGCCTAACATCCCGGCCGACACCATGCTCAACAACCAGCCGTGGAGCCGCCCGGTGGAAACCACCAGCAGCAATATCGGCGCCCGCTTCGAATACAAGTTCACGCCCGACTGGAGCGCCACCGTCAGCGCCAACCAGCACAACTTCAAGCGCGACGACTACACCGCCTTCCCTTACGGCTGCGGCGCGGAAGGCCTGTATCCTGGCTTCTGCGGCAATGGCGACTACGACGTCTACGACTACGTCAGCCTGGGCGAGAAGAAATCGCCGCTGACCGTGCAGGCGCTGGTGCAGGGTAAATTCACCACCGGCTCGATCGCGCACGCCTTCACCGGCGGCGCATCGCTGTTCAAGAACAGCGAGAAATGGGGCGACTACCTGTACGTGCAGGCCAACCCGGACCACACCGCGTTCAGCAACATCTACCATCCGATCGTGGTTCTACCGGCGGGCGGCAGCAGCGGCCCGGTCTCCGAGCGCCGCCGCGACAACGAACGCGCCCTGTTCGCGCAGGACATCGTCAGCCTCAACGAGCAACTAAAGCTGCACGCCGGCGCGCGCTACGTGCAGGTCAAGCGCGACGAAATCGTCGACCCCACGCTGCCGTTCGCCCACACCGATGTCGGCTTCTGGCTGCCGAACGTGGCGCTGGTGTACAGCCTGCGTCCCAACGTCTCGGTCTACACCTCGTATGCGCAGGGTCTGGAGCACGGCGGCGTCGCCGGCATCGGCACCAAGAACGTCGGCCTCGCACTGGCGCCGGGCAAATCGAAACAGGTCGAAGTGGGCGTCAAGGCCGACATCCATCCGGACCTGAGCGCCAGCGTCGCCCTGTTCGAGATCCGCAAGGGCCTCGAATACACCGACGCGCAGAAGTACCTGGTGCGCAACGGCCAGGCGCAGAACCGCGGCCTGGAGATGGCCCTGAACGGCCGCGCCTCGCGCGACCTGACGGTGGGCGTATCGGCCACCGCGCTCAACACCCGCCAGCGCGACACCGGCCAGGCGGACCTGGACGGCAAACGCGTCACCAACGTCGCCGCCTTCAAGTCGAGCGTGTACGCCGACTACGCCGTACCGCAAGTGGCAGGCCTGTCGGTCAACGCCAACTGGGTCTACTCGGGCAAGAAAGCGTTCGACAAGGAGAACCAGGTATTCGTGCCGGGCTACCACGTGATGAACCTGGGCGGCGCCTACGCCACCCGCATCGCCGGCATGCAGACCACGCTGCGCGCCAGCGTCGACAACGCGTTCGACAAGTTCTACTGGCGCGATGTGACGCCGGACCTGGGCGGCTACCTGATGCCGGGCGCCACGCGGACCTTCCGCGTGTCGGCCCAGATGGACTTCTAAAAGATCAGCTGCGCGCGCATCGAAAAACTCTTCGCTGCGCGCGCCGAGTTCCTGCCGATCAGGTAAGCAAATTCGTACTTGATCTCCTGCCGGCCGATATCGCGGTGCCCAAACACCGCCGGTCCGGCGCGGTGCGACTGCTGCCGGTACGGCAGCCAGTCATTCCACTTCCCCACCTCGCCGAAAGCCTGCACGCCGGGTTGAAACCACGGCTTCCAGTTGTGCTTGACCTGTAGTTGATAAGTCAGCTCCATCGGATGCTCGCCGCCACTCGGCGCCACGCGATAATCGCGCTGGAAGAACAGGTTGGCGTTGAACTGCGTGCGGCCGATTTCCGTCTGCAGCACCGGCCCCCATTCGAGCGCGTAGCCGTCGGCGTTGTCGCGCGCCTTTTCCAGCTTGGTGTGCAGTGCCAGGTCGAAGTCGTACTGGCCTTGCGTCAGCAGATAGTCGTTCTGCCACGCCGTCTCCACCCAATGGCCGGCGCCGCCGTTGATCTTGACCCACTTGGCATAGACCTCGGTGTACCAGCGCGACGTGACGCCGTAGCCGATGCCGATTTCCGGCGCGGCCACGGTCAGCCCCTTGTAGTGGGCGTTCCAGTATTTGTAGTCGAGGGAGAGCTGGCCTTCCACGTCGTAGGTGGAGACCAGGTAGTAGCCGGTATCGGCCAGCGCCAGCGGGGATACGCACATCAACATCGCCGCCAGCCGCTTTTTCATCGTAGATGCCGCTCCACTTGGGATAGTCGTTCAGCCGGATCGCCGGATACCAGCAGATAGGGTATCCCACGCGCCGCCAACTCGTCCAGCAGCATGCGGTCGATAATCACGCTCACCTCTTCGGATTCGCGATGCAGGCCTTCCTCCACCCACGGGATGTCCGGCGCCGTCACCAGCGTGAAGGCGTAGTCCTGCTGGTGAGTGGCCGCCAGCGCCGCCAGCTGCTGGTCGAAGCCGCCGAAATAATGGCGGCCGTACACCAGCGTCATCAACGGTGCGGTGTCGCAAAAAAGATACTTGTGGGCGCGCGGCGCGGCCGCATCCTCGCGGTCGCGCTGCGTGGCGGCGATGTGGAACTGATCCTCCGCCACCGGCACCCGCTCTTCCGTGTCGACGAACTCGCGCAGATACTCCGGCACCCACAGCGTTTGATAGTGATCGGCCAGCGCCGCGGCCAGCGTCGACTTGCCCGACGACGTCGTGCCCAGTACCGCCACCCGCAGCGGCGCCGCGCTCATTCCAGCACCATGCGGCGATCCTTGCCGTCTATGCTCCAGGCGCGCAGGCCGATCATCGCCATGACGACGAACACCGCATACAGCACCGCCGTCAACATCAGGTGCTTGTGCACGTACAGCGCCACGTACAGCACATCGACGATGATCCATACCACCCAGTTTTCCAGCTTTTTGCGCGACAACAGCACCTGTCCCAACAGGCTGCCGGCGGTCAGGAAGCCATCCGCCATCGGCACATCGGTATCCGTGTAGTGCGACAGGAACCACCACAACAGCCCGAAACCCAGCAGCCAGCCGCCGACGGCCAGCCAGCCGCCATGGCGGTCCAGCCGCGTCACAGGCAGCGATTCGGCCGTGCTCGGCACGCCGCTCAGCCACTGCTGCCAGCCCCATACCGACACCGCGATAAACACCAGTTGCAGCGCCATGTCGCCGTACAGCCGGGCGTCGTAGAACACCACGCCGTATATCGCCGACGACAGGATAGACAGCAGCCAGGCCCAGTGCAGCTGGGTGATGTTGAACAGCACCGTGCCCACCGCCAGCACAAAGCCGAGCAGTTCAAGCGGCGTAGTGCCGAAGCCAAACAGGACAAGCGGATCGTTCATCGGATCAGGAGGTAGCGCGGCCAAGGCCGCCAGGGTGGGAAATAGCGCCGCGGCAGTATGCGAGTTTTCAGCTGAATAAGCAAGATTTGGCGGGCCGCCACCCACACATTTTAAAAAAACACAACATTATAAAAAAAACATTGTTATTGATTTGAAATTGCTCATATGTCATTATTAATTGGCAACATCCTTTTAATCCATATGGAGCATAAGAATGCGAAAAATCCTGTTTCTCGCCGCAGCCCTGGCGGCCGGCGCAGCACACGCCGACTTCATCCCCCGCGTCGTCTCCGGACAAAACGTCGCTACCGTCAGCCTGAACGGCGGCAGCCTGTCGTACTCGCAACCCTGGGGCAACGGCACGCTGGGCGCCCTGATTGTCGAAGCGCAGAACGTCCCCCGCCAGATCGAAAACGGCTTGAACGCGGCCGCCGCCAACGCCATCAACGGCCATGGCGCGACTTTCGGCAGAGGCACCGTCACCGGCACCCCTACCCTCACGTTGCGTCCCGATGCGAGCGGCGTGGTGTTTGCGACCATGACCGGCCTCAGCTATCGTGTCACCTCGTCGTTCAGCGGCACCAAGTGGGGCGTGATCAACTACAGCTGCACCAACACCACCGACTACAAAAACATCGCCGTCACCGCGCAGTACGGCACGGCTGATGGCGTGATCCCGCCCACCAAGGTCGGCATCACCGGCACCCTGAACACTTCCACCGATTGCGATTCCAACCTCAGCTGGATATTGCCGGTGCTCGGCGACATCCTGATCAACAAAGCCGAAGGCAAGGTCGACGCCGGTATCGCCAGCGCCGTGCAAAATGGTTTGGGCAACGTCACGCAGAACTTCTTCTTCAAGCGCGACCAGAACTGGCTGGTGGGCCTGAACCGTCTGATCCCGGCCGACAAGGTCGTCACCTATCCAGGCGGCAGCTTCCCGATAGGCCAATACATCGCCAACAACCTGCCCTACCTGATCGCCAACAGCCAGATCACGCTGAAGCTGGGCAGCGGCGCCAACCTGAATGCGGTGTTGGGCACCAACGAGCCGCCGTATGACCTGAGCGGCGACGCCATCACGCTGACGCTGACCTCGCCGGGCGTGAACTTCACGGCCAATCTGAGCGAGCAGGTCCACGTGTACTGGCTGTGGCAATGCAGCATCGCCAACCCATCGCGCAAGTGCCAGGATCCGCGCTAAGCCCGGACAAGAAAAAAGCCCCGTGTGCGCATGCGACGCTCAAGATCGTCGCACGGCACACGGGGCTTTTTGCATCGGGATCGTCCCGGCTTACTTGGACTTGGCCGGATACTTGATGGTCATTTCCTTCAGCACGTTGTCGGCGTGGTCCACCTCGGCCATCACCCACAGCATGTAGCGGATATCCATGTGGATGGCGCGGGTAATGGCGGTATCGAAGTACCAGTCCTTGGTGATGGACTCGTAGGTCGAGTCGAAATTCAGGCCGATCAACTCGCCGTTACGGTTCATCACAGCGGAACCGGAATTGCCGCCGGTGGTGTCGGCGCTGGTCAGGAAGTCGACCGGCACCGTGCCCAGGACAGGATCCTTGAACTGGCCGTAGCGCTTGGCCTTGATCGCGTCCAGCAGCTTCTGCGGCGCGTTGAACGGATCCTTGCCGGTGTTCTTCTCGACGATGCCTTCGACCGTGGTGAACGGGCCCTTGGTGATGCCGTCCTTCGGCGAGTACGGCGACACGGTGCCGTAGGTCACGCGCAGCGTCGAATTCGCATCCGGGTAGACCGGCTTGCCCTGCGATTTCTTCCACGCGATCACAGCCTGCATGTATTGCGGGATCACGCGTTCCAGGTTGCCGTCCAATTCCTTGCGGCGCTCCTTCAGCAATTGGGTCACGTCATCCAGCTTGACGGCCAGTTGCACGAAGGCGTCGTTCGACGCGGCCATCGCGGCGGCATCCTTGCCCACCCACGCCAGGCGCTTGGCGGTGTCGCCCAGCTCGGACTTGGCGTACAGCGCAGGCACCGCATCCACGGCCGGCAGCAGCGCATCCAGGCCGCTGACGTGCATGGACTTCGGCAGTTTTGCATAACGCTGCAAGGCGGCGACGAAGCGCGCCTGGTCCACGCTGCCCACGTAGGACTGCTCCAGGCGGTTCAGGCGGGCCTTGATGAAGGTCAGGTCGCGCTGCTGGTAGCCGGTTTCGCGTTCCGCGTCCGGCTTGGCGCTTTCGCGCGCCAGGCGGTACAGCGTGCTGCCGCTTTTCAGCAGGTCGCCGGTGGTGGCGACGCTGTAGCCGAATTCCTCGTCGCTCAGCGCCAGGTCGGCGGCGATCACGGCGTCCAGTTCGGCCAGCAGGGTTTTCGACACGCCCGCCTGCTTGTTGTACCAGGCGCGGAACTCCGCATCCTGCACATCCTTGATGGCGGCGATGTCCTTGCGCGCAAAGCCGTCCAGCAGGCCCTGGGTTTTCTTCATCACGTTGTTCATGCTCTTGTCGACGCTGGCGTAACGCACGGCGGCGGCGGGATTGCCCTTGGTGGCGGCGGCGATCACGTCCAGGTCGGCCTGGATCTCGGCCACTTTGGCCGGATAAGCCGAATCGCGCGCGGCGCGGATTTCCGACGGCAGCTTGTAGCGGCTGGTGCGGCCAGGGTAGCCGGCCAGCAGCACAGGGTCGCCGTTTTTCAGGCCGGCGGCGGAGACCACCAGGAAGTCCTTCGAGTGGTAAGGCACGTTGTCCGGCGACGGATCGGCCGGACGGCCGTCCTTGCCGACGTAGGCGCGCAGGAAGGAGTAGTCGCCGCCCTGGCGTGGCCATTCGTAGTTGTCGATGTCGCCGCCGAAGTTACCGATCATGTCGGCCGGCGCGTACACCAGGCGCACGTCGCGTATCATCATCTGGCGGATGCGGTAGTACTCAAGGCCGCGGTGGAAGGCCGGCACCGAGCAGCGGTAGATCTTGTCGCTCTCGCATTCGGCGATCAGCGCCTTGATCGATTTTTCCACGGCGTCGTGGCGCTGCTTCCCGCTCATGGTGTCGCTCACGCCCTTGAGCACGCGCGCGGTGACGTTTTCCACCTTGTCGGTCACGTAGACCAGCGTGTTCGGACCGCCCGGCAGCTCGTCGGCGCGGGTCTTGGCCAGATAGCCGTCGACGATGTAGTTGTGTTCCGGCGTGGCGTTGCGCTGGATCGCGCCGTAGGCGCAATGGTGGTTCGTCACCACCAGGCCGGCGTCCGACACGAACGACGCCGAGCAGCCGCCCAGCGAGACGATGGCGCTCATCGGATGCTTGGACAGGTCGGCCAGTTTTTCGGCCGGGATGGTGATGCCGATCCGCTTCAATTCGGATTTCAGCTGCGGCAGCTGGTACGGTTGCCATTGGCCTTCGTCGGCCTGGGCTGCGGTGGCGGCCATCAGCGCCGCTGGAAGAATGAGATATTTTAACAAGATATATGCCCCAGTTTGAGTTCTGGCGGCAGTATATGCCTTCTGCGGAAGGCTGAAAATGCTTTTATGTACAGGCGGGCAGCTCAAAATCCATCGTCAGCGTGCAACCGGCGCCCGGTGCGTACTGGCCGATATCGAGGCGCCCGCCCAGCGAGGCAGCCCGCTGCGCCATGCCGATCAAGCCGAACGACTCGCTCTTGCCCCGGTGCTGGGGCGCGATGCCGACGCCGTCGTCGCTGACGATGAACAGCAGCCGGCCGCCCTTGCGCCGCAGCGTCACCTCGACCCGGCTGGCGCCCGCGTGGCGCCGCACATTGCTCAGCGCCTCCTGCAGGCTGCGGAACAGCACGATCTCCATCGCCGGTGCGATGGCGGCGAACACCGCGTCCTCCGGCAGCACCAAGTTGCATGCCAGGCCGCTGCGCTTGCGGAACTCGCCCACCTGCCACTCCAGCGCCGCCTGCAGGCCCAGGTCCAGCACCGCCGGCCGCAAATCGTTCATGATGCCGCGCACGCTGCTGATGGTGGTGTCGACGTTCTCCAGCACCGCATCCACCCGCTGGTGCAGCCGCGCATGGCGCTCGCTGGTGCGGGTGCTGAGCATGGAGATGTCGATGCGCAGCGCCAGCAGGTTCTGTCCCAGCTCGTCGTGGATATGACGGGCGATGCTGGTGCGTTCCTCCTCCTTGACCACTTCCAGGTGCTCGGCCAGCTTGCGCAGCTGCTCGCGCGATTCCTGCAGCGCGGCCTCGGCGCGCTTGCGCTCGACCACCTCCAGCATCAGCTGGCGATTGGCCTCGGTCAGTTCGGCGGTGCGCGCCTCCACCCGCGCATCGAGCTCGCGCGACAGTTTCAGCAGTGCCGCCTCGGCCTGCTGGCGGGCCGTGATGTCCGAGAACACGCCGATGAAGTGGCTGATAACGCCGTCGTCGCCCCGCACCACCGTCAGCGACATGGAGGCCACGTAGGGCGTGCCCTCGCGCCGCCGGTTGTACACCTCGCCCTGCCATTTGCCGTAGGTGCGCAGGCAGCGCATCGCCTCGGCGTGGTAGCCGACGGGATGGGCGCCGGGCCGGCCGAGGAAGCGCGGATTGCGGCCCAGCGCCTCCTCCACCGTGTAGCCGGTCAGCGTGGTAAAGGCAGGGTTGACGAACACGATGTCCTGCAAGGCGTCGCATACCAGCACCGCCTCGTTGATGCTATCGAGTACCTGGAAGGCCCGCCGCCGCGCCTCATCGCGCACATCGTCGCTGCCGATGTCGGTCAGGATCATGCGGCATTTGGACACCGCCATATCCATATTGGCTTCGATGCGTATGCGGTGCAGCGAACGGGCCGCCGCGCCGGCGTGCGGATCGAACAGCGGCACCTCCAGCACGGCTCGGCCGCCGTCGTGGCGCAACGCCAGCAGGAAGCTGCGCAGCGCCGCCTGCGATTGCGGCGCCACAAACTGTTCGAAGCGCTTGCCCTGCAGATTCTGGCGTGCGCTGCCCAGCATTTCGGCGGCGGCGAAGTTGGCGCGGATGATGCGGCCGTCGACGTCCAGCGACAGATAGCCGGCCGGCGCCTGGTCGTACAGCGCGGCGTAATTGTCGCGCCCCGCCTCGGCCTGGTCGCGCTCCAGCTGCAACTCGACCAGCGCGGTGTTCTGCATGTCCAGTTCGATCTGGCTGACCTGGAGCTCATGCCAGCGTTTGAGCTCATCGCTTTCGCTCGCCGCCGATGGTGGGCGGACATCCGGCAGCGCCGCCACCGTCATTTCGGCGATCTGGCGCAGTTGCACTGGATCGAGTTCGGGACGATGGCGTTTGCGCATGCTAGTCTGAGCCTCTCTGCATCGAGCGTAGCTGCGTTTCAAGCTGCTTCGACTCGCTGATGTTGATAAAAGTGACGACCACCCCGTCGATCACATTCTCCACTGTCCGGTAGGGCATGATGCGCACCGTGTACCAGCCGCCGCTATGCGTCGGTATTTGCCGCTCGCTGAACACCAGCGTGCGCAGCACCTCCCGGGCGTCTTGCTCCAGCTCGGGGTATTGCAGGTCGTTGACGATGTCGCTCAGCGGGCGCTGCACATCGCCCGGTATCAGCTTGTAGATCTGCGTGCTGCGGTCGGTGTAGCGGCGGATGCGCAGCTCGCCGTCGAGGAAGATGGTGGCGACATCGGTGCTGTTGAGCAGATTCTTCATGTCGCCGTTCACCAGCGACAGGTCGTCGACCTTCGATTGCAGCTCGGCGTTGACGGTGTACAGCTCCTCGTTCAGCGACTGCATCTCCTCCTTCGAGGTGGTCAGCTCCTCGTTGGTCGATTGCAGCTCCTCGTTGGTGGACTGCAGCTCCTCGTTGGCCGACTTGAGCTCTTCCCGCGAAGCCTGCATCTCGTCGCGCACCGCCTTGATCTCCAGCCTGGCCTGCGCCAGCTGCTGCTCCAGTTCCAGCACCTGCGGATTGCTGGAGCGCGAGCGGCGTTTTTCCGGCGGCAGCGGCACGCTGCCAAAGGTCAGCAGCACGCTGCCGGACAAGGGGCCGTTGCCGGGCATGGCCTCGGCGGTCAGGTCCAGCGCCTGCGAAGGCTTGCCGGCGTCGTCGCGCTGGATCAGGCCACGCACGGCGATCATGCCCTCGCCCTGGACCGCGCGCTTGAGCAGGTCCGCCAGCTCGTGCCGCAGGCCCTCGCGCGCCATCGCATGGATGTTCCAGTTGGCCTTGCCCGCCGCCGGTTCCAGATAGGCGCCGGTGCGGCCGTGGATGTACAGGATATCGCCATGAGCGTTGACCAGCACGGCGGCCGGCGCATGCTTCTTGAGCAGCTGCTGCTCGACCTGGGATTGAAGATTACCGTTCATGGATGGGTGTTGAGTCTCGCTGGCGGAAGAAATCGATACGCTGTTGACGCGCGTCGGGAAATAGTTGGCGACGCGTTCGATAGACGCGTCCAGGCGGCGATAGATGCGGCCCGCGCCGCTCATCGACGCGAACAGCTCGTTGAAATGGCCGGGCGTATCGGCGCTGCCGAGCATCAGCAGCCCGTCGGTCTTGAGCGCGTAGTGGAACAATGGTATCAGCTGTTCCTGCAGCTTGGCCGTGAAGTAGATCAGCAGGTTACGGCAGCACAGGATATCGAGCTTGGTGAACGGCGGATCGGAAATGATGTTCTGGCGCGCGAAGATGATGGTGTTGCGCACATCCTTGCGGATGACGTAGCCGCCATTTTCAGCCGGTATGAAGTAGCGTTGCAGCTGCCCGGGCGTGACATAGTCTTCGATGCCTGCGTCGAACACACCCTGGCGCGCGCGGTCGATGGCGTCGCCATCGAGATCGGTGGCGAAGATCTGCAGCGTGTAGCGCGCGGCCGGCCGCTGCTGCTCCAGCACTTCGTTGAAAGCGATCGCCAGCGAATAGGCTTCCTCGCCGGTCGAGCAGGCCGGCACCCAGGCCTTGAAAGCCGCACCTTCGGGATGCGCCGCCAGCAGCTGCGGCAGCGCCGTCGCCATCAGGTACTCCCACACCTTGGCGTCGCGGAAGAAGTTGGTGACACCGATCAGCAGCTCCTTGAACAGCAGCTCGATCTCGGCCGGGTTCCCGGCCAGCACGGCGACATAGTCGGCCAGCGCGGCGCATTGGCGCACCTGCATGCGGCGGTCGATACGGCGCAACATGGTGCTCCGCTTGTAGTCCGAAAAATCCGCGCCGGTCTGCTTGAGCAGCAGGTGGAACAGCTGTTGCAGCGCGTTGCGATGGACGGCTGCATCGGCCGGAAAAACGGTTTGTTCGCCGCGCCACCAGTCGGCCAGGCGGGCCGCCATCTCGCCCGGCAGCGCCACGATATCGACCACGTTGGCAGCGATAGCGCTGGAGGGCATGGGGTCGAAGCGCGCAGACTCCGGCAGCTGCGCCATCGTCAGGCCGCCGCGCTCGCGCACTGCGCGCAAGCCCAAGGTACCGTCTTCGCCCATGCCGGAGAAGACGATGGCCACCGCCCGCTCATTGCCGCGTGCAGCCAGCGCCTGGAAGAAGCTGTCGATCGGCAGGCGGCGCCCGCGCGAGCCGGATGGCGGCAACACCGCAAAGCGGTCGCCGTCGAAACCCAGATCGTGGTTGGGCGGGATCACATACACATGGCCTGCCTCGACCGCCATGCCGTCTTCGACTTCGCGCACCGGCATGCTGGTGACACGCTGCAGCAGCTCAGGCAGCAGCGCCTTGTGCATCGGGTCGAGATGCTGGATGACGACATAGGCGAAGCCGCTGCCCGGAGGCACGCAGGCCAGGAATTCGCAGATCGGATCGAAGCCGCCGGCCGACGCGCCGATGCCGACCACCGGCACAGCCCCGCCATCCGGCATCGACGCCGGATCTTCGACGGGAGGAGCTAGCAGTTCATGGGCGGTGCGTTTGGTCATCGTGGCATGGCCACCGCCGGAAGAACCCTGCACCGGCGGTCAGGCGTCTCGGAGAAAATGGTATTTGTTTACATCTTGCCAGATGATTATACAAACACCGCGCCCAAAAACCAAGCGCCAACGCCCCGCTGTTGTTGGGCCTACTCGCTAGCCATATGCCAGCCGCCACCGAGCGACTGGATCAGCGCCACGGCGGTTGTCTGACGATCGGCCTGCGATTGCACCAGCGCGCGGCGCGCGGCCAGCGCCGTGTTCTGCGCCGTCACCACGTCGCTGTAGCCCACCTGGCCGGCGCGGTAGCGGTTGAGCATCTGCGCCTCGACCTGGTCGGCCGCCTCGGAGGCGATCTTGCGCAAGTCCTGCTGCTGGGCCAGCGCGCGGGTCGCGGCCAGCTGGTTCTCGACATCGGCAAACGCGGTCAGCACGGTCTGGCGGTACTGGGCGATGGCCGCATCGCGCGCGGCCTCCGCGCCGCTGACGCGGGCCTTGGTGGCGCCGGCGTCGAACAGCGTCTGCGCCGCCGACAGGCCCAGCGACCACAGATTGTTGGAGGCGTTGAACAAGCCGCCGGTGGAGCTGGAACCGTAGCCGAAGGAGCCGGTCAGGTTCAGGCTCGGGAAATAGGCGCTGCGGGCCACGCCGATCTGCTCGTTGGCGGCGGCCACGCGGCGCTCGGCGGCGGCGATGTCCGGGCGGCGCTGCAACAGCGTGGACGGCACGCCGGTCGGCACGTCCGGCACCACCACTTTCCACGGCGCCGGCGGCAGCGTGAAATCGCTGGCGGCCTTGCCCAGCAGGACCGCGATCGCATGCTCCAGCGTGGCGCGCTGGCGGCCCAGCGTGACCTGGTCGATGCGGGCGTTGGCCAGCTGGGTTTGCGCCTGCAGCAGGTCCGATTTGGCGGCGATGCCGGCGTCGAAGCGGTTCTGCGTGATCTGCAGCACCCGCGCGTAGCCTTCGGTGGTGGCGTCCAGCAGCGCTTTTTGCGCGTCGGTCTGCCGCAGCGAGAAGTAGTTGGTGGCCAGCTCGCCCTGCGCCGACAGGCGCGCTGCGGCCAGTTCGGCGGCGCTGGCCTGCATGCCGGCGCTGGCGTTGTTGGCGCCGGCGCGCAGCTTGCCCCAGATGTCCGGCTCCCAGCTGCCGCCGATGCTGGCGCGGTACTGGTTGGCGGTCGGCGTGTTGCCGCCTCCGCCGGAGCGGTTGGCGCTGCCGTTCAGCGTCGCCGATGGGAACAGCGAAGCGCGCTGCTGGTCGACCAGCGCCCGCGCCTGCGCGTAGTTGGCGACGGCGGCGGCAACGTTCTGGTTGGAGACGTCGATGCTGTCGGCCATCTGGTTCAGCAGCGGATCGCCGAACAGCTGCCACCACGGGCCGCGTTCCAGCGTATCGGCCGGCGCGGCGGCGGTCCAGCCGGCGGCCGTTTTCTCGGCCTCGGTGGCGGTTTCCTTGTAGGCCGACGGCTGCGGCGTGGACGGCAGCTGGTACGCAGGGCCGACGGCGCAGCCGCTGGCCAGCAGCGCCGCCAGCGCGATCAATGTGTAGCGGAAGGATGGTGCGTGTGTGTTCATGGTGTGCTCGGCGCTTCGCTGTGGATGCGGCTTAAATGTTGTTCGGACGTGCCGCGGCGACGCAGCTTGTCCATCAGGATGTAGACCACCGGTGTGGTCAGCAGCGTCAATACCTGGCTGGCGATCAAGCCGCCGATGATGGCCACGCCCAGCGGCTGGCGCAGCTCGGAGCCTTCGCCGAAGCCGATCGCCAGCGGCAGCGCGCCCAGTGCGGCGGCCAGTGTGGTCATCAGGATCGGGCGGAAGCGCAGCAGGCAGGCTTCGCGCACCGCCTGCAACGGCGTCAGGCCGCGCGAACGCTCCGCCTCCAGCGCGAAGTCGATGATCAGGATGGCGTTCTTCTTGACGATACCGATCAGCAGGAAGATGCCGATCAGCGAAATGGTCGAGAACTCCATCTTGAAGATCAACAGCGCCAACACCGCGCCCACGCCCGCCGACGGCAGCGTGGTCAGGACCGTGATCGGGTGCACCAGGCTTTCATACAGGATGCCGAGAACGATATAGATCACCACGATGGCGGCAAGGATCAGCAACGGCAGCGACTTGTTGCTGTCCTGCGCGGCCTTGGCCGAACCCTGGAAGCTGCCGCGCACATTGTTAGGCATGCCGATTTCCGCCTCCGCCGCCTTGATCTGTTCAGCGGCGTCGGACAGGCTGGTGCCAGGCTGCAGGTTGAAAGCGATGGTGGTCGCCAGCTCGCCGTCCTGGTGGTTGATCGAAGTCGGCGCCGAGCTTTCGGCGAAGCTGGCCAGCGTCGACAGCGGCACCATCGTGGTGGCCTTGGTGCTCAGCGCCGAGCCGGACGAGGCATCCTTGACCGCAGGCGCGGCCACGTTGGCCGGCGTGGCGCTGGCCGTGCTGGCACTGGTGCTCGTGCTGGTGCCGGTCGCGCCGGAGGCCACCGTCAACGCCACCGGTGCGCCGTTCGGATTGCTGGCGCTCGGCGCAGGCAATCCTTTCGACGGCACGTAGACATCGTTCAGTGCCGCCGGGCTCTTGGCAAACTCGCGCGGCACTTCCATGATGACGTGATACTGGTTCAGCTCTGAGTAGATGGTGGCGACCTGGCGCTGGCCGAAGCTGTTATACAAGGCGTTGTCGACATCGCGCGCCGACAGTCCCAGGCGCGAGGCGCTGTTCTTGTCGATGGTGACGAAGGTCTCGACGCCATTGTCCGCCTGGTCGGTATCGACGTCGGTGAGCGCCTTCTGCCCTTTCATCGCATCGGCCAGACGGCTGGCCCACTTCTTCAAGTCGGCCTGGTTGTCGCTCTTGAGCGTGTACTGATAGTTGGAATTGGCCTGCCGTCCACCGGCCCGCAGATCCTGCACGGGGCTGAGGAACAGGCTCACGCCCGTCACCCTGGCCAGCTTGGGCCGCAGGCGCGCGATCACGGCCTGCCCCGCCACCGTGCGCTGGCTGGCGGGTTTCAGGTTGATGAACATGAAGCCGCCGCCGGCCCTGCGGCCGCCGGTAAAGCCCACCACCGTGGCGACATCGGGATCGTCCTTGATGATGTTGACCAGCTGTTTCAGCTTGCCCTGCATGGCCTGGAACGAGATGCTCTGGTCGGCGCGGATGCCGCCGTTGATCTGGCCCGTATCCTGCTGCGGGAAGCCGCCCTTCGGTATCGCCGCGAACAGGTAGAAGTTCAGGCCGATCACGAACACAAGGCTCAGCATCACCAGCCACACGCTCGACAGCGCCCAGTCCAGGCTATGCTCGTAGCCCTTCAGGATGAAATCGAAACCGCGCTCGAAGAAGCGGGCGATGCGGCCAGGCGGTTTGGCGTGGACGTGGCCGGGCTTGAGCAGCCAGGCGCACATCATCGGCGTGGTGGTCAGCGAGACCACCAGCGAAATCATCACCGCCGCCGACAGCGTGACGGCGAACTCCTTGAACAGCGCGCCGAACTGGCCGCCCATGAACAGCAGCGGAATGAACACGGCGATCAGCGAAAGACTGATCGACAGCACGGTGAAGCCCACCTCGCGCGCGCCCAGCAGCGCCGCCTCGAAGCGGTCCATGCCTGCCTCGATGTGGCGGGTGGTATTTTCCAGCACCACGATGGCGTCGTCGACGACGAAGCCGGTGGCCACGGTCAGCGCCATCAGCGACAGGTTGTTCAGGCTGAAGCCCAGCAGGTACATCGCGCCGAAAGTGCCCAGCAGCGACACCACGGTCGCCACGGCAGGCACGATGGTGGCGCGCACGCTGCGCAGGAAGGCGCTCACCACCAGCACCACCAGCAGGATGGAAATGATCAGCGTAATCTCGATCTCGTGCAGCGACGACCGGATCGAGTTGGTACTGTCGCTGGCGACGTCGATCTTGACGTCCGACGGCAGCTGCGCCTGCAACAGCGGCAGTTGCGCACGCACGCTGTTGACGGTTTCGATGACGTTGGCGCCCGCCTGCGAACGCAGGATGACGATGATCGCCGGCTTGCCGTTGAACAGCCCGAGGTTGTTGTTGTCCTCGACGCCGTCGATCACCTGCGCCACGTCCTGCAGGCGGATCGCGGTGTCGTTGCGCCAGCCGACCACCAGGTTGCGGTAGTCGGCGGCGGAGCGTCCGCCGCTGGCGTTGGCCGAGACGGAATAGATCTGCAAGCGGCGGCCATTGCCCTGCAAGGCGCCGCGAGGACGATTGGCGTTGGTGGCCTGGATGGCCGCGCGCACGTCCTCCGCCGACAGGCCGTAGCGGTTCAACGCATACGGGTTCAGTTCCACGCGCACCGCCGGCAGCGAGCTGCCGCCCAGTTCCACGTCGCCCACGCCGGTCACTTGCGACAGGCGTTGCAGCACGGTGTTGGAGACGGCGTCGAAGATCTGGCCTGGCGTGCGGGTGTCCGACGTCAGCGCCAGGATCATCACCGGGATGCCGGAGGTATTGGCCTTGCGGTAGGTCGGGTTGCTGCGCAGCGTGGCCGGCAGGTCGACGCGGCTGGCGTTGATGGCCGCCTGCACCTCGCGCGCGACCGAGTCGACGTTGCGGTTCAAGTCGAATTGCAGGGTGACGCTGGAGGAGCCGGTGTTCGATTGCGACGTCATCTCGTTGACGCCGGCGATCACGCCCAGGTGGCGCTCCAGCGGCGTGGAGACGCTGGTGGCCATGGTCGCGGGGCTGGCGCCCGGCAGGTTGGCGTTGACCGAGATGACGGGGAAGTCCACCTGCGGCAGCGGCGCCACCGGCAGCACGAAAAACGCGCCAATGCCGGCCAGCGCAAGGCCGCACGTCAGCAGGACGGTGGCGATCGGGCGCTTGACGAAGGGCGACGACAGGTTCACAGCGCACCACCTTCAATCTGCGCCGGCGGGTTGGCTGCCTTGCGGCCGAAGCGGCGCGCCAGGCTGTCGAAGCCGAGGTAGATCACCGGCGTGGTGAACAGCGTCAGCATCTGGCTGACGATCAAGCCGCCGAAGATGGCCAGGCCCAGTGGACGGCGCAGTTCCGCGCCCTCGCCCCAGCCCAGCATCAGCGGCACGGCGGCAAACAGCGCGGCCAGCGTCGTCATCAGGATCGGGCGGAAGCGCAGCAGCGCGGCCTGGTGGATGGCCTCGCGCGGCGGCTTGCCCTGCTCCCGCTCCGCCTCGATGGCGAAGTCGATCATCATGATGGCGTTCTTCTTGACGATACCGATCAGCAGGATGATGCCGATGATGCCGATCACGCCCAGGTCCTGGCCGCTGACCAGCAGCGCCAGCAAGGCGCCGACGCCGGCCGACGGCAGCGTCGACAGAATCGTCAACGGGTGGACATAGCTCTCATACAGCACGCCCAGCACGATGTACACGCAGATCACGGCGGCCAGGATCAGCCACAGTTGATTCGACAGCGAGGCCTGGTAGGCGCCGGACGCGCCGAGGAAGGTCAGCGTGACCGAGGCCGGGAAATGAATGTCTGCGGCGGCCTGCTTGATGCCGTCCACCGCCGTGCCCAGCGAAACGCCGGGCGCCGTGTCGAAGCCCAGCGTGGTGGCCGGATACTGCGCCACGTGCGTGACCTGCAGCGGCGCGGCGCGCTCGCTGATGGTGGCCACCGCCGACAGCGGCGTGGCCTTGCCGGAGCCGGTGCGGATCTGCAGGTTGCCCAGGTCGGCCGGCGTGGTGATGTCGTCGCGGCGCGCTTCCAGGATCACGCGGTACTGGTTGGTCTCGGTGAAGATGGTCGAGACGATGCGCTGGCCGAAAGCGCTGTACAGCGCGTCGTCGATGGAGGCGGCGGTGATCGACATGCGCGAGGCGCTGTCGCGGTCCACGCTGACGTAGGCCGCGTTGGCGCTGGCGCCCACGTCCGACACCACATTGCGCAGCTCGTGCCGCGTGCGCATCTGCTCCGCCAGTTTGGTGGCCCACAGGTTGACGGTGGCGTTATCCGCGCCTTCGATCGACACGCGGAACTGGGTCGGGCCGGATTCCGCGTCGATGGTCAAGTCCTGGGTCGGTTGCAGATACAGCGTCAGGCCGGCGATCTGCGACACGCGCTGGCGCAGGCGGTCCATGGTTTCCTGCTGGCTGCCGATGCGCTTGTGCTTCAGGTTGATCAGCATGCTGCCAGTATGGAGCATGGTGTTGTTGGCGGCGTCCACACCCACCACGGAGCTGAGCGTGCCGACGTCCGGGTCTTCCAGGATCAGGCGCGCGGCCTGCTGCTGAAGCTCCGCCATCCTGGCGTAGGAGACGGCCTTGCCGGTCTCCAGGCGTGCCTGCAACTGGCCGGTGTCCTGGGTCGGGAACAGGCCTTTCGGGATCACCACGTACAGCAGCACCGTCAGCGCCATCGTGCCCAGTGCGACCAGCAGCGTCAGGCCGGCGTGGTTCAGCACCCAGGTCAGCGAACGGTCGTAGTGGCCGACCACCCAGTCGAAGAACTGCTGGAAGCGGCGGGCGAAGCGGCTAGGCTTCTCTTCGGCGTGGCTCTTGAGCCAGCGCGCCGACATCATCGGCACCAGCGTCAGCGACACCACGGCGGAGATCAGGATGGTGATCGCCAGCGAGATCGCGAACTCGCGGAACAGGCGGCCCACCACGTCGCCCATGAACAGCAGCGGGATCAGCACGGCGATCAGCGACACCGTCAGCGAGATGATGGTGAAGCCGATCTGCTTGGCGCCCTTGAGCGCGGCGGCCATCGGCGTTTCGCCCTCTTCGATGTAGCGGGCGATGTTCTCGATCATGACGATCGCATCGTCGACCACGAAGCCGGTGGCGATGGTCAGCGCCATCAGCGACAGGTTGTTCAGGCTATAGCCCAGCAAATACATCACGCCGCAGGTGCCGATCAGCGAGATCGGCACCGACAGGCTGGCGATCACGGTGGCGCGCAGGCTGTGAAGGAAGGCGAAGATCACCAGCACCACCAGCACCACGGCCAGCAGCAGTTCCATCTCCACGTGTTCGACCGAGGCGCGGATGCCGGTGGTGCGGTCGCTCAGCACCTCGACCTTCATCGCGCCCGGCAGGCCGGCTTGCAGCTCCGGCAGGCGGGCCTTGATCGCATCGACAGTGGCGATGACGTTGGCGCCGGGCTGGCGCTGCACGTTGAGGATGATGGCCTGCTTGTTGCCGGACCATGCGCCCAGTTCGACGTTCTCCGCGCTGTCCTTGACGATGGCGACATCGTTCAGGCGCACCGGGGCGCCGTTCTTGTAAGCGAGGATCAGCTCCTTGTAATCCTTGGCCGTCACCAGCTGGTCGTTGGCGTTGATGCTGTAGGCGCGGGTCGGGCCGTCGAAGCTGCCCTTGGCGCCGTTGGCGTTGGCGGCGGTGATCGCTGTGCGCAGCGTGTCCAGGCCCAGGCCGTAGGAAGCCAGCGCGTTGGTATCGGCTTGTATGCGCACGGCCGGACGCTGGCCGCCGCTGAGCGTGACCAGGCCGACGCCGGACACCTGGCTGATCTTCAGCGCCAGGCGGGTGTTGACCACATTCTGCACTTCGGTGAGCGGCATCGTATCCGAAGTGATGGCCAGCGTCAGCACCGGCGCGTCGGCCGGGTTGACCTTGGCGTAGACCGGCGGCGCCGGCAAATCGGTCGGCAGCAGCGAGGCGCCGGCGTTGATCGCGGCCTGCACTTCCTGCTCGGCCACGTCCAGCGTCTGGCCCAGGCCGAACTGCAGGGTGATGATGGAGACGCCGGCGGCGCTGGTGGAGCTCATGCGCTGCAAGCCGGCCATCTGGCCGAACTGGCGCTCCAGCGGCGCGGTCACGGTCTGGCCCATCACTTCGGGGCTGCCGCCGGGGTAAAGCGTCTGCACCTGGATGGTGGGGAAGTCGACCTGCGGCAGCGCGGACAGCGGCAGGAACTTGAAGCCCACGATACCGGCCAGGACGATCGCCAGCATCAGCAGCGATGTCGCTACCGGACGCTGGATGAAGGGTGCTGATGGACTCATTGTTGTGCCGCGCCCTGTTCTTTGCGATGACGACGTTCGCCGGCCGGTGCGGAGGCGTCGGCGGAAGCGCCGGCCGATGCACCAGCGGAGCCGCCACCTGAGCCGCCGCGTTTGCCCCTGCCGCCCTCGCCCGGCAGCGTGACCTTGGCGCCCTCTTTCAATCGGTCGCCGCCCTCGGTAATCACCTGCTCACCCAGTTGCAGGCCGCTGGCGATCTGCACCTTGTCCGTCGTGGCCTGGCCGCGCGTCACGGGACGCACGGTCACGCTCTTGTCGGCCTTGAGCACATACACGAAGTCGCCATTGGCGCCGTGGCGCACCGCCGTCACCGGCACCATGACCGCGTCCTTGATGGTGCGCAGCTCCAGGCGCACGTTGACGAACTGGCTCGGGAACAGGTTGGATTTGGCGTTGGCGAAGCGCGCCTTGGCTTTCACCGTGCCGGTCTGCACGTCGACCTGGTTGTCCATGGCCGAGAATTTTCCGTTGTCCAGCGCATTGGTGCGGGTGCGGTCCAGCGCTATCGCCGTCAGCGAGGCGCCGTCGTTCACCTGTTTCATCACGCCGGGCACGCTGTCCTGCGGGATCGAGAATTCCACATCGATAGGCGACAACTGGGTAATCACGGCCAGGCCGTTGGCGTCGCCCGACCCCACCAGGTTGCCGACATCGACCACGCGCAGGCCCACGCGGCCGGTGATCGGCGCGACGACCTTGGTGTAGCCCAGATTCAGCCTGGCCGTGCCTTCCTGCGCGCGGTCGGTCATGACCGTGCCTTCAAGCTGCTTGACCAGCGCAGCCTGCGTGTCCACGTCCTGGCGTGCGATCGAGTCCTGGCCCAGCAGCGTGCGGTAGCGGTTCAGCGTCAGCTTGGCGTTTTCCAGCTGGGCTTCGTCGCGCTGACGCTGGCCTGAAGCCTGCAACAGCGCCATTTCGAACTGGCGCGGGTCGATCTGCGCCAGCACCTGGCCGGCCTTGACCATCTGGCCTTCCTTGAACAACACGTTCTGCAAGATGCCCGACACCTGCGGCCGCACGGTGGTGGTGGCCGCAGCCGTCACCGTACCCAGTGCTTCCAGCGTGACCGGGATGTCCGCCTTCTCGGCGGTCGCCACGCCAACCGTGGTGGGGGCACCGCCACGGCGTCCGCCGCCCGGGCCACCGGGACCGCCAGGACCGCCGGCGCCGGGAGCTCCAGCCCCTGGCGCGCCGGGCGCACCGCCCGTGCCGGCCGGCTGGTGCGTCAGGTACCAGGCCAGCCCGCCCAGCCCCGCCATGGCGGCGACAGCGATCACGCTGCCGACGACCCGGGAACGGCGGCTGCGCTGCGGTGGGGTGGCGGTCTGATTCGGCTTGACTGGTGTGTCCATCTTTATCCTTGTTTAGGCGTGCGTGTCCATGGCAAACCCACCATGGCGATCAATGCGTGGACTCTAGCACAGGCGTCCCGCCGCTGTCAGTCGCAGCCGGCCCGGGGTTACAAACTCGCTACAAATCAAGGACTTTGCGTATCTTCCGTTAATGTAGCTTTACATATCTTTACCGGCGCGACATCGCCGCTTCACGCTGGCGGCGCACACTGGCCTCGTTGTCTCCCAAATCAACCAAACGAGGATAAAACATGAGTATCTTTAACCGCCAAACCGTTGCCGCATTCCTGCTGGGTTCCACGCTGGTCGTGGGTGTCGGCGCCTTTGCCGTCGAACGCCACATGGGCATGGGCGGCACGCACGCCGCCATCGACGCCGGCGCCCATATGGACCGCATGCTCAAGCACCTGTACGTCGAAGTCGACGCCACCGATGCGCAGAAGGCCAAGATCGAGCCGCTGGTGAAGGCCGCCATGGCCGACATCAAACCGCTGCACCAGCAGGTGCACCAGCTCCACACGCAGCTGATCGAGCAGATGTCCGCCGCCGCCATCGACCGCACCGCGCTGGAAACCACCCGCGCAAACGGCCTGGCGCTGGCCGACCAGGCGTCCAGGCGCATCGTGCAGCTGCTGGCCGACGTCGGCGACACCCTGACGCCGGCGCAGCGCCAGAAGCTGGCTGCGCATCTGAGCCAGATGCACGGCCGCCATGGGCATCACGGCTAAGCCGTCTTGTGAAGCGGCTCGCCTGTCCGTAGAATGATCCGCATGACTGATCATATTCTGCTGGTCGAAGACGACCCCCGCCTGGCCGAGATGCTCGTGGAGTATCTGGGCCAGGCGGCCTTTCGCGTCACGCACGCGCCCAACGGCCGCGCGGCGCTGGACTGCATCGCCGCCGGCGAGGTCGATGCGGTGATCCTGGACCTGATGCTGCCCGATATGGACGGCCTCGATGTCTGCCGCCAGCTGCGCGCCGTCTCCGACATTCCGGTGCTGATGCTGACCGCGCGCGGCGACGCCATCGACCGCATCATCGGCCTGGAGATCGGCGCCGACGACTACCTGCCCAAGCCCTTCGAGCCGCGCGAGCTGCTGGCCCGCGTGCGCGCCATCCTGCGCCGCCGCGTCGAACACCGCCACCAGCCGGACGCCGCGCCCCAACACCGCAGCGAACTGCTGCAATTCGGCCGCCTGGAGATCGACCCGGCCGCCCATGCGGCCAGGCTGAACGGCGTCGCCTGCGAGCTGACCGCCTACCAGTTCGACCTGCTGCTGGTACTGGCCCGCCACGCCGGCCGCGTGCTGTCGCGCGACAGCCTGATGGAGCTGCTCAAGGGCGAGCCGCTGGAAGCCTTCGACCGTTCGATCGACGTGCACATGTCGCGCATCCGCGCCGCCGTCGAGGACGATCCGAAGAAACCGCGCCGCATCATCACCGTGCGCGGCGCCGGCTACCTGTTCGCCAAGGTGCAGGACTGATGGCCGGCCCGCGCTTCAGCTGGGGCCTGCCGCGCCTCTACTTCCGCTTCTACGCGGCGCTGCTTTTCAGCCTGCTGCTGTTCGCGCTGGCGGTGGTGATGGTGTGGAACCGCACCGGCGGCCCGCTGGAACGCTCCAACGCCACGCTGGCGATGGTGATGCAGAACGTGCTGGCGCCGGCCAACGCGCCGCCCGCCGAGCAACAGGCCGCGCTGGAACGCGTGGCCGCCAACCTCAACGCCCACATGACGCTGTACACGCACGATTGGGAGCCGCTGGCCGTGGTCGGCGTGCAGATACCGGCGCGCCACTGGCGGCAGCACAATATGGACGCCCCGCCGCCGGAATCCTATGTGCGGCTGCCGGACGGCCGCCGACTGCTGTCGAGCGAGCCGCTGGGCTTCACGCGGCCCAAGGCCATGCTGCACAACGCCCTGCTGCTGCTCGCACTGGGCATAGGCATCGCCGCCTTCCCGCTGGTGCGGCGCCTGACCAAGCGCCTGGAGCGCCTGCAGCAAGGCGTGGAATCGCTGGGCGCAGGCGACCTGACGGCGCGCGTTCCGGTCGAAGGCAAGGATGAAATCGCGCGGCTGGCGCGCAGCTTCAACCGCGCCGCCGACCAGATCGAACAACTGGTCGGCGCGCACAAGACGCTGCTGGCCAACGCCTCGCACGAGCTGCGCACGCCGCTGGCGCGCATCCGCCTGGCGCTGGAGCTGATCAAGGACGATGTCGATCCCAAGCGCCGCGCAGGGCTGGAGCAGGACATCGCGGAGTTGAACGAGCTGCTGGACGAGATCCTGCTGGCCAGCCGCCTGGGCGCGATCAGCGACAACACGGAACTGGAAGAGCTGGACCTGCTGGCCTTGGCGGCGGAAGAATGCGCGCGCTACGACGACGCGGTGCTGAACGGCGCCTCCGCCGTGATGCAGGGCGATCCGCGCCTGCTGCGCCGGCTGTTGCGCAACCTGCTGGAGAACGCGCACCGCCACGGCGTGCCGCCGGCGCACGTGAACATCGCCTGTGCCGGCGGCACGGCCACGCTGGCCGTGTGGGACAGCGGCCCGGGCATACCGGAAGAGGAATTCGAGCGGGTGTTCGAGCCGTTCTACCGCCGCCGCGGCACCCGCGACAACAGCGGTGCGGGCCTGGGCCTGGCGCTGGTGCGCCAGATCGCCCGCCGTCACGGGGGCGAAGCGCGCTGCGTGCTGATGCCCGATGGCCGCAGCAGCTTCGAGATTACGCTGCCGCTGGCTGCAACGGCAACGCCAAAATGATATCGTCGTAGTCGGTATCGCCGACACGGAAGGTGCGCTGGCCGATCTGCGCAAAGCCGCAACGCTGGTAGAACGCCAGCGCATCGTGGTTGCCGGCGTAGACGCCCAGCAGCACGCGGCCCGCGCCACGCGCGCGCGCATCGGCCACGGCCGCATCCATCAAGCGCCTGCCGACGCGCTGGCCGTGAAAACGGTGCAGCAGATAGATGCGCTTGATTTCCAGGTCGTCGTCACGCGGGTCGGCCACCGGCAGCTTGGCCGGGGCCAGCACCAGATAGCCGATCGGCGCCCTGCCCGGCGTGGCTTCCGCCAGCCAGATGCGCATATCCGCATCGGCCAGCCAGTCGCGGTAGACCGCCGCCGCGTGCTGCCGTTCGCAATGCGCGATGATGTCGCCGCCATCGAGGATGCCGGCAAACGCTTCGAGAAAACTGGCCTTGCCCACTGCGGACAAGGCCTCTTCGTCGCCGCGCGCGGCGGCGCGGATGCCGATCTCGTTGCTCATATCAAGGCGATTCGCACAGGCAGTGGGTGATCGCGGTGAACGGCTTGCGGGCCGCCGTGACCTCCGACAGCCAACCCAGGTCGTTGACGATGCCGGCGGCCGCGTTGGGCGGCAGGCCGGTGCTGGCGGTAACGCCCACCTTCAACTGTGCGCCCAGGGTTTGCGCGACCGATTGCGCCACCGCGCGCGCGGCCGAGCCGCCCACCATCTCGACCAGGCGGTCGAACTTGCTGGTTTCGCGTTCGATGTAGACCACGCGGTAGTCGGCCAGCTTGGCGCGCTTGGCGGCGGACTTCAGCGCGTCGCCGTAGCCGCCCAGCGTATCGACCAGGCCGCGCTCCTTGGCTTGCGCGCCAGTCCAGACACGGCCCTGCGCCACGGCGTCGATTTTCTCCGGCGTGGTCTTGCGGGCCTTGGCGGCGCGGCCGGTGAACTCGGCGTAGATGTGGTTGATGCTGCCCTGGATGACCTGGCCGAAGCGCGGGTCCAGCGGACGCAGTGGATTGCCGGCGTCGCCCAGCCAGGTGGTCGGCTGGCCGGCGGTGTGGATGCCCAGCTTGTCGATCACCTTGTCGGCGGTCGGCAGGATGGCGAACACGCCGATCGAGCCGGTGATGGTGTTCGGATCGGCGATCACTTCATCGGACGACATCGAGATCCAGTAGCCGCCGGATGCGGCGACGTTGCCCATCGAGACCACCACCGGCTTGCCGGCGGCGCGGGTCAGTTCCAGCTCGCGGCGGATCAACTCCGAAGCGAAAGCGCTGCCGCCTGGCGAATCGACGCGCAGCACCACGGCCTTGATATGGTCGTCCTCACGGGCGGCGCGTATCAGCTTGGAGGTGGAATCGCCGCCGATGGCGCCGGGGCCGGTGCTGCCGTCGCTGATCTCGCCCTGCGCCACGATCACGCCGATGGCGTCGCCGGTGAACTTGGTGTGCACGCGGGCCAGGTAGTCGTCAAAGCTGATCTGGCGGAAGCTCTTGCCTTCGGTGTCGAGCGCGCCGCGCTTGATCATCATGTCGCGCACTTCGTCCTTGGTCTTCAGGCCGTCGACCAGCTTGGCCGACAGCGTCAGCTTGGCCAGGTCGCCGTTGACCGCGGCCACTTGCGCCGGCAGGTCGTTGATGGTCTTCATGACCTGGCCTTCAGGCAGCTTGCGGGCCTTCTCGATGTCGCCGGTGTAGGAAGCCCACAACGCGTTGTTCAGGTAAGCCTCCGCCTCGACGGCGGCAGGCGACGGGCCGTTGGCGATAAACGGCTCGCCGAAGCTCTTGTAGGTGCCCACGCGCAGCAGGTTGACCGTCACGCCCAGCTTGTCCAGCGCGTCGCGGTAGTAGTTGCGGTAGCGGCCGAAACCTTCGAGCATCACCATGCCCATCGGGTGCAGATAGACTTCGCTGGCATGTGCGGCCAGCAGGTACTGGCGCTGGTTGTAACTGGAGCCCCACGCCACCACCGGCTTGCCGGCGGCCTTGAAGCGCTCCAGGCCCACCGCCACTTCGCGCAGCATGGCCTGGCCGCCGCCTTCCATTTCATCGGTCAGCAGCACGGCGCCGGTGATCTCCGGATCCTTGGCGGCCGTCTCCAGCACGGACAGCACATCGCGCAGCTGCATCATCTTGTGGTTCTCGCCGCCGCGCACGCTGGTCAGCAGCGCGTCGCGGGCGTTGCCGCTGGACTGTTCGACCAGCTGGCCCTTCAGGTTCAGCACCAGCGTGGTCTTGGATTGCAGCGGCTTGGCGCCGCCGCCGAAGATGGCGTAGCCCAGCACAATGAGCACGAATAGGAACAGCAGGTTCAGTACCGCACGGCGGCCGGTATCCAGCGCCCGCCAGATAAAGGCAAAGCCGCTGCGTATATAGGAAAACGGTGATCTGCTCATTGATACTCCAGGTGATTGCGTAATTTACAAGAATAATACTGCATGCCAATGCTACTGTCGCGGTTTGGAAATCAGGCACAGCCCGGCAAACACCAGCAAGCCGTTCATGATAAGCAACTCCAGGCCCAAACGATAGCTGCCAAAAAGCAATTTCTGATGATAATCAATGGCGTAGCAGATGGCGGGACCGGCCAGCGCAACCAGCGGTACCCAACGGTCGCGCACGCTGCGGCGGGTCAGGATGCCGAAGGCGAACAGGCCCAGCAGCGGGCCGTAGGTGTAGCCCGTCAGCTTCAGCACCAGGCCTATCATGCTGGCGTTGTCCACCCATTTGAACAGCAGCACCAGCAGCAGGAACAGCGCGCAAAAGCCCAGGTGCACGCGGTGGCGCAGGCGCAGCTGGGCCGCCGGCGGCAGGTCGCTGCGGCGCTGGATGCCGAGGATGTCGATGCAGAAGGTCGAGGTCAGCGCGGTCAGCGCGCCGTCCGCGCTGGGGAACAGCGCCGATACCAGGCCGATGAAGAAGACCAGCTGCACGGCGGCCGGCATGTGCTGCATCACCACGGCCGGGAACAGCTTGTCCCCCGTCGCGGCCAGGCCCACCGTGGGCGCGTACAGGCTCAGCAGACCGCCCAGGAACATAAACAGCAGCAGCACGCCGGTCAGGACCACGGTCAGCAGCAGCATGTTCTTTTGCGAATCGCGCAGCGTCCGCACCGAGATATTTTTCTGCATGATCTCCTGGTCCATGCCGGTCATCGCCAGCACGATGAAGAAGCCGGCCAGGAACTGCTTCCAGAAATAAGCCGGGCTGTCGACCGAGTTGGTGACGATGCGGGTCAGGCCCTGTGCTTCCATCGCGGCCAGGCTGTCCGGCAGGCTTAGGCCCAGTTGTCCCAGCAGCCAGCCGGCGCAGATCAGCAAGCCCAGCAGCATGCCGGTGGTTTGCAGCGTGTCGGTCCAGACGATGGTCTGGACGCCGCCTTCGTAGGTGTACAGCAGGATCATGGCCAGGATCACCAGCGTGGTCAGCCAGAACGGCACGCACAGGCTGTCGAGGATGGTCGCTTGCAGGATGTTGACCACCAGGTAGAGCCGCGCCGACGCGCTCAGCGTGCGCGACAGGATGAAGAAGGCGGCGCCGCTCTGGTAGGAGCGGCGGCCCAGCCGCACATCGAGATAGTGGTAGATCGAGGTCAGCTTGAGGCGGTAGTACAGCGGCAGCAGGATGTAAGCGACGGCGATGTAGCCCAGCACATAGCCCAGTATCACCTGCAGATAGCCGAAGCCGTCGCGGCCGATGGCGCCGGGCACGCTGACGAAGGTGACGCCGCTCAGCGTGGTGCCGACCATGCCGAACGCGACCAGCATCCAGTTGCTGCGCTTGTCGCCGATGAAGAAGCTGTCGTTGGTGGCGTTGCGGGAAGTGCGCCAGGCCACGGCCAGCAGCAAGGCGAAATAGGAGAAGACCAGGCAGAACAGGGAAACAGCAGACATGGGGAGGCGATTTAGTGATTCGATTCGCCGCCAATATACACCGGCCGCGCTGGCTGCGCGGCCGGTCCCGGTTTTAGTGGGCTACGGCATGGATCGATTTCTCGCCGCCGACGCTGGCGGGACGCAGGTTCAGGCGGTCCAGGCGGCCGCTGAGCGCGGTCAAGCCCAAGGCGCCCAGTACCACCAGGCCGCCGACCCAGCCGGTATGGATCAGGCCGAAATGATCGACGATCAGGCCGCCGCCCCAGGCGCCGCCGGCGATGCCGACATTGAAGGCGGCGATGTTCAGGCCCGAGGCCACGTCGACGGCGCGCGGCGTGAAGTGCTCGGCCTGCTGCACCACGTACACCTGCAAGCCGGCGACGTTACCGAAGGCCACGGCGCCCCACGCCAGCACGGTCGCCAGCACCAGCCATTTGTACGGCGCGGTAAAGCTCAGCACGAACAGCACGGCGGCCAGGCCGAGGAAGATGATCTTCAGCGCGCCGATCGGACCGCGGCGGTCGGCCAGCTTGCCGCCCCAGATATTGCCAACCGCGACGGAAACGCCGTACACCAGCATCACCAGGCCCACCGTGTTGGCGTTGAAGCCGGTGATGTCCTGCAGGATCGGTGCGAGATAGGTGAAGGCGGTGAACGAACCGCCATAGCCGAGCGCGGTGATCGCATACACCAGCAGCAGGCGCGGCTCGCCCAGCACCTTGACCTGCTGCAGCAGCGACGCGGGCTTGCTGTGCTTGATGGTCGACGGCACGAACAGCAGGCTGCCGAGGAAGGCGATCACGCCCAGCGCGGACACGGCCAGGAAGGTTTCGCGCCAGCCGAAGTGCTGGCCGATGAAGGTGCCCAGCGGCACACCCGTCACCAGCGCCACGGTCAGGCCGGTGAACATGATGGCGATCGCGCTGGCGGCCTTTTCCTTCGGCACCAGCGAGGTGGCGATGGTCGAGCCGATGGAGAAGAACACGCCGTGCGCCAGCCCCGTCAGGATGCGGGCGACCACCAGCGATTCGTAGCCGGGCGCTTTCCAGGCCAGCAGATTGCCGAGCGTGAACAGCACCATCAGCGACACCAGCAGCGTCTTGCGGGGCACCTTGCCGCTGAGGGCGGTCAACACCGGCGCGCCGACGGCGACGCCCAGCGCGTACAGGCTGACCAGCAGCCCGGCCGACGGCAGGTTCACGCCCAGATCGGCGGCGATGGTCGGCAGCAGGCCGACGATGACAAATTCGGTGGTCCCGATGGCGAACGCGCTGATGGTCAGCGCCAGCAAGGCAATAGGCATGACATTCACTCCTGAAAAGTTGATGTCATGCAGTATCGGCACTTTCGTTAATGAGAAAAAGACTCGAAAATGGCAAACATATTTGATTACTGGTCAATAATCATTATTCCAGCTTGCCCAGCAGCTGCGAGAGGCGGTCGACCGTGCCCGGAATGCGCTCCAGCGTCGGGTAGCGCAGCGACCCGAAATACGCGATGCTGACCGCGTGCTCCGCGCCGTCCGCCGCGAAGGTCAATTCGATCGCCTGCCTGCTGGCGGCGGCCGAGCGGATCGCCTGCTTCAAGGCCTCATCGCTGTACGGTTGTCTGCCGACGGTCAGCAGCCTGGCGCCGATACTGATCCCCGCGCGAAACGCCGGGCCATCCCAGGCCACGCTTTTGACCGCGCCGCTGCGCCCCATGACGACGCCCAGCGACGTCGAGAGATCGGCGCCGCCCAGGTCCGCCTCATGCTGCACGAAGAACTCGCTCGGCTGGTCGGTGTAGGCCAGGCGGTAGCCGCCGCGTTTCAAGCCATCGAGCAAATGGGTATCGTCGCGCGTGTTCAGGCGGTCGGCGAGATAGCCGGCCCAGTTGTAGGACACGATGCGATTCAGGGTTTTGCAGACATCGTCGAAGGTGTAGGTCGATATGGTGCGGCTGTTCTGTCCCGCGCCAAAGAACACGGCGGCGAAATCCGCCAGGCTTTTCCTGTCCCCGCTCAGTTCGCGCAGCAGCATGTCCACGTCCAGCCACAGCATCACGCCTTCTGGATAGTAGTCTTCGCGCCGCTGCCAGTCGCGCCAGTTCACCGGCTTGCCCGGCATGTAGAGCGCGTCGATGGTGCTGTCCTGCAGCGATTTCCACTGACGCCCCTTGCGCTCGTTCATCAGCGAGGCGGTCTCCGCCAACGCATCCAGTCCCTGCTGCACCGTGCGCATGCCCAGGCGCGACGCCATGACGTCGGCCCAGAACTCGGTTTGTCCTTCGTAGACCCACAGCAGGCTGCCGCGCATCGGCAGGTTCAGGTTGGGCGACCACAGATCGGCCGGCTGGCGCGTGCGGCCGTTCCACGAGTGCGCGAACTCATGCACGATCAGGTTGGCCAGGAACATCTGCTCGCCGGGATTTTTCGCATAGCCGCCCGATACATTGATCTCGGTGGACTCCTGGTGCTCATAGCCGCCGCCGGACTGCATCACCTCCGACATCGACATCAGGAAATCGAAATGGCGATAGTGCTGGGAACGGAATAGCTGCGGCACCGCCACCACCATCTGCTTGAACCGGACCAGCCATTCCGGCGGCAGTTCCAGCGCCGCGTCGGAGTCGCCGAACAAATTCAGCCGCACCGGTATCGCCGGCGCCGAGGTCAGCTCGACGCGTTTGTAGTGCAGGCCGGCATAGACCGGGGCATCGGCCAGGTCTTCGAAATTGGCCTGCTTGAACGTGACGCGGTTGGCTGCCGCACGCTCCGTTTCCAGCGAGGTGGCGTACTGGAAATCCTTGGGCAGCGCCAGCTCGGCCTGGACCGCGATATTGCGGATGAACCAGCCGGCCGGATACAGCGCGACCTTGTGCCATGGCAGCGTCAACATATGCGGGGAGATCAGCTTGGGACCGGACAGGGCAGGCAGCAACTGGAATTCGATGTCCAACTGCTTGACGCCTGCCGGAACGTCGAGCCGGAAGGCAAACGGATTGACCGGATCGCGCTGCCAGTCCAACCGTCGCGCACCGGCCTTGATCACCAGGCCGGCCAGCGGCGCGGCTTCCTGGGTGGGCGAATGGCTGCCGGTTTCCCATTGCGGATACAGCAGCACCATCGCGCCCGGCTTTTGCACCGGGATGGTTTCCTGGACGCGGAATATCTTGTGGACGGTGTCGCTCGCATCGACCTTCAACTGGATCGCACCGCGAAACGGCCGGTCGCGCGGGGCTTCAATCCCGGCGGCGTCCGGCGCGGGCTGCGGGCCGACGCTGGCGTAGACGGGGGCCGCGATGCCGATGGCAGCCGATAAAGCAAGTAGCAGGCTTTTCATTTTTAGAGTGCAATAGAGATGGAAAGCTTTCACTTGCAAAATGCATGCCAATCGAAAAGGCGGAGGCCAGGGGCAGGCATGGGCGCTGCCCTGTCCGCCGCGCGCCCAGCGCTGTCCGCCGGACGTCCGCTGCCGGCATGGCGGTGTTATTCCACCTTGGTCAGTTCGACGCCATCGACCGTCATCTTCATTTTCCGGTCTTCCTGGTGCGGCGGCTTGCTCACCACGAAGGTGCTGCGGATGATGCCGACGCCGACGTCGAAGTTGTCGCCGTTGAAGCCCAGCATATCAACGCTGAGGTCGAGGTTCTTGCCGGGCTGGTTGCGTTTGTAGTGCAGCTTGCCGCTGGCGGCGATGTTGAGTTCCATGTCCTTGCCCTTCCAGTCGCCGATATAGGCGCGCTTGTCGGACGGGACGGGCTGCGGATCGGCCTGGGCGAACAGCGGCACGGCCAGCGCGCACAGCAGCGTAAGGGACTTGAACGAGGGTTTAAATAACATACGGATCCTTTTAGGCCAGGCTTAAGATAGCTAAAATAGCAATCCGATTGTACTGTAAGCCGATCATGAACTCAGAAAAACTGGCCCTGCTGCTCACGCGTGAAATGCCCTACGGTAAATACAAGGGCCGCGTCATCGCCGACCTGCCCGGCCACTACCTGGGCTGGTTCGCGCGCGAAGGTTTTCCCTCCGGCGAGCTGGGCGGCCTGATCGCGCTGATGTACGAACTCGATCACAACGACCTGCGCAGCCTGCTCGATCCGCTGCGCAAGGCCCGGTCTTAGCCTCAGCCCTGCTTGAGTTTCTCTGGCTTGGCGGCAAACACCAACGGGATGGCCAAGGGGCCGATCACAGCCACCAGCATCGCCCAGAGCGTGGTCGGCCGGACGTTGCGGCGCTTGGCAATGTAGAGGCACACAAAGCCCGAAAGCAGCCAGATCAAAGCGGGGACATATGTGCTCATGGTGAACTCCAGGGACGATTCGAACGGGACATTCTGCATCCTCGCATGAAAAAATGGCGAAAGCAATCGTGACATGCAGGCAATGAAAACAAGTGTATAAAGACATCATTGCATTTGTGAAGGAGAACGTCATGCCGATCCAACCGCACGGCTGCACTTGCTTCATCATCTCTTCCCGCATGCTGCGCCAGTTGGCCGATGAGGCCGAGCCCGCCGAACGCCATCGACTGCTGGACCAATGCGAAATGTCGGCTCACCTGCGCGGCCAGCGCTCGGTCGCGCCAACGCTGGCGGGCACCGCCGCTCCCGGCGAAAAACGCCGCACCGTCTACGACGCCAGGCACAAAGCCTCCCTGCCCGGCAAACTGATGCGCGGCGAAGGCAGCATGGCGGTGGCCGATGTCTCCGTCAACCAGGCCTACGACGGCGCCGGCACCACCTACGATTTCTTCCGCGAAGTCCTGAAGCGCAACTCCATCGACAACAAGGGCTTGCGCATCGACTCCACCGTCCATTACCAGACCCGCTTCAACAACGCCTTCTGGAACGGCCAGCAAATGGTCTACGGCGACGGCGACGGCAAGCTCTTCCTCGGCTTCACCCACGCCGTCGAAGTCATCGCGCACGAGCTGACCCACGGCGTCACCCAGCACGCCGTGCCCGGCGGCCTGGTCTACGAAAACCAGAGCGGCGCGCTGAACGAATCGATCTCCGACGTGTTCGGCAGCCTGGTCAAGCAGTGGAAGCTCAAGCAGAGCGCCGAGCAGGCGGACTGGCTGATCGGCTCGGGCATCCTGGCGGCCAGCGTCGGCAAGGCGCTGCGCTCGATGGCCGATCCCGGCAACAAGGAATTAACCTGGTCGGGCGACGAACAACCGAAAACCATGGCAGGATATGTGGACGGCGGCGACGTGCACACCAATTCAGGCATCCCCAACCATGCCTTCTATGCGGCGGCCATCGCGCTCAAGGGCAATGCCTGGGAGAAGGCCGGGCCCATCTGGTACAAGGCGCTCGGTCTGCTGACCTCGAACGCCACCTTCGCCGACATGGCCAAGGCGACGACGCAGGCGGCGGTGATGTTGTACGGCGCCGATTCGGCCGAGCAGCACGCCGTGCAGGCGGCATGGAAGATGGTTGGCGTTGTATGAAAGGATGGCCATGACACGCTTGATCTTGAAGTGCACCGGCGGCTTCACCGGACCGGCCGGCGCGCAGACGCGCACCGTCGAGCTGTCGCAACTGCCGCAGCCTCAGGCGCAGGAGTTGGAGCAGTTGCTGACGGCCAGCTGCTTCTTCACGCTGCCGGAAAAATTGACCAAGACCGCGCCGCAATCGTCTGACTTTCTGTACGACCTCAAGGTGGACGAAGGCCGGCAGGCACATTGCGTGCGCTACCATCTGGACGCCGCGCCAGCGCCACTCAAGGAGCTGACCAACAGGCTCAATGAAGTCGAGCCCGACTAGCCGATCTTCAATTCCGGATAGCCGGTGCGCGGGTCCAGCTCGCGTGTAAAACGCTGGCCGGGCAGCAGCGCCAGCAACAGCTCGGCCGTGGTGCGCACCGTGCAGCCGGCGCACACATGGCCGCCCAGCACCTTGCCCTGCGCGTCCGATACCGACATATGCAGATGCGCGCCATCGGCCGAGATCGAACCGGCCAGGGTCAGGATTTCCAGGTCGCCGCGCAGCGTGTCGGGGTGCGGCATGCCGGCGTAGCGCAGTTGTGCGCCGTCCAGGCTGCCGATGCCCTGCAATACGAAGCCGGCCTGATGGCCGCTGGCGGTCAGCGCCGCCACCACCGAGGCGCGCAAATCGTCGCCCGGATCGAGCCGCAGCGCCAGCGTCCGCATCAGGCCACCATGCGCGCGAATTCGCCGTCGTCGACCAGCTTCTGCAGGTCGGTGGCGCCGCCGATCAGCGTGCCTTTTACGAAAATCATCGGGAAGGTCGGCCAGCCGGCCCACATCTTCAGCGCCGTGCGCGGACGCCACTGGGACAGGTAGTTGCCGTAGCTCAGATAGGTGTAGGGCGTGCCGAGGCCGTCGAGGATTTTGCGGGCCTTGCGCGGGAAAGGATTCAAGCCCATGCCGACCACCACCACCTTGTTGGCGGCCACGGCGGCCTGCACTTCGGCCACCAGATCGCGGTGGTAGCCGCTGACGCGCTCGCGCACGGCCGGGTGGATATGGGCTTCGTCCAGGATGTTACGGCTCATCGTTGTTCCTCATGAATGTTAGATGAGCGTAAGAGTAGCCGCAAACCGGCGCGGCGGCATAGCCTTTTCCGCGCCGGCGGCGACCGGGTCAGAGCTCCAGCTTGGAGATCTTGGTACCTTCGAGGTTCAGGTTGGCCATCAGGCCGGCGTTGGTCAGCACCAGCGCCTGCACCGGATTGTTGGCGGTGTTGGTATCGATCTCGCCGTTGGCACCCACCTTCAGCAGCGCCACCGAGCCGTCGACGCCGGCGGTCCAGCCTTTGCTGTTGCGGAATTTATCCAGCGCTTCGCGCGTCATGAACAGCAGCACCACGGCCTTCGATTGCGCGCCGGCCTGGAAGCCGACCGACACCGAAGCGACGCTGTAGTAATCGACCGTCTGGCCGCCCGTGCGCAGCACGCCCTTGCCGTATTCGCCGCCCACCACCAGGCCCGCGGCCAGCACGCGCGGGAACACCAGCACGCCGGCCGACTTGCGCACCAGCTCGCGCGAACCTTTGACTTCGGAATACAGGCGCTCCAGCGTCGCGTAGGAGCCCTGCTCGATCTCGGTGCGGACGGCGGCCGAATCGGCCTTGCCGGCGGAGGTGGTCGTGGTGCAGCCGCCCAGCGTCAAGCCGGCGAACATCAGCGCTGCGGTGCTACGGACCAGGAAAGTACGTTTTTGCATGGAAGTCTCCGTAAGGGATCAGTGAGCGGAAGGTTGCCATGATGGCCATGGCCTCCCTATTCTGTCATCTTCCGGCGTTTCATGCTTTGTCCCATCCGTATCAAACGGGCCGTCCCTGCCCGAACAAAATGGCGCGCTCTTCGGCCGACATGCTGCGGTCCTTGCGGGCGTAGACGTTTTCGACGCCGACGTAGGCCTTGACCGTGGCCGGCCGCGCGCGCATCGCTTCGAACCAGCGCCGCAAGTCGGGAAAGTCGGCCAGCGTCTGCCCGTGCCCCTCGTGCGGCACGATCCACGGATAGCAGGCGATGTCGGCGATCGAGAATTCGCCGGCGATGAAGTCGCGGCCTCGCAGCTGCTTGTCCAGCACGCCGTACAGCCGGCTGACTTCGCGCGTGTAGCGGTCGATGGCGTAAGGCACCGTCTCCGGCGCGTAGATGTTGAAGTGGCCGATCTGCCCCGCCATCGGCCCCAGCCCGGCCACCTGCCAGGTCAGCCATTGCAGCGCCTCCAGCCGCGCGCGCGGATCGCGCGGCAGGCCGAAGCCGGTCTTGTCGGCCAGGTATTGCAGCATGGCGCCCGACTCGAACATGCTCAGCGGCCCGCCGCCGTCGGCCGGCGCGTGATCGACCAGCGCCGGGATCTTGTTGTTCGGAGAAATGCGCAGGTACTCCGGCGCAAACTGTTCGCCCTTGCCGATGTTCACGCGGATCAGGCGGTAGTCGATACAGGCCTCTTCCATGTACATGGTCATTTTCAAGCCGTTGGGCGTGGCGGCGTAGTAGAGATCTATCATGGTTTGATTGTGCACGGGGATGGCCCGCCGGCGGGATGCCAATCGCGGGATTTTTCAGGAGGCCATTCAGGCCGGGCGCTTCAGCGATGGCCAAAGGCCAGGCGCTTGCCTTCGCGCAGCATGCCCGCGAAGTCGGCCGCCGGGATCGGCTGGCTGAACAGATAGCCCTGCAGCTGGTCGCAGCCCAGCTCGCGCAGGAAGCTCATCTGCTCGGCCGTCTCCACGCCCTCGGCGACGATCTCCTGCCGCAGCTGCTGCGCCATGGTGACGATGGCGCGCGCGATGGCGCAATCGTTCTCCTCGTACGGCAGGCCGATGACGAAGGAACGGTCGATCTTCAGGGTGCTGATCGGGAACTTCTTCAGGTAGGCCAGGCTGGAGTAGCCGGTGCCGAAGTCGTCCAGCGCCAGCGCCATGCCCATCGCCACCAGCTCGTTCATGATGGCGATCACATTGTCGGTGCCGCGCACCAGCAGGCTCTCGGTGATCTCCAGGTTGATCTGGTCGGGCTGCACGCCGTGCCGCTCCAGCACCGCCGCGATGCGCTTGGGCAGCTGGCTGTCGAACTGCCGCGCCGACAGGTTGACGGCGATCGGCGGCATGATCAGGTTCGCGTCCTTCCACTCGCGCACCTGGCGGCAGGCTTCTTCCAGCACCCAGCTGCCGAGGTCGAGGATCAGGCCGGTCTCCTCCGCGACCGGAATGAACACGCCCGGCGACACCAGCCCGCGCACCGGATGGCGCCAGCGCAGCAGCGCCTCGGCGCCGACGATGCGGCCGCTGCGCAGGCTGACCTTGGGCTGGTAGTACAGCATCAGCTCGTTGTTGCTGAGCGCGCGCCGCAGCTCGCTTTCGATGCGCAGGTGCTCCTTGGCGCGCTGGTTCATTTCCTCGCTGTAGAACAGGAAGGCCGATTCGATATTCTGCGCCGCCTTGTTCATCGCCACGTCGGCGTAGCGTATCAGGGTCGGGACGTCGGTGCCGTCCTCGGTGTAGACGGTGATGCCGATGTGGCCGCCCACCTGCAGGCTGTGCGTGCCGATGACGATGGGCGCGGCCAATGCGGCCAGCAGCTTTTGCGCGACGATGGCGGCATGTTCGCGCTTTTCGATGTGCAGCAGCGCGACCGCGAACTTGTGGCCGTCCAGCCGCGCCAGCACGTCGGCCTCGCGCAGCGACAGCCGGAACAGCCGGCCGATCTCGCACAGCAGGCCGTTGCCGACCTCGTGGCCCAGCGTGTCGCTGATGGCGCCGATGCGGGTGATGTCGATCACCAGCAGCGCGCCGTGCTCCTGCGAGCGCTTGGTCTCGGTCAGCGCCTGGCCGACCAGCTGGTTCAGCAGGCACAGATTGGGCAGGCCGGTCAGCGAGTCGTAGTTGGCCATGCGCTGCATGCGCGCCTCGGCATCCTTGTGCACGCTGATGTCGGAGAACAGCGAGAAGGTATGGCTGATCTTGCCGTGCTCGTCGCGCACCACGCTGATGGTCACGGATTGCGGGAACAGCTCGCCGTTCTTGCGCTTGCCGATGATCTCGCCGCGCCACGGCCCCTCGCCCTGCATGGCCGAGCGCACCTTGGCGCGGAACTCGGCGTCGTGCACGCCGGAGCGCAGCAGGTCGGGCGTCTTGCCTATCGATTCTTCCGGCGTGTAGCCGGTGATGCGGGTGAACGAGGAATTGATCGAGACGATGCGTTCGTGCGCGTCGGTGATCAGCACGCCCTGGTCGCTGTCCTCGATGATGCGCGCGTGCAGGTTGATCTTGTCCGAGGCCGACAGCGCGGCATCGGCCATGTTCAGCTCGACCAGCATGCCGACCGGATCGCCGGCCTCGTCATGACGCAGCAGCAGGCGCAGCTTTACCCAGATCAGCTCGCCGTTCTTTTTGCGGCGGCGCACTTCGGTGCGGGCGTCGGTGGCGCCGCTGTCGGGCTCGAAGAACAATTCGGCGATATTGCCGTCGTCGTCGTTCTCGGCGTACAGGAACAGCACGTGCTGGCCCAGCGCCTCCTCGGGCGCGTAGCCGAACATGCGCTGCGCGCCGTCGCTCCAGCCGGTCAGATAGCCGGCCAGGTCCAGCTCCAGCTCGGCGTCGGCGGTCGGCGCCGTGTTCGGCTCGGCGATGCCGGAGCGCGTGGCCGCCAGCAGCGCGTCGAGCTCGGCCAGCGTCGCCGCCAGCGCCGTGCCCGACTCTTTGCGGGCTTGCCGGCTCAGCGCCAGGCAGCGCTCCAGCGCGTCACGCATGGGGAGCGCCCGCCTTGCCTACCGAGACACCCTGCATCCACAGGTAGGCCTCGGCCAGGATCTGGTTGAAGCCGGCGTTGTCGATCTGCAGCGCCTGCAAGCCCCGGGTCAGCGCGGCGAGGTCGTCATGCTCGGCCGCCTCGACCACGTCGAGCAGCTGGCCCAGCTCGCCCTCGCGCGCCAGCAGCGCCTGCTGCACCGAGACGCTGATGGACAGCGGCTTCAGCACCTCGGCCAGCGGCATGCCGAACAGCACGCCCAGCAGCGAGAACATGCCGGTCATGAAGGCTTGCTCCTGGTGCGGCTTGTCCTGGCCGGCGGCCTTGGACAGCAGCTCCATCGCCCGCGCCCGCACCGACACCCGCGCCAGCAGCATGGCCGAGCGCTGGTCGGCCTCGCGCGAGGAGAACAGCATCAGGTTGAGCCAGCGCCGCAGCTGCGAGCGACCGAGGATCAGGATGGCTTGCGAAAAACTGGTGACGCGGCGGCCGGTGCCCATGCCCAGCGAATTGACCAGCCGCAGCAGATGGTAGGACAGCGTCGGATCCTGGCGCAGCAGCGCTTCGATTTCATGGGTGTCGGCGTCGGCCGAGACCAGCTGCACCAGTTGCAGCGCCAGCGCGCGCGAAGCGGCCTGGCTGCCGACCGGCTTGGGCGGCGGCGCCAGGAACCAGTCGCCGGCTATCCAGGTCACAGTGGCCGGCAGGTCGGCGGCCAACGCGGTGTCGCTGTGGTGGAGCTTGTCGGCGGGCAGCGGCTTCCAGCCGGCCTCGTCAAGAATCTGGTGGACCGCCTCGGCCTGGCCGGCGCGGTAGTAGCAGCTCATGCTGCCCGACGCCAGCTCCTGCAGCATGCTGGTCTGCACCGCGCCGGCCTGCAGGCTGGCGGCGTCGAGCAGCAGCGCCGACGGCACGCCGTTGCGGTCGGCCAGAGGATGCAAAAACACGGGCGGCATGGCAGTCGTAGCGGTCATGGAATGTCCAGCGTATAACAGTCGGTGATCCCGCTATGGTACTCCGAAATTATTGGCGTCGGCCAACATTATGGTGCCGGGGCCGGCAATATCAAACGATGCGGCAGATGGCCGAGCAGCCGTTCGAACAGTCCGGGCTGTTTCATGCGGGCCAGCCACCATTGCAGCGCGGCGCCGTGCTCGCCGCTGCGCCAGGCCAGGTAGAAGGTTTCGGCCGGCTTCGGCTCCTCCACTTCCTTTTCCACCAGCAGGCCGGCGGCGATGGCGGCGCGCGCGCACGGCTCCGGCAGGAAGCCGAAGCCCATGCCGTCGAGCTGGTACTGGAACTTGGTTTTCATGTCGGGCACGGTCAGCGTGTCCTGCCCCAGCAGCAGGCCGACGGTGCGCGGCGCCAGCTTGCGGGCCGAATCGGCCACGCTGACGGCGCGGTGCTGCTGCAATTGCACGCGGTCGAGCTTGCCCTGCACCGAGGCCAGCGGGTGCGAAGGCGCCACCGCGAACACGAAGGGGATCTTACCGATCGGCAGCGAGACATAGCCGCCGCCGGCCGGGCCGTCGCCGGCCACGCCCACCAGCAGGTCGGCGCGGCGGTCCAGCAGCGCTTCCCAGGTGCCGGACAGCGCCTCCTGCACGATGCGCAGCCGGGTCTGCTGGGCGACCTGGTAGAAGGCCTTGATATCGTCAATGAACAGGCTGGCCGAGAACATGCTGTCCATGCCGACCGCCAGTTCCGTCTCCCAGCCGGAGGCCACGCGGCGCACCCGGTGCTCCAGGTCTTGCGCGGCCTTGAGCAGGTAGCGCCCCTCCTTGAGCAGCTCGACGCCGGCCGCCGTCAGCTCCACGCGCGGGCCGTTGCGCTCGAACACTTGCACACCGAGATCGTCCTCCAGCTTGCCGACGGTGTAGGAAATGGTCGACGGCACGCGGTGCAGCTCCTTGCCGGCGGCGGAGAACGATCCGCGACGGTCGATGGCGTCGACGATTTGCAGGGCTTCCAGGCTGAGTCTGAGCATTCGATTTTTTCGATAGTAGTGAGGTAAATTTTCCGTTTTTTTATTCCAAAACACAGGCGTACACTGTGGTTCATGGATGCGAAATTATCGCACATTAATTAAAAAGAAACGGAGCCCTACCATGTTGCAAATTCGTAAAAGTGAAGAACGCGGCGTCGCCAACCACGGCTGGCTGCAGTCGCGCCATACCTTCTCGTTCGGCAGCTACCACGATCCTGAACATGTCGGCTTCGGCCCGCTGCTGGTCATCAATGAAGACCAGGTAGCGGCCGGCCAGGGTTTCGGCACCCATGGCCACCGCGACATGGAAATCATTTCCTACGTGCTGGACGGCGCGCTGGCCCACAAGGACAGCATGGGCACCGGTTCGGTGCTGCACTACGGCGACGTCCAGCGCATGAGCGCCGGCAACGGCGTGCGCCACAGCGAGTTTAACCACTCGCAGGACGAGCGGGTGCATTTCCTGCAGATCTGGATCCAGCCCAACCAGACCGGTATTCCACCGAGCTACGAGGAAAAGCACTTCACGCCGGAAAGCAAACAGGGCCAGCTGCGCCTGATCGCCTCCAGCGACGGCCGCGAAGGATCGGTGCTGATCCACCAGGATGCGGCGATCTACGCCACCATCATGGCGGCCGGCGACAGCCTGCAGCACACGCTGAGCGGCGGGCGCAAGGCTTACGTGCACGTGATCCGGGGCGAGGTGACGGTCAACGGCACGGCGCTCAAAGGCGGCGACGCGCTGAAAATCAGCGGTGAAACGCTGGTGTCGCTGCAGGATGCCAAGGACGCGGAAGTGCTGGTGTTCGACCTCCCTGCCTGAGGCTAGAGGCCGGCCTAAAAAAACTTTCCGCCAGTTTTGGTATCATGAAGGGCACGCCGGGTCTGTTTGAACAGCCCGGCGTGCCTTTTTCACCTTGAATATCACTAATTGAAGAGCATAGCTATGTCGCAGAGCGCAGCAACCCCGGCAACCGATGAACTGGATTACACGACCTCGTGCGCCCTGCCGACCCCCTGGGCCCAGTTCACGCTGCACGCCTTTGTCGAAAAAGCCACCGGCAAGGAACACCTGGCCATGGTGCTGGGCGATATCGGCGACGGCGAACCGGTGCTGGCGCGCGTCCATTCCGAATGCCTGACCGGCGACGTGCTGTTCTCGCAGCGCTGCGACTGCGGCGCCCAGCTCGAAGGCGCGCTGAAGAAGATCGCCGCCGAAGGCCGCGGCGTGCTGCTGTACCTGCGCCAGGAAGGCCGTGGAATCGGCCTGATCAACAAGATCCGCGCCTACCGCCTGCAGGAGGCCGGCGCCGACACGGTGCAGGCCAACGAACAGCTGGGCTTCAAGCCGGATCAGCGCACCTACGGCCTGGTCCAGCCGATGCTGGCGCAATTCGGCGTCAAAAGCCTGCGCCTGATGACCAATAATCCGCGTAAGATCGATGCCATGACCAAACTGGGCATCGAGGTGGCCGAGCGCGTTCCGCTGCTGGTCAACCGCAATGCCTTCAACCAGCACTACCTGAATACCAAGGCCGCCAAGCTGGGCCACATGATGACGCCGCTGACCCCGGCCCCGGTGGAGGATGGCGCATTGTAAGAGGTTGATTTTTAAGGACTGCATGAAATTTAAAGAGCTTGCCGCTACCTTCGCCCTGACCTGGGCCAGCGCCGGCGCGCTGGCGGCGCCCGCCGACCATCCGCCGGCCGCACCCGCGCAACTGGCTGCGGCGGCGCAATCCTCCGCCAAGGCTTCGGCGCCCGCCGCCGACAACGCCGACGCCGCCCCGCTGCCGCCGCCCTCCAGCGCGGCCCAGCATCTCTACGGTTCCGCCAAAAACGATATCCTGCAGGTGCGCTCGCTGCTCAAGAGCGGCCGCACGCAATCGTCGGTCGGCTCCGGCTTCCTCATCGGCACCAGCAACCTGGTGGTGACGAATTACCACGTGGTCTCGCAGTTCGCGCTCGATCCCGACACCTATGTCGGCGAATGGGTGGACACCAGCGGCCAGCGCGGCAACGTCGAGCTGCTGGCGGTGGACGTGCTGCACGACCTGGCCGTGCTGCGCGTCAGCCGCAACGGCACCGGCTTCTTCAAGATCCCCGATCAGCTGGCCAAGCTGACGCAGGGCCAGTACCTGTACTCGCTGGGCAATCCGCTGGACCTGGGCTTCGCCATTTCCGAAGGCGCCTACAACGGCGTGATCGCGCGCAGCTTCTACGACCAGCTGATGTTCACCGGCCCGATCAACTCCGGCATGAGCGGCGGTCCCAGCGTGACGGTCGATGGCGCGGTGGCCGGCGTCAACGTCTCCAAGCGCCTCGATGGCGAGCTGGTCAGCTTCCTGGTGCCGGCCCGCTTTGCGCAGGACTTGCTCAAGCGCGTGGAACAGCAAAAGAAAACCCCGACCGACTTCACCGCCATCGTCGCCGCCCAGCTGCTGAACCACCAGCGCGCCATGGTCGACCAGCTGCTGGCCAGCCCGCTGAGCCTCAAGCCCATGGGCCCCTACCAGGTGCCGGTGCGCGAGTCCGAACAGATGCGCTGCTGGGGGCGCTCCAACGTCAAGGCCGACAAGCCGTTCACGGTGGACGACGCCAGCTGCGCGATGGAATCGGCGATCTTCATCAGCGGCTCGCTGCAAACGGGCCAGCTCAGCATCCGCCACCAGTTCCTGCGCGGCACCGGGCTGGACAAGCTGCGCTTCGCGCAACTGGCCAGCGCCTCGTTCAAGAACGAGCACTTCGGCACCAACAAGGACACCCGCCTGACCGGCCCGCAATGCACCGAGGACTTCGTCAAGAACAAGGACCTGCCGCTACGCGCCGTGCTGTGCGTGCGGGCCTACCGCAAGTTCGCCGGCCTGTACGACTTCGCGCTGCTGACCGCGACCACCGACCAGGGCTTGATGAGCCTGCAAAGCCGGCTCGATGCGCGCGGCGTCTCGTATGAAAACGGCCTGCGCCTGTCGCGCGTGTTCATCGATTCGCTGGGCCTGACGCCGGTGGCGAAGAAGCCCGCCGTGGCAAGCAAGGGACGCGCGCAATGAAAGCCCCCTACTTCATCGAAATCCTGGCCCGCAACGGCGACGTGCTGCACCGGCACAAGGTGGACGCGTTGCCGATCCGCCTGGGCCGCAGCTACGACAACGACGTCATCCTCGACGACGCCCACAGCGCCGCCGCCCACGCCATCGTTGACGCCAACGAGCAGGGCGAGCTGGTGCTGCGCGACCTGGGCAGCCAGAACGGCACCTACCTGAAGGGCAAGCGCCAGACCAGCGTGGTGCTGGGCGGCGACACCATGGTGCGCCTGGGCCACACGCGACTGCGCGTGCGCGCGGCCGACTTCCCGGTGGCCGCCGAAATCGCGGACACCACCATGCATGGATGGGAAGGCACGGTGCCGGCCGCCATCGGCCTGGCGCTGATCGCCATCTTCACCTGTTTGGAGACCTGGCTGTCCGACGTCGAACCGTTCGCGCTGATACGCTACCTGCTGGTGCTGGCGTCCAGCCTGGCCGCCGGTTTGCTGTGGAGCGGCTTGTGGGCGCTGGCCAACCGCCTGTTCGGCAGCCATGCGCGGCTGGGGCGGCACCTGTTCATCCTCGGCAGCGGCCTGGCGACCGTGGGATTGTGGAAGATCGGCAGCGCGGCGCTGGCCTACGCATGGTCGGCCGAGACCTTCACGCGCTACGGCAACCTGGTGACGCTGGCGATCGCCTGCGGCATGTTGTTCTTCCACCTGATCACGATCAAGCCGCACCATCCGCGACGCTTCGCGGTCAGCTGCTGGGTGATGCTGGTGGCTGGGGCCGGACTGATGCTGATGACCAACCTGCAAGGCACAGGGCGGGCGGCGGACGAGCTCTACATGTCCGTGCTGCTGCCGCCGGAAGTGCGGCACAGCGCAGACCGCAGCGTCGACCAGTTCATGGCCGATGCCGCCAAACTGAAAACCGGCGCCGACGCAGCCCGCGCCCACGCCATCAAGGACGGCACGCCGGAAACCGAGGACGACGACGGCGCCGAATAAATCCACCCCGCACAACGAAAAAGGGGTCTGACCCGACGGGTCAGACCCCTGCTTTAGCTTTGGGGGTAGGCAGCGAATTACTTCGCCATCTTGCGGCGGCGGGCAATGGCGCCTACCAGGCCCAGGCCGGCCAGCATCATGGCGTAGGTTTCCGGCTCAGGTACGGCGGCGGTCAGGGACACATTGTCCAGCACGGCGCCCGAGTAGCCATCGCCACCCACGCTGCTGAAGACGATGCCTTGCGCACCGTCAGCCAGGCTGACGTTGAAGGTATAGTTGGTGATGGTGCTGGTGCCTTCGAACAGGTAGTGGTTGCCGCCGACGAATACATCCATGCCCGCGCCATGCGCGTAAGGATTGCGGCTCAAGTCGAACGACAGCGTGTACATGCCCGCATCGGCAAAGAAGTTTTGCGACAACACACCCGGACCAGGCGTACCCAGCATGTCGATACTGTTGCCCGACACCGAACCATAGCTGTTGTTGATCACGTCGACCGAAACGCCATCGACATTCCAGTTTGCAATCGCATTCGAACCCGCGCCCACCATGACGTAGTTGTATGCATTCACGCCGGCGACGTTTTCGAAATCGCCGTTCTGGATCAGGTCGACAGCCGATGCGGCGCCCGAAGCGGTCAGTGCGGTAACAGCTGCTGCCAGTAACAGTTTAGACATTTTCATGATGTGACTTTCAAAAAAGATAGAACGGCGATCGAATGAAGCCATTCTACCGAAGAATTTCAAAAGCACAACTAAAATTTCATTTTGTTACTGAATATATTTTTAAAGCAACATTTCTGCGAGATCAAGAAGGCCAGCCGCGCAGCACCTGGTCCACCACTTCCTGCAGCTGTTTGCGGGTGGCGCCGGCCGCCGCCTGCACCGCCATGCCATTGGAGACCGTCATCACAAAGCGCGCCATCTGGCCCGAGCAGCTGTCGGCCGGCAGGTCGCCGTCGGCCTTGGCCTGCTCCAGCCGCGCGCGCAATTTGGCCTCGCTGGCGGCGCGGCGCTCGATCAGCGAGTCGCGGATCGGCAACGCATCGTCGCTGCATGCCAGCGCGCCATTGATCACCAGGCAGCCATGCGGATTCTCGGTTTCTGTCTGGGCGTCGGCATTGCCGCGCAAGAAATGCTCGACCACGGCGCGCGCCGTCGGCTGCGCCAGCGCCGCGTTGAACAGCGGATCGTGAGTCGCGCTGTAACGCTCCAGCGCCATGCGGAACAGGTTTTCCTTGTTGCCGAATACGGCATACAAGCTGGGCCGGTTCATGCCCATCGCTTCGGTCAGCTCAGGCAAAGAGCTGCCTTCGTAGCCCTTTTCCCAAAACACCTTCATGGCCTTATCCAGGGCCGTTTCCGCGTCAAAAGTGCGCGGGCGGCCCGACTTGCGTGCGGCTGCGGAATTATCTTTCATACCGTTCGGTTAAAAATTCATTGACAAAGTTCCTTGCGAAGATCATTATGAACCGATCAGTAAAAAACTCAAGTATTTTTACAGTCGATAGGAATAATCTCAAATGAAAAACAACACCAGCGCCCAAGCCGTCCTCCGCGACGACGCGCCCCTCCCCATTTCAAGCTCCCCCACCCGCGCCGCCTGGCTGGCCGTGCTGTCGGTCGCCGTCGGCTCCTTCGCGCTGGTGACGACGGAATTCCTGCCGGTCGGCCTGCTGCCGTCCATCGCCGCAGAGCTGGGCGTCACCGAAGGCGTCGCCGGCATGATGGTGACGGTGCCCGGCCTGGTGGCCGCATTCGCCGCCATCCTCGTGACCATAGGCGTCGGCAAGACCGACCGCCGCTACGTGATCTGGGGCCTGACCGCCACGCTGATCGCCTCCAACCTGATCGTCGCGCTGTCGCACTCCTATGCCCTGGTGCTGCTCGGGCGCGCGCTGTTGGGCATAGGTGTCGGCGGCTTCTGGGCCATCGGCGGCGCGCTGGGCAACCGGCTGGTGCCGGAGGCGTCGGCCGCGCGCGCCACCTCCATCATCTTCGCCGGCATCTCGCTGGGCACCGTCGCCGGCGTGCCGGCCGGTGCGATGATCGGTGAACTGGTGGGCTGGCGCATGGCCTTCTTCGCTGCGACGGCGGTCTCGCTGCTGGTGCTGGCGGCGCAAATGTGGCTGCTGCCGCGCCTGCCGACCACCACGTCCCTGACCTTCGGCCAGTTGCCTGCGCTGCTGCGCGTGCAGAAGGCGCGGCTGGGCATGCTGGCCACGCTGCTGATCTTCATCGGCCAGTTCGCTGCCTACACTTATGTGACGCCGTTCCTGAGCCAGGTCGCAGGCTTGAGCGCCAAGAGCATCAGCGTGCTGCTGCTGATTTATGGCGCGGCTGGTTTCGTCGGCAATCTGATCGGCGGCTGGGCCGTGGCGAAGAGCGTGAAAAATTCGCTGATCGCCACCGGCGTCGTCATGGGCTTGTCGGCTGCGGCGATGCCGCTGTTCGGCGCCAGCGCTGCCGGTGCAACGGTGTTGATCGTGATCTGGGGCCTGGCCTTCGGCATGATGCCGATCTCGGTGCAGACCTGGATGTTCAAGGCAGCGCCGGATGCGATGGAAAGCGGCGGTGCGGTATTCGTCGCCACCGCGCAGATCTCGCTGGCCAGCGGCGCCTTGGTAGGCGGCGTATCAGTCGATCATCTGGGTGTGGCGAGTGCGATGGTGGTCGGCGGCGTGTTCGCGCTGGCGATGGCAGCCGTCATCGCTGCATGGGCCAAGGACGACGGCAAGCCTTTGGGCAAGCTGCACGCCGTGCACTGATTAAATCCGTCCGCGTTTGAAGGCAGCCAGGAAGGTCTCGGTCTCACTGGCTGACAGCACCTTGATTTCATCGCCGTGCCAGGCGTACAGATACTGCGTGCCGCCCATGCGGTCGGTCAGCTTGGCGTCCAGCAGGAAGCAGGTGCCCAGCGGGTAAAGCTCGACGTCGCTCATGCGGCGCGAGCACTGCACATGCAGCGCGGGCGAGAACGCCTGCCCCGGCACGGGATGGATCTCCACCTTGCCCTCAGGCGCCACCGAGTGCACCGCCACCTGCCGATAAGCGTAGATATCACGCGCCATTGTTCATCCCCTGCGTCAAAAGCGCCATGGTAGCAGATCGCCTATGGCGCCGCCCTACCCCACCAGCGCAGCGACGAAGTCCAGGAAGGCCAGCGTCTTCGCCGGCGGATGGTAGCGCGATGGGTAGTAGGCGTACAACGGAAAGCGCTCGTCCGGCCATGCCGTCAGCACCGGCACGACGGCGCCGGAGCGCAGCAGCGGTTCGACCGCCAGATCGATCACCTGCGCCAGGCCGTAGCCCGCCAGCAGTACGCTCTCCATCGTGCCGGCGTCGTTCAGCGTCAGCTGGCTGCGCGGGTTGACGATGGTGGTCTTGCCGCCGCGATGGAACTCCCACTCGTAAGGCCTGCCCGTCGCCGGGTTGCGGAAGTGGATGCAGGTATGCTCCGGGCTTTCGAGGTCCGATGGTTTCCTCGGCACGCCATGGCGGCGCAGGTAGGCCGGCGTGGCGACCGTCAGCACCCGGGTGTCCATCAGTTTGCGGGCGATCAGCGACGACGACTGTGGATGGCCGAAGCGTATCGCCAGATCGAAGCCGTCACCGACCATGTCGCCCAGCTGGTCGCGCGCCACCACATCCAGATCCAGATCCGGATAGCGTTTCAGGAAGGCGCCCAGCTTGGGGCCCAGCATCAGCCGCGCCAGCAGCGGCTCGACGTTGACGCGCAGCCGTCCGCGCACCGCCACCGCGCCTTCGCCCGCCGAGGCAACCGCTTCTTCCAGTCCCGCCAGCAGTGAGCCGATTTGCGCGTAGAAACGGCGTCCCTCGTCCGTCAGAGAGACTTTGCGCGTGGTGCGGTCGAACAGCCGGATATTGAGCCGGGCCTCCAGCTTGGCGATGGCGCGGCTGACGCCGGACTGCGACATCTCCAACGCCTCGCCCGCGCGCACGAAACTGCCGGCATCGACGATCGCCGCCAGCACGCGCATGCCGTTCACTACCCGTTCGTCAAAACCCATATATGCCAATTGGTCATGAATGATATGAGTCGCATGCTATCGGAGTATCGGTGATTTTGCATCAGAATTCTTGCATGCGGACTTTCCGCCCAATTCAAGGAGAACACGATGGATGCAATGAAAAAACGGGTGCCGGCATGAGCGGCCGTCTGCTTGGGCAGCGCGTGATCGTACTCGGCGCCTCGTCGGGCATCGGGCTGGCGGTGGCGCGCGAGGCGCTGCGTGAAGGCGCGGAAGTGCTGGTGGTGTCGAGCCAGATCTCGCGCATCGAGAAGGCGCTGGAGCACCTCGGCAGCAAAGCGCAGGGATGCGCGCTGGACCTGCTGGACGAGCGGGCCATCGAGCGCTTCTTCGCCACCAATGGAGCGTTCGATCACCTGGTCTACACGGCGGGCGATGCACTGCAAATCGGCGCGCTGTCCGGGACCGATTTGACCGCAGCGCGTTCGGCATTTGACGTGCGCTACTGGGGGGCGCTGGCGGCGGCCAAGCACGGTGCCCGGCATATCAGGCCGGGAGGCTCGATCACGTTCACGACCGGAATCGCAGCGATGCGGCCGCAGTCGGGATGGGTGCTGGGGGCCAGCGTGTGCGGCGCGATGGAGGCCTTGACGCGGGCACTGGCGGTAGAGCTGGCACCGCTGCGGGTCAACGCCGTGTCGCCGGGCGTGACTGCGACGAACCTGTGGGCGGACATGACGCCGGTGCAGCGCAAGCAGATGTTCGACGACGTCGGGGATGCGCTGCTGGTCGGCCGTGTAGGCTCGGCAGAAGACATCGCCGCCGCCTACCTGTTCCTGATGAGCAGCGGCTTCGCCACCGGCCAGACCCACATCGTCGACGGCGGGGCACTATTGATCTAGACCGAAGGCGGTTGAGAATGGCGGGCGCAGGATATCAAAACGATGTCCTGCGCCTGTTTTTTTTGTGCCGCTTGAAGGATGCCCTCAAGCCACTACACTGAAATGACCACGTACACTTGTGCGGACATTTTCAAGGCCGCAGCGCGGCGGTAACATACACGGAGGAAAATGATGAAATACGAATCATCTCATTTCGAAGAACAACCAGACAGGAAAAAAGCAGAATATTTAGATACCCCAGATAGCTGGCTGAATGTCATGCCAAACTATGACGACGAGATCGTGATTGATGAAGATGGCCCGGAGTACGATCCGAGATACTTCACCGAACCAGTACATAAGTTCAGGGGCAGGATCATTCCGCCGCGAAAATCACCAACCGATCCGTTCGATCCGGAATGGTTGGCCTACATGAAATCCATCACACCGCTGGTGCAAATGGAGCCGGATATTCTGGGCGGCATGCCAGTATTCAAGAACACGCTGGTACCCATCAAACGGATGTTCGACTATCTGCTTGCAGGCAAACCCATGGCTGATTTCTTGGCTGACTATCCATCGGTCTCCCGCGACACCGCCATCGGTGTGCTGGAGAACGATGCGACCTTGTTTTACGAAGCGATCAGCAAAGCGATCGACTCTGCGGCAATGCCCTCTTCCCTGCCCAAGTAACCCAGCTTCTCGTTAGTCTTGGCCTTGATGTTGACCTGGCCGACAGCCACGCCCAGATCCTCCGCGATATTCGCGCACATGCTGGCGATGTGCGGCGCCATCTTCGGACGCTGCGCGATGATGGTCGCATCGATGTTGCCGATGCTGTAGCCGGTGGCCACCACGCGCCGCGCCGCCTCCTTCAACAAGGTGCGCGAATCGGCGCCCTTGAACTGCGGATCGGTATCCGGAAAATGCTTGCCGATGTCGCCCAGCGCAGCCGCGCCGAGTATCGAATCGGTGATCGCGTGCAGCAGCACGTCGGCATCCGAATGCCCCAGCAAGCCCACATGATGCGGGATGTCGACGCCGCCGATAATCAGCTTGCGGCCTTCCACCAGTGCGTGGCAATCATAGCCCTGGCCGATGCGGAATGGGAGTTTGGTCATGTTTTCTATCCTGTGTTATTCGCCGGCGGCCAGGTACATTTCCGCGATGCGGATGTCGGCCGGCAGCGTGACTTTCAAATTTCTCGGATGGCCTTCGATCAGGCGCGGCGAGAGGCCGAGCATCTCGACCGCGCTGGCGTCGTCCGTGATGGCGTTGGCGTCCGGCGCGCTGCCCAGTGCGCGCAGCAGCAGCTCGTAGCTGAACATCTGCGGCGTCTGCGCCAGCCACAGGCCGTTGCGCGACACCGTCGTCGCGGCCACCGGCACTATGCCGGTCGCGCGCTTGACCGTGTCCACCACCGGCAGCGCCAGCAGGCCGCCCGCCGCGTCGTCGCCCACGCCGTCTATCAGCTTGGCGATCAGCGCCGGCGTCAGGCCGGGACGCGCAGCGTCGTGCACCATGATCATGTCGCCGCCGGCCACCACGCCCTGCAGCGCGCGCAGGGCGTTGAGCACCGTGTCCATGCGCGTGGCGCCGCCGCAGCGCAGCACCGTCACGCCGTCCAGGTCCGCTGGCAGCACGCCGTCGATCTGGCCGTCGGCCGCGCTGACCACCACATAGGTGTGCGCCACCAGATCGCTGGCACGGAAGGCGTCGACCGCGTGGCGCAGCATTGGCTTGCCGCCTACCGTCAGGTATTGTTTGGGTCCGTCCGCCGCCATGCGCGCGCCGACGCCGGCGGCGGGCAGCAATGCAAAGTAGCGAGGTGTCGTTTTGGATGCAGTCATATTCTTTAATTGTTTTTATGGCGGCGCAGCAGGATCGCAGCGATCTCGCCGTCGCACACCTTGCCCATGCGGGCGTATTCTTCCGGAGAGTCGATCTCCGCCTGCTTCGGCCTGCCCTTTTCGAATTCATCCCGGATGAACGGGAACCAGGTGCCGTTGATCTCATGCTCCAGCGCCGACATCGCGGTGCCGGATGGCGCATACAGCGGCCTGGCTTCGAAGCGCTTGTTCAGCGCCTCGCGCACCACCTTCTCCACGCGCGCCAGGTTTTCCATGTAGGCCTGCAAATGCCGCTGCTCGTGTTCGAGGATCTCCTTGTAAGCACAGGTGCCCGGCGCGAACTCGTTACCGACATAGATCAGCACCGGCGAGTAATTCAGCTTCACGTCCACGCGCGGCGCGATGCACTCGTAGCCGCTGGCGGCATCCTGCAAAACCGGCCCGCCAAGATCGACCGCGTACTGGCCCTTGGTGACGGTCAACCCCAGCGTCACCATCCGGTTGTCCACATTGCCGGACTTCGCGGTCAACGCGCGATACGGCAACTGGTTGTTGATGGTGTAGCCGTTCTGTTTTGCGGACAACACGGAGACGGTCTTGGCGATGCTGTCTTCGCAGCGGATCTGGAATGGCGTGCGCGCCGCTGCGGGCGTAGCCGCCGTAGGCGTGGCGGCATGCACCGCGCCGCCGACGGCCGACAGGCCGAAAACGATGGCGGCGCACAGCGGTTTCACAGCTTCCAGTCCCCCGCGCGCAGCTTGTCCAGCCAGAAGATGCCGATGACGGTTTTCACGTCGGTGATCTTCCCTTCGCGCACCCATTGCAGCAGCTCGTCGATGGTGGCGGTGAAGGTTTCGAGGAACTCGCCGTCATCCAGCTTCTGCGGGCCGGCCTTTAGGCCGCGCGCCAGGTACAGGTCCAGATGCTCATCCGAGTAGGCGATGGCGTTGTGGATGGTGCTGACGAACTGCCATTCGCTGGCGGTGTAACCGGTTTCTTCTTCCAGCTCGCGGCGGGCGGCGACCAGCGGGTCTTCGTCGCGATCGATTTTCCCGGCCGGGAATTCGATGAACACCTGGTGCAGCGGATAGCGGTACTGGCGCTCCATCAGCACCGTGCCATCGTCCAGCAGCGGCAGGATCACCACGGCGCCCGGATGCAGCACGTATTCGCGCGTGGTGCGCTTGCCGTCTGGGAGTTCGATGGTGTCGCTTTGGACTTTGAGGAAGCGGCCGTTGTAGACCAATTCACCGTCTATACGGGTTTCTGTCAGATGCTTGTCGTCCATACCTGCTCCACTGTCGTTGAAGAACGATAGTGTATCAGCCGTGGCGCTTGCGCAGGTAGCGGACGATGAATCCCGGTAAGCCCAGGACGATGAAGATGCAGGCGGAGATGGCGTAGAACTCCCAGGTCTGCTGGAAGCGATTGCCAATCTGCGCTTCGAGGGCGAAGCCGATCGCGCCAACGACAAAGTACAGCACCGTCATTTCCGCCAGCCGCACGAACAGCGGCTTGCGGGGCCAGCGAGTGGCCACCAGTGCGAATACTTTGTCATTGAAGAACGGCAGGTTGGCGGCCACCAGTGCAGCGGCGATCACCAACCAGCTTGCGACGGAAACATCCATCAGGTGTTCAGCGTCAGGGTCATGGCTTTCAGGCAGGCCGCCAGCAGCGGACCTGGCAGAACGCCCAGTGCCACGATGGCCAGGCCGTTCAGGCTCAGTGCGAAGCTCATGTCGCCCTTCACCACGATAGGTGCGTTGTCGACCGGCTCATCGAACCACATCACTTTGACGACGCGCAGGTAGTAGAACGCGCCGATCAGCGAGAACATCACAGCCAGCACGGTCAGCCAGATCTGGCCGGTGCCCAGCACGGCGGTCAGCACCGAGAACTTGGCGGCGAAGCCCATCATCGGCGGCACGCCGGCCAGCGAGAACAGCAGGATGGACATGACCACGGCGAACCAGCCGTTACGCTTGCTCAGGCCCTTGAAGTCGTTCAGGGTCTCGGCTTCGAAGCCGGCGCGCGACAACAGCATCAGCATGCCGAAGCTGCCAATGGTGGTCAGCACGTAGGTGATGGTGTAGTACATCGCAGCGCTGTAGGCCGAAGCGGCGCCGGTGCGGTCGGTGGTGCCAGCGACGCCTGCCAGCAGGCCAAGCAGCACGAAGCCCATTTGCGCGATGGTGGAGTAAGCCAGCATACGCTTCAAGTTGGTCTGCGCGATCGCGGTGATGTTACCGATGGCCAGCGACAGAACCGCCAGCACCATCAGCATCTGCTGCCAATCGACTGCCATCGGCAGCAGGCCTTCCACCAGCAGGCGGATGCAGATGGCGAAGGTGGCGATCTTCGGAGCGCCGCCCAGCAGCAGGGTGACAGCGGTAGGCGAACCTTCGTAGACGTCGGGCACCCACATGTGGAACGGTACTGCACCCAGCTTGAACGCCAGGCCGGCGACCAGGAACACCAGGCCGAAGACCAGGATGGTCGGCTTGATGGTGCCGGCGGCGACAGCGGTTGCCACTTTGGCGATGTCCAGCGTGCCGGTCGCGCCGTACAGCATCGAGATACCGTACAACAGGAAGCCGGATGCCAGCGCGCCCAGGATGAAATACTTCATCGCGGCTTCGGTGGCTTTGTGGTTGTCACGGCGGATGGCCACCAGCGCGTACAGCGACAGCGACATCAGTTCCACGCCCAGATACACGGACAGGAAGCTGGAGCCCGAGATCATCACCATCTGGCCCAGCATGGCGAACAGCGCCAGCACATAGAACTCGCCGCCCAGGTTGCCGCTCAACATGCCGCGGTCGTCCGCGTATTGGCGCGAGTAGACCAGCGTCAGGCCGACAGCCAGGTAGGTGAACAACTTGAGCAGGTTCGACATCGGGTCGGACACAAACATGCCATTGAAGGTGTAGACCGTGGTGCCGGCCGCGAAGTCATGGTAGCTCAATGCGGCGCAGACCAGCAGCGTGATCAGCGACAGCACGTAAGTCACCGAGCGCTTACCCTGCGACAGGAACATATCGATCAACAGGATCGCGCAGGCGCCGATCAGCAGAGCTACCTCTGCGTACAGCGGCACCAGGTCGATAACTGCTTGTGGAATTGGAGTAGTCATTTATGTGTTTCCGTTTTCAGTAAGGCAGCTTGCTGTGTGCAACGTGAGCCAGCAGGTCTGCAACCGAGGTTTGCATCGTGTCGGTGAACGGCGCCGGGTACAGACCCATGGCCAGGACGCAGACAGCCAGAATACCCAGCATCAGGAATTCGCGGCCGTTGACATCGACCAGTTCAGCCACATGGTGGTTGGCGACCTTGCCGAAGATGACGCGCTTGGCCATCCACAGCGAGTACGCTGCGCCGAAGATCAGCGCGGTCGCGGCCAGCAGGCCAATCCAGAAGTTGAACTGGGTGGCGCCCAGGATCACCATGAACTCGCCGACGAAGCCGGAAGTCGCAGGCAGACCGCAGTTGGCCATCGAGAAGAAGATGAACAGCGCGGCGAACTTCGGCATCTTGTTGACCACACCACCGTAGTCGGCGATCTGGCGCGAGTGCGCCTGGTCGTACAGGACGCCGATGCACAGGAACATCGCGCCGGAGATGAAGCCGTGCGAGATCATTTGTACGATGGCGCCCTGCACTGCCATGGCGTTGAAGACGAAGAAGCCCAGGGTGACGAAGCCCATGTGCGCGATCGACGAGTAGGCGACCAGCTTTTTCATGTCCTTCTGTACCAGCGCGACCAGGCCGATGTAGATCACGGCGATCAGCGACAGGGTGATGACGAACGGCGCCATGTAGTGCGATGCGTCAGGGACGATAGGCAGCGAAAAACGGATGAAACCATATGCGCCCAGCTTCAGCATGATCGCGGCCAGCACGGCGGAACCGCCGGTCGGCGCTTCCACGTGGACGTCCGGCAGCCAGGTGTGGACCGGGAACATCGGCACCTTGACGGCGAAGGCCATGAAGAAGGCGATGAAGATGAAGATCTGTTCTTTCATCGTCAGGGCGATCTTGTGCCACATCAGGATGTCGAAGCTGCCGCCCGATACCTTGTACAGGTAGATGATGGCGACCAGCGTCAGCAGCGAGCCGAAGAAGGTGTACAGGAAGAACTTGAACGATGCGTACACGCGGTTCTCGCCGCCCCAGATACCGATGATGATGTACATCGGGATCAGGGTCGCTTCGAAGAAGAAGTAGAACAGCAGTCCGTCCATCGCGCAGAACACGCCGATCATCAGGCCGGACAGGATCAGGAAGGCGCCCATGTATTGAGCGACGCGTTTCTGGATCACCTGCCAGGCCGAGATCACGACGATCACGGTGATGAAGGCGGTCAGCGGTACGAACCACAGCGACAGGCCGTCGATGCCCAGCGAGTAGTAGATGTTGAAGCGCTCGATCCACGGCGACTTCTCGACGAACTGCATGCCGTGGGCGGTGTTGCTGAAATTGGTGATCAGCGGGATGGTCGCCGCGAAGCTGACGATCGCGCCGATCAGCGATCCAACGCGGACCAGCGCCGCATTGGTATCACGGCCTACAGCCAGCACGATCAGGCCGAAGATAATCGGGAGCCAGATCGCGAGGCTCAGGTAAGGAGGTAGTGTAGATATGGTTGACTGCATCATGGTTATCGTTATCTCTTTGCGTATCAGCTAATTAAGCGTGCCAAAACGGCAGGAAGTAGACCAGGAACCCCAGAATGCCGAGGATCATGACGAACGCGTAGTGGTAGATATAACCAGTCTGCGCCAAACGGGTCAGCGTCGAGAACCAGCCCACCACTTTGGCGCTGCCGTTGACCAGCAGGCCGTCGATCAGGGTCTTGTCGCCGATGTTCCACAGGCCGTTGCCCAGGACGCGCGCGCCGCCGGCGAATACGACCTCGTTGAACTTGTCCATGTAGTACTTGTTCTCCAGCAGCGTGTGCAGGAACTTGAACTTGGCGTAGAACCAGGCCGGTACGCGTGGGTTGATCATGTAGCAGTAGTACGCGGTGGCGACACCGGAGATGGCCAGCCACAGCGGCAGCGACGTCAGCGAGTGCATCGCCATCGCCATCGGGCCGTGGAACTCGTGCGCCAGCTCTTCCATCGCAGGATGGTTTTCACCGAAGGTGATCACGCCTTTGAAGAAGTCGCCGAACAGCATAGGACCGATGGTCAGGTAGCCGATGATGACCGAAGGGATGGCCAGCATCGCCAGCGGGAACCAGACCACGAATGGCGATTCATGCGGCTTCTGGCCTGGGGCCAGGCCATGGTGTGCGTGGTCGTCTTCCTCGTCGTGGCCGTGGTCGTCGTGACCATGGCCGTCGTCATGCGCCTTGGCTGGAGCATGGTGATGGTCGTCATGCGCGTGGGCCTTGCCGAAACGCTCTTCGCCGTGGAACACCAGGAAGTACATGCGGAACGAGTAGAACGCGGTCACGAACACGCCAGCCAGCACGGCGAAGTTAGCGAAGCCTGCACCCCAGATATGGGTCGCGGCGACGGCTTCGATGATCGAATCCTTCGAGTAGAAGCCCGAGAAGAACGGGGTGCCGATCAGCGCCAGGGAACCCAGCAAGGAAGTGATCCAGGTGATAGGCATGTACTTGCGCAGGCCGCCCATGTTGCGGATGTCCTGGTCGTGGTGCATGCCGATGATGACCGAACCGGCGCCAAGGAACAGCAGCGCCTTGAAGAATGCGTGGGTCATCAGGTGGAACACAGCCACCGAGTAGGCGGACGAACCCAGCGCCACGGTCATGTAGCCCAGCTGCGACAAGGTCGAGTAAGCGACCACGCGCTTGATGTCGTTCTGGATGATGCCCAGGAAGCCCATGAACAGCGCGGTGATCGAACCGATGACCAGGATGAACGACAGCGCGGTGTCCGACAGTTCGAACAGCGGCGACATGCGCGTCACCATGAAGATACCTGCCGTAACCATGGTCGCGGCGTGGATCAGTGCGGAGATCGGGGTCGGGCCTTCCATCGAGTCAGGCAGCCAGACGTGCAGCGGGAACTGCGCCGACTTGCCCATCGCGCCGATGAACAGGCAGATGCAGGCGACGGTCAGCAGCGCCCAGTCGGTGCCCGGCAGGGTCAGCGTCATCAGCTGTTCCTTCTTGGCGAAGACTTCCTGGTAGTCCATCGAACCGGCGTAGGCCAGCAGCAGGCCGATACCCAGGATGAAGCCGAAGTCGCCGACGCGGTTGACCAGGAAAGCCTTCATGTTGGCCACGATCGCCGTTGGGCGGGTGTACCAGAAGCCGATCAGCAGGTAGGACACCAGGCCCACCGCTTCCCAGCCGAAGAACAACTGCAGGAAGTTGTTCGCCATGACCAGCATCAGCATCGAGAACGTGAACAGCGAGATGTACGAGAAGAAGCGGTTGTAGCCTTCGTCTTCCGCCATGTAGCCGATGGTGTACACGTGCACCATCAGCGACACGAAGGTGACGACGCACATCATCATCGCCGACAGCGCGTCGATCTGGAAGCCGATTTCCATTTTCAGGCCGGCCACGGTCATCCAGTTGTAGACGGTGCCGTTGTAGCTCGCACCGTTGACGACGTCGTTCAACGTCATCGCCGACAGGATGAAGGCAACCAGCACGCCCAGGATGGTCGCGGTGTGCGAGGTCTTGCGACCTACGACATTGCCGAAGAATTTAGTTCCTAACAAGCCCGCAATCGCGGCGCCGGCCAGCGGCGCCAAGGGTACGGCTAGCAGGAGATTAGGGTTAAGAGTAACCGCCATGATGAACCTTAATCGTTATTTTTCGAGGTTTGAACTTTAGCCACGGGATCAACCCTTCAGGCTATCCAGGTCTTCAACGTTGATGGTGTCCAGGTTACGGAACATCACCACCAGGATCGCGAGGCCGATTGCCGATTCAGCAGCCGCCACGGTCAGGATGAAGAACACAAAGATCTGCCCGGCCGCATCGCCCAGGTAGTGCGAGAACGCGATGAAGTTCATGTTCACTGCCAGCAGCATCAGTTCGATGGCCATCAGCAGAACGATGATGTTCTTGCGGTTCAGGAAAATACCGACGATCGAGATCGCGAACAGTATCGCGCCAAGAACGAGGTAGTGAGCGAGCGATAAAGTCATGGTGCCTCCTTAACTTCTGCCGAACCAGCAGATTCCTGGCCGCGCGTGCTCACCGGGGCGATCTTGACGATCTTCAGGCGGTCATTGCGCTTGACGCGTACGGCGTCGGCTGGGTCGAAATGTTTGGTGTCCTTGCGCTTGCGCAGGGTCAGCGCTACGGCGGCGATAATCGCAACCAGCAGGATGATGCCGGCGACTTCAAAGCCGTAGACGTATTTGGTGTAGATCAGCAGGCCCAGTTCCTTGGTGCCGCCGATATTGCCGGCGTTGACAGGCTGCTGGTCGAACGACAGGAAGGAGCGCCACAGCACGGCCGCCATTTCCAGCACGATGATGACGCCGACGAAGGACGCCAGCGGCAGGTAGCCCCAGAAGCCTTCGCGCATCTTGTCCGTATCGATGTCGAGCATCATGACCACGAACAGGAACAGCACCATGACGGCGCCGACATAGACCAGCACCAGCACGATGGCGAGGAACTCAGCCTCGAGCAGCATCCAGATGCCGGCAGCGGAGAAGAACGCCAGCACCAGGAACAGTGCCGCATGCACCGGATTGCGGGCCGTGATAACGCGCGTCGCAGCCAATATCATGATGGCTGAGAAGGCGTAGAACAAAGCAGTTTTAAATTCCATAACTAACCCAAGAGACGTACATTATTGATCGACACACTATTGATATGCGGCGTGCCTTGGCCTCGCCTTGGCGAGGTTAAGGACCAGCCGCATTTCATCAGCGGTAAGGAGCGTCCGCTGCGCGGGCTTCGGCGATCTCGTTTTCGTAGCGATCGCCAACGGCCAGCAGCATCTCTTTCGTGTAGTACAGATCGCCGCGTTTCTCGCCGTGGTATTCCAGCACGTGCGTCTCGACGATCGAATCGACCGGGCACGACTCTTCGCAGAAACCGCAGAAGATGCACTTGGTCAGATCGATGTCGTAACGCGTGGTGCGGCGCGAACCATCGTCGCGCTGCTCGGATTCGATGGTGATCGCCATCGCCGGGCACACTGCTTCGCACAGTTTGCAGGCGATGCAGCGTTCTTCACCGTTAGGATAGCGGCGCAGCGCGTGCAGGCCACGGAAGCGCGGCGACATCGGCGTCTTCTCTTCCGGGTACTGCACGGTGATCTTGCGCGAGAACATATACTTGCCCGTCAGCGCCATCCCTTTGATCAATTCGGTCAGCATGAAGCTGCCGATGAAGTCTTTTAAACGTTCCATTTTTTCCAGTCCTTACTTCCAGATATTCCAGGATGTCTGCATCCAGCCGGCCACGAACACCAGGTACACCAGCGTCAGAGGGATAAACACTTTCCAGCCCAGACGCATGATCTGGTCATAACGGTAGCGTGGGAAAGTACCGCGCACCCAGATGAAGACGGACACCAGGAAGAACGCCTTGGCGAACAACCAGAAGAAGCCGCCGAAACCGCCCCAGAATTCGAGGAAGGCAAACGGTGCGGACCAGCCGCCCAGGAACATGATCGAACCCAGGGTCGCGATCAAAATCATGTTGGCGTATTCGGCCAGCATGAACATGGCGTAGGCCATGCCCGAGTACTCGACCATGTGGCCGGCAACGATCTCGGACTCGCCCTCGACCACGTCGAACGGGTGACGGTTGCACTCCGCCAGGCCCGAGGTCAGGTAGACCACGAACAGCGGCAGCAGCGGCAGCCAGTTCCACGACAGGATGTTCAGGCCGTAGTCGGCCATCATGCCCTTCTGCTGGCCGGCGACGATGTCGCCGAAGTTCAGCGAGCCGGACACCATCAGCACGACCACCAGCACGAAGCCCATCGGGATTTCGTAGGAGATCATCTGTGCCGAGGCGCGCATCGCGCCCATGAACGAGTACTTCGAGTTCGAAGCCCAGCCGGCGATGATGATGCCGTAGACTTCCATCGAGGTGATCGCCATCAGCAGCAGCAGGCCGGCGTTGACGTTGGCCAGCACGGCTTCGGCGCCGAACGGCACGACCGCCCAGGCGGCCAGCGCCGGCATGATGGTCATGATAGGACCGATCACGAACAGGCCAGGGTTGGCCTTGGCCGGGGTGATGATCTCTTTGAACAGCAGCTTGAGCGCATCGGCGATAGGCTGCAGCAGGCCCATAGGACCAACGCGGTTAGGGCCGACGCGGATCTGGATCCAGCCGATGAACTTACGTTCCCACAGCGTCAGGTAGGCAACCAGGCCCATCAGCGGCAGCAGCACGACGATCACACGGATCAGCGCCCAGATCAGCGGCCAGGCCGGCGCCAGGACGCTGTTGGCGCCCATGGCATTAATAGTAGTGACGAATTCAGGCAGAGCCATTATTTACCCTCCCCTGCTTTTTCAACGGTGATGGAGCCGAACATGCCGCCCAGTACAGCGGTCGACGCGTGAGCGGCGGCGACGCGGACTGCGTTGGCTGGCAGTTTGGCATCAACAGCGGCGACCAGGATCGCGCTGCCGGAACCTTGCGTGACCTTGACCTTGTCGCCGGCGGCGACACCCAGTTGCTGCGCCAGCGCGGACGACAGGTGCGCTTTAGGCGCAGCCGCATCGGCCATCTTCTGCAGCGACTCGGCGCGACGCACGACGGCGTCGGCGAAGTAGATAGGCACGTCCGCAATACGTTCCGTACCCGTCGAAACCGAAGTGGCGGCGACGACAGCTTGCTTGGTGGTGTTGTTCAGCTTGGCCGACAGGTCGGTCACGCCGGCGCCCAGCACTTCGTCGCGGATTGCTTCGGAAGTGTCGTAGTCGAAACCGGACAGGCCGAGGATGTTACCCAGCACGCGCAGGACTTTCCACGCAGGGCGGGTTTCCAGCAGCGGCTTGACGGTGCCGTTGAAGCTTTGCGCGCGGCCTTCGCAGTTGACGAAGGTGCCCGAGGTTTCGCTGAATGGCGACACCGGCAGCAGCACGTCGGCGTAGTCCATGCCGTGCTTGTAGGCCGACATGACGACAACCATCTCCGCGTGCTTCAGTGCGGCGGCGGCGGCTTGCGGGTCGTGTGCGTCCAGCTCTGGCTCGGCGTTCAGCAGCAGGTAAGCCTGCTTCTGTTCGGTGAACGCAGGAGCCTTGGCGCCGTTGGCGTTGACCAGGTAAGCGCCGACGGTGTTGGCGGCTTCGGTCAGGTAGCCCAGCTTGGCGCCGGTTTGTTCGGCGATCCATTGTGCGGCGGCGTGCAGCGCGGCGGCCTGTGGGTGCTGCGTTGCCGCGTTGCCCAGGAAGACGGCCTTGTTTTCACCGGAGATCAGCGAAGCGGCGATCGCGTTGGCGGCGTCGGAAGCTTGTACGCCTTCGAAGCCCGCAGGTGCGGCAACTTCCTTGGCTTTAGCAACAGCGACTACCACTTGCGACAGCGCCGACAGCCACTCCGACGGAGCGACGATCATCTTGTTTGCGATGTTCATCAGCTGGTCGTCGTCGGTCGCGTGCAGGATGGACAGCTTGGCGCCGCCCTTCACTGCCGTGCGCAGACGGGTAGCCAGCAGCGGGTGATCCTTGCGCAGGAAGGAGCCGATGACGAAGGCGCGGTTCAGCTGGCCGAACTCGGTGATCGACATGCCCAGCCAAGGGTTTACATCGCCCAGCGAGAAGTCGCTGTGACGCAGGCGCGTATCCACGCTGTCCGAGCCCATGGCGCGGGTCAGCTTTTGCAGCAGGTGCAGTTCTTCCAGCGTCGAGTGCGGCGTGGCCAGTGCGGCCAGCGCGTTGGCGCCGTGTTCGTGCTTGATGTTCTTCAGGCCGTGCGCCACGTATTCCAGCGCGGTTTGCCAGTCGACTTCCTTCCACTCGCCGCCCTGCTTCAGCATAGGCTGAGTCAGACGGTCGGCGGCTTCCAGGCCTTCGTACGAGAAGCGGTCCTTGTCGGAAATCCAGCACTCGTTGACGGCGTCGTTTTCCAGCGGCAGTACGCGCTTGACCTTGCCGGCCTTGACCTGAACGATCAGGTTGGCGCCCAGGCCGTCGTGCGGCGAGACCGATTTACGGCGCGACAGTTCCCACGAACGGGCGCTGTAGCGGAACGGCTTCGACGTCAGTGCGCCGACCGGGCACAGGTCGATCATGTTGCCCGACATTTCCGAGTTCACGGTCTGGCCGACGAAGGCGGTGATTTCCGAGTGTTCGCCGCGGCCGATCATGCCCAGCTCCATCACGCCGGCCACTTCCTGGCCAAAGCGTACGCAACGGGTGCACTGGATGCAGCGCGCCATCTCCTGCATGGAGACCAGCGGGCCGGCATCTTTCGGCACGACGACGCGCTTGTCTTCTTCGTAGCGCGATTCGCCCTTGCCGTAGCCGACTGCCAAGTCTTGCAACTGGCACTCGCCGCCCTGATCGCAGATCGGGCAGTCCAGCGGGTGGTTAATCAACAGGAATTCCATCACGGACTTCTGTGCCTGTACGGCCTTGTCCGAAGCGGAGCGCACAATCATGCCTGCCGAGACCGGCGTTGCGCATGCTGGCAAAGGCTTAGGCGCCTTTTCCACTTCGACGAGGCACATACGGCAGTTCGCAGCGATCGACAATTTCTTGTGATAGCAGAAGTGCGGAATGTAGGTTCCCAATTTGTTGGCGGCGTCCATCACCATGCTACCAGCAGGGACTTCGACTTTTTTGCCGTCTATTTCGATTTCAACCATGGTGATCGTTACCTGACGCAGCTTAGATGTAAGCGGGCACTAAGCAATGCTTGTGCTCGACGTGATATTCAAATTCTTCGCGGAATTGCTTGATGAACGCGCGCATCGGCATCGCCGCGGCATCGCCCAGCGCGCAAATGGTGCGGCCCTGGATGTTGTCGCAGATCGAGTTCAGCACGTCCAGGTCCGAAGGACGTCCCTGGCCGTTTTCGATGCGGTGAATCATGCGGTACATCCAACCCGTACCTTCACGGCATGGGGTGCACTGGCCGCACGACTCTTCAAAGTAGAAGTACGCCAGACGCTCCATTGCCTTGACCATGCAACGCGTTTCATCCATGACGATGACGGCGCCCGAACCGAGCATCGAGCCAGCTTTGGCGATCGAGTCGTAGTCCAGGTCGGTGTTCATCATCAGTTCGCCGCGGATCACCGGAGCGGACGAGCCGCCAGGGATCACAGCCTTGATCTTTTTACCGCCGCGCATGCCGCCTGCCAGTTCCAGCAGTTTGGCGAACGGCGTGCCCAGCGGCACCTCGTAGTTGCCCGGCAGTTCAACGTCGCCCGAGATCGAGAAGATCTTCGAGCCGCCGTTGTTCGGACGTCCCATGCCCAGGTACTTTTCAGGACCCATGTTCAGGATGAACGGAACAGCCGCGAACGTCTCGGTGTTGTTGATGGTGGTCGGCTTGCCGTACAGGCCGAACGACGCAGGGAAAGGCGGCTTGAAGCGCGGTTGGCCTTTTTTGCCTTCCAGCGATTCCAGCAGCGCGGTTTCCTCGCCGCAGATGTAGGCGCCATAGCCATGGTGCGCGTGCAGCTGGAAGCTGAACTCGCTGCCCATGATCTTGTCGCCCAGGAAGCCGGCGGCGCGCGCCTCTTCCAGCGCATCTTCAAACTGGGTGTAGACCTCGAAGATCTCGCCGTGGATGTAGTTGTAGCCCACGGTGATGCCCATGGCGTAGGCGCCAATGGCCATGCCCTCGATCAGCGCATGCGGGTTGTAGCGCATGATGTCGCGGTCCTTGAAAGTGCCCGGCTCGCCCTCATCTGAGTTGCATACCAGGTACTTCTGGCCCGGGAACTGGCGTGGCATGAAGCTCCACTTCAGGCCGGTAGGGAAACCCGCGCCGCCACGGCCGCGCAACGACGACGCCTTCAGGTCGGCGATGATTTGTTCCGGGGTGATCTTCTCTTCGAGGATCTTGCGCAGGGCGCTGTAGCCGCCGCGCTTGACGTAATCTTCCAGGTGCCAGTTCTTGCCGTCGAGGCCGGCGAGAATGACTGGGTCGATGTGACGATTGTGGAGTGACGTCATTTCTTCAATTCCTCCACCAGGGTGTCGATCTTGTCGTTGGACATGAAGCTGCACATGCGCTGGTCGTTCACCAGCATCACCGGCGCGTCGCCGCAGGCGCCCATGCACTCGCCTTCCACCAGCGTGAAAGCGCCGTCGTCCGTGGTGCCACGGAAGTCGATGCCCAGCTTTTCCTTCAGGTGGCTGGCCGCGCGCACGCCGCCCGACAGGGCGCATGGCAGGTTGGTGCACACGGAAATCTTGTGCTTGCCGACCGGCTTCAGGTTGTACATATTGTAGAAGGTCGCGACTTCCTGCACGGCGATGGCCGGCATGCGGATGTAGTCGGCCAACTCGGCCATCACTTCCGGCGAGATCCAACCCAGTTCAACCTGGGCGTGGGCCAGCGAGGCCATCACGGCCGACTGGCGCTGGTCGGCCGGATACTTGGCTAACTCGCGGTCGATTTTTTTGTAGCACTGCTCTGATAACAACATACTTTTTCCTTAGCGGTCGATACTGCCGAACACGATATCTTGCGTACCGATGATGGTCACGGCGTCGGCAATCATGTGGCCGCGCGCCATTTCATCCAGCGACTGCAAGTGCGCGTAATCGGGAGCGCGCAGCTTCATGCGGTATGGCTTGTTGGCGCCATCGGAGATCAGATAGATGCCGAACTCGCCCTTCGGATGCTCCACCGCCGCGTACGCTTCGCCCGGCGGCACGTGGAAGCCCTCGGTGAACAGCTTGAAGTGGTGAATCAGCGATTCCATATTGGTCTTCATGTCGACGCGGCCCGGAGGCGCCACCTTGCGGTTGTCGGTCATGACCGGACCCGGATTGTTGCGCAGCCATTCCACGCATTGCTTGATGATCTTGTTCGACTGGCGCAGTTCTTCCACGCGCACCAGGTAGCGGTCGTAGCAGTCGCCGTTGGTGCCGATCGGCACGTCGAAGTCCATCAGGTCGTACACTTCGTACGGCTGGTGCTTGCGCAAGTCCCACTGGATGCCCGAACCGCGCAGCATGGCGCCGGTGAAGCCCATGGCCAGCGCATCTTCCGGCGCCACCACGCCGATGCCGACGGTACGCTGTTTCCAGATACGGTTGTCGGTCAGCAGGGTTTCGTATTCGTCGACATAGGTCGGGAAACGGCCGGTGAACGCTTCGATGAAGTCCAGCAGCGAACCCTGGCGGTGTTCGTTCAGGCCGGCGACGGCCTTGGCCGAGCGGATGATCGATGGCTTGTGCTGCGGCATCGCGTCCGGCAGGTCGCGGTACACGCCGCCCGGACGGTAGTAGGCCGCGTGCATGCGCGCGCCCGACACCGCTTCGTAGCAGTCGAACAGGTCTTCGCGGTCGCGGAAGCAGTACAGGAACGGGCCCATGGCGCCGACGTCCAGCGCGTGCGCGCCCAGCCACATCAGGTGGTTCAGGATGCGGGTGATCTCGTCGAACATCACGCGGATGTATTGCGCGCGCAGCGGCACTTCCAGGCCCAGCAGCTTCTCGATGGCCATCACGTAGGCGTGCTCGTTGCACATCATCGAGACGTAGTCGAGGCGGTCCATATAGGGCACGGACTGCAGGTAGGTCTTCTGTTCAGCCAGCTTCTCGGTGCCGCGGTGCAGCAGGCCGATGTGCGGGTCGGCACGCTGGATCACTTCGCCGTCCAGCTCCAGCACCAGGCGCAGCACGCCGTGCGCGGCCGGGTGTTGCGGACCGAAGTTCAGGGTGTAGTTCTTAATTTCAGCCATGTTTTACTTCCCGTAGTTTTCTTCGCGGATCACGCGAGGCACGTTTTCACGCGGCTCGATAGTGACCGGCTGGTAGATCACGCGCTTCTGCTCGGGGTCGTAGCGCATTTCGACATAGCCCGATACCGGGAAGTCCTTGCGGAACGGATGGCCGATGAAACCGTAGTCGGTCAGGATGCGGCGCAGGTCGTTGTGGCCTTCGAACAGGATGCCGAACATATCGAACGCTTCGCGCTCGTACCAGTTGACGGCACGCCACAGCGGCACCAGCGACGGCAGCAGCGGCATTTCGTCGTCGGCGCAGAATGCGCGCACGCGCACGCGCCAGTTGTGCTTCACCGACAGCAAATGGACGACTACTGCGAATCGCAGGCCGTCCCAGGCGCCATCGCCGTAGTTCAGGTAGTCGACGCCGGCCAGGTCGATCAGCTGATCGAAGCCCAGCGACTTGTCGTCGCGCAGCGTTTGCATCACGCCGTAGTAGTCGGCGGCTTTCACGACCAGCGTGATTTCGCCCAACGCCACGGTCGTAGTAACGCGATCGCCCAGGGCAGTGCCGAGGGCGGTTTGCAGTTGTTCCAGATGTGTAGTCATATTCTTGAAGCAGCCCCGTTAGCGTGCGATCGTATTGGTGCGCTTGATCTTGTTTTGCAGCTGCATGATGCCGTACAGCAGAGCCTCGGCCGTCGGCGGACAGCCCGGCACGTAGACATCCACCGGGACGATGCGGTCGCAACCGCGCACCACGGAATAGGAGTAGTGATAGTAGCCGCCGCCGTTGGCGCAGGAGCCCATCGAGATGACCCAGCGCGGTTCCGGCATCTGGTCGTAGACCTTGCGCAGCGCGGGCGCCATCTTGTTGCACAGCGTGCCGGCCACGATCATCACGTCGGATTGACGCGGCGATGGACGGAACACCACGCCGAAGCGGTCCATATCGTAACGGGCTGCGCCCACGTGCATCATTTCAACCGCACAGCATGCCAGACCGAACGTCATCGGGAACATCGAACCCGTGCGCGCCCAGTTGATCAGCTTGTCGGCCGAGGTGGTGATGAAACCTTCGTTTAATACGCCTTCAATAGCCATGGCTTATTCCCAATCAAGGGCACCTTTCTTCCAGATATACCAAAAACCGACGACGAATTCGGCGATGAACACCATCATCGTGACGAAGCCGCCCCAGCCCAGTTCGCGCATGGATACGCCCCACGGGAAGAAGAATGCCGTTTCCAGATCGAACAAAATAAAGAGGATCGCGACCAGGTAGTACCGGACGTCGAATTTCATGCGCGCGTCTTCGAAAGCTTCGAAGCCGCATTCATATGGGGAGAGCTTGGCGGAGTCAGGCTTGTTCGGCCCGAGTAAGTGGCCAAGGACTTGGGGAGCGATGCCTACGCCGAGACCGACGAGGATGAACAACAGGACGGGGAGATAATTTTCGAGGTTCACGATTGATGAGCTTATATTGAACGGTCGGTTAAAAGGACACACTGCGATGTTCTGCGGTGCTCTTAACGTTCGACCCAATCGTAAAACCGCTTAGACCAGGATCGAACGACACATCCTCGTAAAAAAGCCAGCTCAGGTACACTTCGGTGCTCCCTTGCTGGCCTTATATTTCTGGTGCCGACGACGAGACTCGAACTCGTACAGCTTGCGCCACTACCCCCTCAAGATAGCGTGTCTACCAATTTCACCACGTCGGCGTAAGGCCGCTATTCTACTGTGTTTTCACGCGGTTGTTAATCCGTATTGCGCCAAAACAAGAAGAAAAACGATAAATCTTTACTTCTTTTTACTCTGAATTGTTTTTCTAGCTTGCAACGCTAATGTACTGCCAAAACAATGAGCAAACAACTTAAAAAGTTGCTAAGGGACTTCAACTTATTTTACAACTGAGTTCAGTGCTTAGTTCAGCATTGTATTACTTTGGGATCGAAGCTGCAGGACCCGTTGCTGCCGGAGCGGCTGGCGCGGCTGCCGGAGCGGCCGGTGCCGCTGCAGGCGCGGTCGGAATCGCCGCTGCGCCGGTCGCCGGAACCGGGGCTGGCGCCGCCGGCGCAGCCTTGTCCATCACGCCGCCGCTGACTACGCCGCTGCTGTGCTGGGTCGAGATGTACGACAGGGCCAGCGTGGCGCTGAAGAAGATCGCGGCGGCCACGCCGGTCGACTTGGACATGAAGTTCGACGAGCCGGTGGCGCCGAACAGGCTGCCCGAGGCGCCCGAACCGAAGGCCGCGCCCATGTCGGCGCCCTTGCCATGCTGCAGCAATACCAGGCCGATAATGGCGATTGCGGAGACCACCTGCACTACGATAACCAGATTGAACAAGGAGTTCATGTTATTCCATTCAAAAATAAAAGATTTGTATCGTTTTGTTTCTACAACTTACACGGCCTGGATAATCCCGAGGAAATCCGCCGCTTTTAATGCGGCACCGCCTATCAGGCCGCCGTCGATATCAGGCTGGGCCATCAATTCTTTCGCGTTGTCCGGCTTCATGCTGCCGCCGTACAAAATCTGCATGCCGGCCGCGACCGGCGCATGCTTCTGCGCCACGCGCGCGCGCAGCAAGGCGTGCGCTTCCTGGGCGATCTGCGGCGTGGCGGTCTTGCCGGTGCCGATAGCCCAGACAGGCTCGTAAGCAACAACAATCCTGGCCAGGTCGTCGGTTGCAACCGCATCCAGCACCGCCTGCAGCTGGCCGCAGATGACCGCTTCGGTCTCCCCTGCTTCGCGCTGCTCCAGCGTTTCGCCCACGCACACCACCGGCGTCAGGCCGGCAGCCAGCGCGGCGACGGCTTTCTGCGCCACCAGTTCGCTGCTTTCCTTGTGATAGGCGCGGCGTTCGGAGTGACCGCACAACACATAGCGGGCGCCGAAATCGACCAGCATCGCGGCCGAGACTTCGCCCGTGTAGGCGCCGGCGGCATGGACCGACAGGTCCTGCGCGCCCCAGGCGACCGGGCTGCCCTGCAGTTCAGCCTGGCACTGGGCCAGGTAAGGCGCCGGTACGCAGACTGCGCAATCGGCGCCAAAGTCGTTCAAGCCGGCCATAATGCCCGACAATAAAGCAGTGTTGCCGGCCCGATTGCCGTTCATTTTCCAGTTGCCGATGACGAGTTTGCGACGCATAGTAGCCTAAAATTCAATAACCCGCTATTTTAACGCGAGGCTGGAAGCCCGGTCAAACCAGCGGCCGAGCGCGTCGCCCCGGAAATCGCAAAAATACTACGGTCGAGCCCAGTTCCCTGCCCTATTCTTGACCCGGAATTGACCTAGATGACTTGCAACATGATCTTGCCGACATGATTGCTGCTCTCCATTAGCGCGTGCGCGGCGGCGGCCTGCTCCAGCGGGAACACCTCGTAGATCACCGGCTTGAGCTTGCGCGCCGCCATCAGCGGCCAAACCTTGTCCAGCAACTGCTTGGCGATCGCGCCCTTGAAGGCGGCCGAGCGCGGCCGCAAGGTCGAACCGGTGATGGTCAGCCGGCGGCGCAGCACCTGGCCCAGGTCCAGCGTGGCCTTGCTGCCGCCCAGCGTGGCGATCAGCGCGATGCGGCCGTCGTCGGCCAGGCAGGAAATCTCGCGCGGCAGGTAGTCGCCGCCCACCATGTCGAGGATAACGTCGGCGCCACGGTCGTTGGTCAGCGACTTGACGATGGTGGCGAAATCCTCGGTCTTGTAGTTGATGCCGCGCTCGGCGCCCAGTTGCATGCAGGCGGCGACCTTGTCGTCGCTGCCGGCGGTGGCGAACACCCGGTGGCCCAGCGCGCTGGCCAGCTGGATCGCCGTCACGCCGATGCCCGAACTGCCACCCTGCACCAGCAGCGTCTCGCCCTCGCCCAGGTGGGCGCGGTCGAACACATTGCTCCACACGGTGTAATAGTTTTCGGAAATGGTCGCGGCTTCCAGCATGCTCCAGCCCTTGGGGATGGGCAGCACCTGCTCCAGCGGCGCGACCACGTACTCGGCGTAGCCGCCGCCCTGCACCAGCGCGCAAACCTTGTCGCCGATATCGAAGGTGGTGTAATCGAGATCGCCGTCGACGATCTCGCCGGCCACTTCCAGGCCCGGCAGGTCGGAGGCGCCGGCAGGCGGCGCGTAGTTGCCCATGCGCTGGAAGACGTCGGGGCGGTTGACGCCGGCCGCATGGACCTTGATCAGCACCTCGCCGCCGCGCACGACCGGCATCGGCCGTTCGCACAGTTTCAGGACATCGGCCGGGCCGGGATGGGTGATTTCAATCGCGCGCATGGCTCGCCCTCTCGTGAAGAAAGGGCGATTGTACGACAGCTGAAAATTAGCTGCCGCCGGTGCGCGATTGCTTGGGTAGCGGCGTGTTCGGTTTCCAGGCGGCCGACAGCGCCTGCCCTTCCTCGATCTGCTCCGGCGTCATGCTCTTGACCACGGCCGATCGCTGCTCGGCCGCGTTCGTCGAGCCGTTGGCCGCCGCCAGGTTCCACAGCATATAGGCAATCACGTTATCCTGCGGCATGCCGGCCATGTGATAGCGATACATCAGCCCCAGCGCCTGCTGGGCGTCCGGGTGGCCCTGCTCGGCCGCCTTGCGGAACCAGGTGACGGCCTGCTTGTGGTCCTGGATCACGGCATTGCCGGTGTAGTACATGGCGCCGACCACATACTGCGCGTCGGCCTTGCCCTGCAGCGCGGCCTTGCGGTGCCATTCCAGCGCCTGCTTGTAGTCCTGGGTGACGCCACGGCCCATGTAATACATCAAGCCCAGCAGGTGCTGGGCATCGGCATTGCCGGCTTTGGCGAGCGGCGATATCTCCTTCAAGGCCGCCGAGTAGTTTTTGTTGTTATAGGCGGTAGCGCCTTCGGCGAATCCGGCCATCGCAGCCTGTTGCAGGCCCAGTGCGAGACCGATCGCTAGTATGAATTTTTTCATGTCGCGTAGGTGTGTGTGTTTTACTTCCAACTTACCTTGCCCAGACCGTCAACGCTTACGTTGCGGTTCAGGGGCTTGCCATAGACAGTGACCGATCCCAGGCCGCTCAAGTTCAATGTGGCATTGGTCTTGGCGTTGACGGTGGCGTTGCCCAGGCCGCTCAGGTCGATGTTGACGGAGTCGGCCTGGAATTTCTGCGCATTCAGTCCGCCCAGTCCGCCCAGCGTCGCCTTCAGCGACTTGCTGTTGCCGCCCAGCGTGATGTAGCCGGCGCCGCGCAGATCCAGTTCGACGCTGTCGTTTTCGCTGACCCACAGGTGCATGCTGCCGACGCCGCCCAGGTTGGCCTTCAGGACCTTGTAGTCACAGACCACTTTCATCGTGCCGGCGCCATCCATCGTCAACTCCAGTTCGTCTCCGCTGAAGCCGTTGATCTCGGTCGAGCCCACGCCCTCGGACACCACTTCCCGCAACATCGGCAGCACCAGCTCGGCACGCGTGGAGGAGCGGCCTATCTTCAGCCCCCGCCCTTCGGTCTCCAGGTGCAGCGTATCGCCGGCGGTCGATGTCGTAATCTTTTCCATGGTGCGCTTGTCCGCGTAGAGCGTCAACGAGGGCGTGGCGCCCTGCCGCAGCTTCAAGTCGAGTACGCCATCGAGCTTGACGCGCACCACGCGGGCATCCAGCGAGATGACGCGCTTCTCGGTGGCTTCGTCGGCTGCCTGTGCGCGGCCGAACAGCGCACAGAAAGCGGCAAACAGCAGGCCAAATTGGAAAAGCTTGTTCATTATCGGTTCCTCTGATGTTGTTCTTGGTAGGGCGAAGGGCTAATGTAGCAGCGCACTAAGCTTTCTAGCAATCTTTGCAGTACGACCAATTGTCAAATTACGACAGGCTGGCTTTTTCCACTGCGGTCAGGCGTTTGGCCTTGATGACGACAACTTGCATCGGAGCGTGGGCGGCGGCAACCTGGATGGCGGGTTGCAGGGCGACGGTGGCTTCGGCGGCGGCGCTGGCGTAGGCGGATACGCCCAGCAGAACGGCGGCGGCGACGAAGATGGCTTCCATGTTTTTGGCGATGTTCATTTTTGCTCTCCTTGAATGCGTTTCGGTATGTGATCACTATAGCCATCACCTGCCTGACGATCATGCGGATTGCGACGAACTGCACAAATGGGGGACTGGGCGACAGAAAACCGGGAATGCGGCGCAGCGGCGGGCGCCGCTGCGCGAGGGGAGTTACTGGTTAAGGCCGGCGTTGACGGCGTTCCAGAAGCTGGCGTCCTCCATGCCGAAGGCATAGATCGAGGTGCCGGCCAGGCCGTAGGCGCTCACCAGGCCGGTTTTCATGGCCACGCTCCTGGCGTTCTCGTTCCACACCGTGTGCTTCTTGCCGCCGGTGGTGTAGTTGAAGGTGATGGCGTTGACGTTGTTGTCGTACTTCGGCGTCGCACCGTACTTGGTCAACAGCCCCGGCACGTTACGCCAGAACAGCTGGCTGCCCTCGCCCTCCTTGACCCAGTCATAGCCGTAGGCCGGAATGCCGTTCAACACCTTGGCCGCCGGCGCCTTGCTGGTGGCGTAGTCGAGCGCGTTCTCCATCCAGTCCGAACCGGCGACGGCGCCCGGCGCCCAGGCAGGGATCGCCTCGTCGTAGGTCATCACCTGGATATAGTCGGCCGACTGGCCCAGCGCGGCCAGGTCGAACGGCAGGTTGTCCGGATGATTTTCGTCGGTGGCCGAGAAGGCAGGCACCGTCATGATCAGCTTCAGGCCCTGCGCGTGCAGCGCCGTCGACAGCGCAGCGGAGAACGCGCTGAGGTTGGCGCGGTCGGCCTGGTCCACCGCCTCGAAATCGACGTTGATGCCGGCGAAGCCGTTGGCCTTGGCGAAGGCCACCAGGTTGGCCACCGCCGTGGCGCGGCTGGCGCCCGTGACCGCGTGCGAGATGAGCGGATCCCAGCCGTCGTTGGAGACATTGGAGATGCAGCCGTAAATCGGTATGCCCTTGGACTTGAGGAAGGCGATGGCATTGGTCGGCGTCGGATCGCCGTTGCCGACCACGGCGCCGGCGCTGGTGATGTTCCAGAAATCGATGGCCACCGCGTTGACGTTGGCGTAGTACTTGGTCAGCGAGTTGTAATTGTTGCTGTAGCCCGAGTAGTAGGCCAGCACCATCTTGCCGTTGGCCAGCGCCTTGCTGGCGGGCGCACCGCCCTGTACCACGCGCTCGCCGCCGGCGTCGGCCGGCGTGTCCGGCAGCGGCGCGACGCGGCCCGCCGCCAGGTTGCCCATCCGCGCCATGGCTTTCGGCGATTGCTGGCCGGCGGGGTCGGAGCCCCCGCAGCCTGCCAGAACGGCTGCGATACAGGCAGCCATCAACAGTTTATTCATCGCGTATTCCTCCGATCAAAGTTTGATGTAGATTTTCTGACGGTCCAGCACATACCCGACCGACCAGCAGCCCAGCATGTACACCACCGCCCACAGCAACGTCCCGTTGTAGGCGCCAGCCCACGGCCGGAACAGATTCAGGTAGACCCAGTCGAAGACGTTCAGGTCGCCGATCTTGAACAGGAAGAAGGTGGTCGCCACCACTTCGCTGAACAGGTAGATGAACAGCGTGTTGCGGCCGAAGACTTCGAAGAAGTAGGTCCAGCCGCGCTTGCCCAGCATGTCGATCACGTACAGCAGCAAGGACAGCGTGAACAGGTCGATGGCGATGGTGATCAGCGTGTAGGAGCTGGTCCACAGTTTTTTATTGAGCGGGAATACACTGCTCCAGCACAGCGCCAGTACAGCCAGTACAGCGCCGGACATGGCCAGCTTGGCGACCGTCTCGTAGCTGGCGCCCAGCCGGCGTACCAGGCGGCCGGCGAAATAGCCGGCCAACACATTGACGATCGAGGGCAGCGTGCTCAATATGCCCTCCGGATCGAAGGCGATGCCCTCGCCGTGATACATATGCGCCTCGCCCAGCACCAGCAGGTCCAGCTTGCGCTGCGCATTGCCGGCCAGCGTGTAGTCGCCGAAGCCGTACATGACGGCCCAGTAGCCCAGCAGCGCCAGCACCGCGAACACCACAGCGCCCTTCTCCTTCCAGTAATGCAGGATCAGCGAGCCGGCGCAGTAACCCAGCGCGATGCGTTGCAGTACACCGAAGATACGGGTGCCGGACAGCGGCAGTACAGTCAGCGAACCACCCTCGGTACTGAAGAACGGATACCAGTACATCAGGAAACCGCACAGGAAGATCAGCGCGGTGCGCGTGAAGATCTTCTTCAGCACCGCCGCCTCGCCCATGCCCTCGTACTTCTCCAGCGTGAAGCTGAGCGCCGTGCCGACCACGAACATAAAGGTCGGGAACACCAGGTCGGTCAACGTCAGGCCGTGCCATTCGGCGTGCAGGAAGGGAGCATAGGTGGTGGCCGGCGTGCCCGGCATGTTCACCATGATCATCAGCGCGACCGTCAGGCCCCGCAGCACGTCGATGGCTTGCGAGCGTTGATGCTGTGTTTTCATTGAGCGTCGACTTTCAGTGAGTGTGTTGGGTTGCTGCAAACGTTATCATCTTCGCCAAGGCGCGGCGAATGATCATAAACCTTTGATTTCATTATTTAATTCCCTGCCTGGCTTACAGTTCCTTACGCTTAAGGACGAGCCTGGCGGGGTGGCGCGACGGCGGCTGCAACAAAACTTCACAGAGCCTTACAAAATGTATTGCACGCCGTTGCGCGCTGTTGCGTTTCTGCTCAGGCCGGCAGGCGGATGGTGGCGTTCAAGCCTCCTTCGGGATGGTTCTCCAGCACCAGTTGGCCGCCGTGGGCCTCGATCACGCTGCGGGCGATGCCCAGGCCCAGGCCCATGCCGGCGTCGTTCTGCTCGCGGCCGTGCGCCAGCCGCACATAGGGATCGAACAGGCTGGCGAACGCGTCTTCCGGCACGCCGGGGCCATGATCGCGCACGGCGATCGCCACCACATCCGGGCCGCTGCTGACGCTGATCTCGGCGCGGTCGCCGTAGTACAAGGCGTTGTCCAGCAGGTTGCCGATGGCGCGCTTCAAGGCCAGCGGCTTGGCGCGCACCGTGATGCCGCTGTCGCGATAGCCCACCTCATGCCCGGCCAGCCGCGCGCTGCGCACCAGGCGGCCCAGCAGCGCATCCAGCTTGACCTCCGCCGGGTTCTCGTGGATGTCGCTGTCCTTCACGCATTGCAGCGCGCCTTTGACCATCATGTCCAGTTCATCGAGGTCTTCTTCGAACTCGTTGCGCAACGCCTCGTCGTCCAGCAGTTCGGAACGCAGCTTGAGGCGCGTGATCGGCGTACGCAGGTCATGCGAAATCGAGATGAACAGCCGCTCGCGATCCTCGATGTAGCGCTGGATGCGCTCGCGCATGGCGCTGAAGGCGCGCGCGGTGTTGATGAATTCCCGGCTGCCCGTCTCCGGCAGCGGCGGGGCGCGGTCGTCCTGGCCCTGGCCGAAAGCGGCGGCGGCATCCGACAAGGCGGCCAGCGGACGCGTGATCCAGCGCACCACCAGCAGGCAAAGCAGCAGCACCACGGCCAGCGACAAGCCTTGCAGCGACAGGCGGTCCCACGCCAGCGGATCGTTACTGCTCAAGAAGTACGGATTGGGCATCAACGCCGCCATGTACAGCCAGTTGCCCGGCTCGATCTCGGTCTGGATCACCAGGATGGGCGCGGGGTCCGGTTGCAGCAGCAGGATATGCTGGACCCAGGCGTCCGGCAGGTCGCTCAGGTGCACGCCGTCTTCGGACACCACCAGCTGCTCCGGCCAGGCGAAGGCCAGGTGGAAGCTGGGCGAATGCGGCAGGTCGCTTTTCAGCGTGGCGCCCACCGTCGCCAGCACGCTGCTCGCCAGCGGATGTGGAGCGATCTGCTGCACCGGCACGTAGGCGTGATTGAGGTTGACGAAGAAGCGCGTGCCGCCCATCTCGCGCAGCTGCTGGATCAGCAGCAGGCGGTAGTTCGGCGGCAGGCTGCGGAAGAAACGGATCGCGCCGGAAGCGCCGTGCGCCATGTACTGCGACGCCGACTGCGCTTCCACCTGCGCCTTGGCGCGCAGCTGGCTGGCCCAGATCACGCTGGCCGCCAGCTGCGTCACCAGCAGGCCGGCCGCCATCACCAGCATCAGGCGGCCCAGCAGCGACTGCGGCCAGATCCTGCCCAGCCGTTCCGACACTCGCCTAAGCATGCGAGACGCTGACATCGGCCGAGAACACGTAGCCGGCGCCGCGCACCGTCTTGATCAGGGCCGGCTGCTTGCCGTCGTCGTTCAGGCGCAGGCGCAGGCGGCTGATCTGCACGTCCAGCGAGCGATCCAGCGGACCGGCGTCGCGGCCGCGTGTCTCTTCGCACAGCACGCTGCGGTCCAGGATCACGCCCGGATGTTCGACGAAATACTTCAGCAGCTGGAAGTCCAGCCCCGTCAAGGCGACCACGGCGCCGGCGTTGTCGAGCACCTTGCGCTCCATCAGGTCCAGCGTGAAACCGACGAAGCGGTAGTAGCGCGCCGACGGCGTCTCCAGCGCGGTGCGGCGCAGGATGGCCTTGATGCGGGCCAGCAGTTCGCGCGGGCTGTATGGCTTGGCGATGTAGTCGTCCGCGCCCAGCTCCAGGCCGACGATGCGGTCGGTCTCGTCGGAGCTGGCGGTCAGCATGATGATGGGGACATTGGAACGCTGGCGTACCTGCTTGCACAGCGCGAAGCCGTCGGTATCGGGCAGCATCACGTCCAGGATCACCAGCGACAGCTGGTCGGTGTGGGCGTGCAGCTCGGCCAGGAAGCTCTCGCCGTTGTGCGACAAGATCACCTCGTACTGGTTTTTCTCCAGGTAGGTCTTGAGCAGGACGCGGGTCTTTTGGTCATCGTCTACGATCAGTATCTTGCGCACCGGGTGCTCCTTGGCTTCTGAGGTTAAACAAGCGGAACAGCGCGCCCAGGCGGCGTTGCGCCTCGGCCGGCGTGGACCGGTCGTCTAGAAAATATCGGTGGATTTCGGCGATGATGGCGTCGCGGCTGGCTTCATCGGTGGCCATGCGGTGCACCAGGCTTGGGGCCTGCACCGCCGCGCCCTGAGCGAAGGTGGTCCAGGAGGCGCGCGCGCAGCTGTCCATCTTCGACAGGTCGGCGTCGCGCCGCACCGGCACCGCGCCTTTCAGCGCGTTGTACTCCGCCTGCACCGGCGAGGACACCAGCAGCCGCGCCATCTTTTCCTGCGACGCCATATGGCGGTAGTCGCCGGCGAACATGGTCAGCGTATCGACACTGTACAGGTGGTACTTGCCCGTGTCCGGCGCGGTGCCGCAGGCATAGTCGTCGTCCAGCGCCATGCCGCGTTCGGCCAGCTCCGGCTTGGCCCAGTCGCCCATGATCATCATCGCGGCCTCGCGGCGCGAAAACTGGCGCACTACTTCCGGCCATGGGCGTTCGTCGAGCTGGCCGCTGATCCAGCCCTTGACCACGCGCAGCCGCTCCAGCGCCTCGGTGGTGCGGCGGTCGATGGCGGCGGCGGGATTGCGGCGCACGAACAGATCGCGGTAGAACTCAGGGCCGCTTTCGGCCAGCACCAGATTCTCGAACAGCGCGGCGACCTGCCAGGCTTCGCTGCTCTGCGCCAGCGGCACGATGCCGGCGGCCTTGAACTTGAGCGCGACGTTCTGGAATTCCGCCCACGTCTGCGGCGGCGCCAGTTTGAGCTGGGCGAACAGCGCGCGGTTGTAGTACAGCGTATTGACGCGGTGGATGCCAAGCGGCGCCGCCACCACGTGCTTGCGGTGCTGGATCAGCGCCTGGATGGTGGGGAACAGGAAGCCGTTCCAGTTGCCCGCGCTGGCAACGTTGTCGATTTCCAGCAGCAGGCCCAGTTCCGCCCATTCGGCGACAGATACGCCGATGATCTGCGTGACTTCGGGCGCATCGCCCGCCAGCACGCGGCTCTTCAGCACCTTGCCGGCGCCCAGCCCCGCGCCGCCGGGAATCGCGGCGTCCTTCCATTCGAGGCCTTCGTCGGCCATGCGGGCGGCCAGCGCATTGGCGGCCTTGCGTTCGCTGCTGGAGGTCCACCAGTGCAGCACTTGCAGCGTATTGAGGGAGGCGGCCGGCGATGCCGTGCCGGTCGCAGTGGCCTGCTGCGGCAGCTGCGTGGCCTGGGCCATGGTCAGCGCGCCGCAATTGAAGGCGCAGGCGGCGGCCAGCAAGCCGAAGGACCAGGCCTTGGCGGGCGGCGCGCGGCGGGTGGTCGAACGAAAGCGTAACCAGTCTAACCACGGCAAGGCTACTTTTTCTGTCGACGCAATCACTCGTTATCCCGAATAAAACAGTGCCACGATTATAACGGAGAAGGTAGCCTCCGGGATGAATTGGTATGCTTTGCGCGCGCCCTCCCCGCTCAGGGGTTGTCGATGCGCGACACCACGCCCGGCCTGCCGTTGCGGCCGAACGCGGCGACCTTGATCTGGCCCTTGTCCAATATGGGGCCGCTAACTGGTTTGCTAGTGGTATTCGGTTCGCTGCCATCGCTGGTGTAGCGCATCGCGATGCCCGGCAGGACGTGGTTGACCAGCACCTTGCCGCCATCGACCACCAGTCCTGGAGGCGCAATACGGTAGTCGACACCGGTGCGTTCCAGGTCCAGGCGCGGCAGCACGCGCTGGCTCAGCGTGTTGACGAAGCCGGACCATGCGGCGCGGTGCAGCGCGGTGGCTTTGGCGGCGTCGGTCTCCGTGGCCCAGGCAGGATCGGGCGCCCATGCACGCTCGGCCACCGCCAGCAGGCGTGGCATGACGAGGTAGTCCATGCGTTCCGGCGTGCGCACGGTTTCCGTGAACAGCGTCGCCTCCAGCCCGCGTATGCGGCGCTTGCCGTAGTCGGTCAGGGCGTCCTTGCCGACCAGCGGCGGATTGGCGTTCTTCAGGTAGTCCAGCGGGATGAAATCGTAGACCGTATCCAGTTCGACGTAGTCGCCCCAGTTCACGCCCGGCTCTTCGGGATTGGCGTTGTAGGCCATGTCCATGTACATCTTCGTCACCGGCGCCAGCACGATGTCGTAGCCTGCGTTGGCGAGACGATAGGCGAAGTCCTCGGCGCCCTCGGTGTTGTTCCAGACGTAGGCGCTGAAGCCGCGCTGCGTGAAGCGTGGGTTCGGAATCAGCTTATGCTCGCCGTGCACCTTGGTGGCGCGGGCCGCCATCTCTTCCCAGCCGGAGGCGTACAGGCCGTGCTTGCGCAGGATGGCGTCGACGCGGTCGTAGAAGTAGTCCCACAGTTCGGCGGTGCTCTCCAGTTTTTTCTTCTGCATGACCGCGCGGCTGGCGGGCGACTGCTCCCATGCGCCGCTCGGCAGCTCGTCGCCGCCGACGTGGATGGTGTGCAGCGGCGCGCCGGCCTCCTTGTGCATCGCCGCGACCTGCGCGATGACATGGTCGATGAAGGTGAAGCTCGATTCCAGGCCGGGATTGATCACGTGGTCGTTGTACAGCTGCGGCGATTTGTAGACCGACTTGTCGGCGAAATCGTTGAGCAGGTATTTGGCGGCGTCGCCCTTGCCTGCGGCTTTCAGGCGGTGGTAGCGGGCTTCCATCGCCTTGACGGCGGCGCGGGCGTGGCCCGGCATTTCGATTTCCGGGATCACCTCGATATGGCGGGCGGCCGCGTAGCGCAGGATTTCGATATATTCGGCGCGGGTGTAGTAGCCGGTGCCGCTGGCATCTGCAGGATTCGGACCGGAGCCATACGCTGGCTGCAAACGCACACCCGGCACGGCGCTATGGCCGCGCACCGCGCCGATGCTGGTCAGCTCGGGCAGGCCGGCGATCTCCAGCCGCCAGCCTTCGTCTTCGGTCAGGTGAAAGTGGAATTTATTGAGCTTGTAACGCGCCATCAGGTCCAGCAGCTTGAACACGGTCTGCTTGGTGTGGAAGTTGCGGCCGACATCCAGCTGGAAGCCGCGATACTCGAAGCGCGGCGCGTCGGTGATGGCCAGCTCCGGCAGTTCGATGCCGCCCGCTGCCGCCCCAGGCAACGGCAGCAGGTCGCGCAGCGATTGCAGGCCGTAGGCCACGCCGGCGGCGCTGTTGCCGACGATGTCGATGCCGCTGCCGGCCTTGATCGTCAGCGTGTAGGCTTCCGGCGAGGTGGAGCCGGGCACCGTGCCCACGCTCAGGCGCAGAGCGGCGGCGCCTGCGCTGCCGGTGTCGCCGGTGCCGGCGCTGCTGGCCGGCAGGCTGGCCGCGAGCAGCGAGCGTGCGAATGCGGCTTCGGTCTTCAGCACGGCCGGTGCGGAGATATTCGGCAGCGCCGCCAGTTTCAACTTTCCGCCGCCAGCCTCCAGATGCTGCGGCGTCGGGAACACCGGCGGCAGCGCGGCGGCCGGCAGCCAGTCGGCATTGGCGTTTCGACGATAGATATCCTGCACGGTGACGACAGGCTTGGCGCCGCTGCCGCCCTTGTCCAGCTGCTCCGGACGCGTGACCGGCAGCAGCTGGTAATCGGCGATGGCCTGGCCGACATCCGGCGCGTCATCGTAGACCAGGTAAGGCCCGGCCGGCGCCTTGGCAAGCTTGATCACCAGGTCCGGATGGTTGTAGGCGATATTCAGTGTCTGCCCGGCCGGCACGCCGGCAAAGCCCGGCGCGGGACGAATGCGGAACAAATTGCCCGCAACCTGCTCCAGCACCAGCTTGCCCTCCAGCGGTCCGGTCGACACGCCGTCCATGACATTGAAGTACAACGACCAGCCCTGCGCAGGCAAAGGCTGCTGGCCGAGGTTGGACAGGACAAAGCGCGCCTGCGTTCCACCACCCGGCAACTCGGGCGTGAACACAGTGCGCACCAGCTCCCAGCGCAGGCGAAGCTGCGCGCCGTTGGCAAATCCCTCCAACGCGCCCTTCCCCACCGGCGCCTTCGCTTCCGCCGCCGCATATGCCGCCGGCGCCACCTGCATCAACGAACCGCCCGCCATCGCCACCATCAGCCACGAGGCCAAAACGAAACCACCGCCCTTGCTCTGCTTACGCATTCGATTCCTTTTCATTTACCAGGTCGCGCCAAAACGGATGCCGTAGATGCGCGGGTCATTATAGGATGCCGTTACATAGCCGGGATCCACCACGCTTGCATAGTTCTTCGCCAGCGTCTGCCCCCAGTTTTTCACATAAGCCTCCACATGCCATTTTCCGTTCGGCGAAACCAGCTTGAGCGCCGCATCGACCGTGGTGTAGGCTTTCTGCGCATCGGAGATGTGGGGATTATCCAGATTCCGCAGCGAGAAGTACATCTTGTCCTGCCAGCGCGCCGAAATCCATGGCGTCAGCGTGTATTCGCCAATCTCAAAATCCTGCGACACATTCAGGTTCAGCGTATTGGCCGGTGCATACGGCAGGCGGTTGCCCGCGATATTCAAGGGGAATTTACCGGCGAACAGCGGATCTGTGCCCTCGTACGCGACGCAAGGCGGAGCGCCGTACTTCTCGCGGATATTACAGCTGATCGAGCCATCCTCGCTATAGGTCGGATAGGACTTGATGACCGCCTTCAGGTGCGAGTACGAATAGCCGATGTGCGAACCAGGCCAGGGCTTGTACTCGCCCTCGATCTCCAGGCCGGAGATATTCGCCTGCGCCGCATTCTGCGTGCCGTAAATGACCACGCTGTCGCAGTAAGGATTGGTGACGGTGCACGGCACCTTGGGAATGATCTTGCCGACGGTGACGCCGCCGGTCAGCTGCATGTCCTTGTAGCGGCTGTAGAACGCCGTGGCCGAGAAAGTCAGCTTGTTGTTCAGCAGCCGGCCCTTGTATCCAAGCTCGAAGTTCGTCAGCGTCTCCGGGTTCCACGGCATGTTGGTGTAGTGCGGCCCCGGCGTCATGCCGGCGCAATTGCCGTTCAAGCCGGTGCGACAGATGTCCTCCTTGTCGCTGAAGCCACCGGCCTTGTAGCCGGTCGACAGCGAGGTGTACACCAGGTCGCGCGGCGTCAGCTGGCGGCTCAGGCCCAGGCGCCACGTAAACTTCTTCCACGACGCCGAATCGTCGCTGATCACCGGATGGATGGACGAATCGAAACCGGCCGCGCCGTAGTAGCCGCCCATGCCGGGCTTCAGGTCCGAGCTGTTGAACGGAACGAAGCCGGGCGTTCCCGGCGTGCCGGGATTGTGCAGTCCCTTGAAGTAGATCGCAGGATCGTCCGAGAACGCCGTGTCCCAGTACTGGCCGCCGACATCCTTGCGGGTGTCGCGGGTCATGCGGCCGCCCACGGTCAGGTTCCAGGTCGGCGCGAACTCCCAGTCGGCCTGCGCGAAGATGGCCTTGGAATCGGACTGGCGGTCGGCCTGGTGATAGAAATACGACTCGGCCGGGAAGCCGTAAGTGCCCCACGAAGCGCCGAGGTAATCCTGCGCGTAGTCGATCATGTTCTTCTCGTGCATCCAGAACAGGCCGGCCACGTAGCGCAGGCGGTCGTACTTGCCGCGCAGTTGCAGCTCATGGACGGTGGAGACGTACTTCGAAGCAGTGGTGTAGGTGGCGAAGTCGTTAAACGGAGATGTGCCAGGCCGCGTGGCCAGCTCGCTCTCGATGGGCTGGTAGCCGCTGTCGCTGTCCTGGATCTCGCGCCGCTTCTGGCTCGACCACGAGGCGTTGTATTCGATGGTGGTGGACGGGTTCAAGTCCCATACCAGGCCGCTGCGCACGGTATCGATGGTCATATCCATCACACCCGGCACGTTGACCTTCACGTCCCACTGCCCGCCGGTGCAGGCGTAGGGCGTGCCGGCCGCCTGTTCGCAATCCTTGATCGGCAGGTCGCCCGCGCCGTTGTTCTGGTACTTCTCGTAGGTCAGCCGCCAGTCCAGGTCCGGCCGGATTTTCCAGCGCGCCTGCAAGCGCGCCGCGTATTCATCCTTGTTGGTGTAGAACTTGTCGGCGCCGACCTTCTGGTTGAAGCGCTGGTCGACGTCCGGAATGATCTTGCCGGCGGCGTCGCGCGCAGGCACGATGCCCAGCGCCGGGAAATCCGCCGCGTAGAAATCCTGCTGCTGGTTGATGTAGCCGTCGCGCTTGATCTTCATCGCCGTGACGCGCATCGCGAAACTGTCATTGACCGGGATGTTCTGCACCGCCGATATCTGGCGTCCGCGGTAGTTGCCGACATCCGCCTCGACGGTGCCGTAGCTGCTGCCGAATTCCGGCTTGGCCGGGATGATGTTGATGCTTCCGCCGGTCGAGTTACGACCGAACAGCGTGCCCTGCGGACCGCGCAGCACCTCGACCTGATCCAGGTCGAACATCAGCGCCAGCGCAGCCTGGGGGCGCGGCTGGTACAGGCCCGCCACGTGCAGGCCCACGGCCGGGTTGCCGATCTCCGTGAAGTCGGAGCTGCTCACGCCCCGGATCGCGATCTGCACCCCGCCGCTGCCGTCGTTCGACGTCCCCAGTTGCAGGTTGGGGATCTGGCCGCTCAAGCCGCGCACGTCGGTGATGCCGTCGCGGCTCAATGCCTCCTGCGTCACCGCCGTTACCGCCACCGGCGTCTTGAGCAGCGACGTGGAATGGCGCGTCGCCGTCACCTTGACCTCCGCCACCTGGTCCTTGGTGGCGATGGCCGACGTATCGCCACCTTCTTGCTGCTGCGCCGCCGCGCCGCCGGCCATGCAAGCGCAGGCGCTGGCGATGGCGAGACTCATTAACTTTTTATTGGTACTTTGATGCGACATCATTGCTCTCCCGATTAAAACGTTATTTATCCCGCCATCTACCCAGCATTCCGCTCAGCTTTTTTAGAACTTGGCTTTCAAGCCAACGCTGTAGCGCGCACCGTTTTCATACACACCCACCGGCAAACCATCCGTTGTATTGGTGCGGATGACTTCATTGGTGATGTTCACCGCCGTGAAGTACAGGCTGACCTTCGGCGTGATATCCCAGCTTGCCGACGCATCCCACTGGCCGTAGGCGCTGGTCACGTCCTGTCCGCCCTCATCGAGCGCACCGTAAGCCTTGGAGCGGTAGTTGTACGACAGCCGCGCGCTGTAGCCGTTCTTCTCGAAGAAGCCGGTGATATTGGCCTGGTTGCGCGAGTTGCCCACCACGTTCAGCTTCACGCCACCTGCATTGGCGCCGGTCTTGGCGTCGGTGTAGGTGTAGTTGACGATGGCGCCGAAGCCGCTGCTGAAGGCTTGCTGCCATTGCAGTTCCAGGCCGTTGACCGTTTCGCCGTTGTTGGCGTTGTACGGCCGAGTCACCGGACGCATCACACCGGCCACGTTTTCCTGCGTCGTTTGCGTGTAGATGAAGGTGTCCAGCTTCTTCGCAAACAGGGTCGCCGACAGCAGCGACGCATCGGCGTAGTACCACTCGGCGCCGATCTCCGCCTGGTTGGCGTGGTAGGGCTTGAGCAACGGATTGCCGGAGGTGGCGGCGTTGGTGGTGCCGCTGATTTCCGTACTGGCGCTCAAATCGCTGTAGGTGTTACGCGCCATCACACGCGCCACGGCGCCGCGCACCAGCAAGTCCTTGTTGACGGTGTAGACCGCGTTCAGGTTGGGCAGCACATCGGTGTAGCTGCGGCTGACGTTCGCCAGCGTGTAGCCGCTGCTTCCCGCCACAGGCTGAAACGCCTCGGAGTTCTGGTCGGTCTTGACGATGCGGGCGCCGAAGTCGCCGCGCCATTGGCCGAAGGCGAAGTCCGCGCGCGCATAGGTCGCGTAGATTTTCTCCTTGATCTTGTAGTACTCGCCGATCGCTTCCGCGTAGACCATGCCCTTGTCGTACATCGGGAAGCCCTTGGAATAAGCCAGGCCATCATCCACCCACGCATACTGGGTCAGTGATCCAGGATTGGCGGCCTTCTGGCTCAACAGCGGCGATGCACCGGTCGACAAGTCGGCCAGCGTGAACGACTGCCAGCCCGCGTTGCCAGGACCGTCGGTGCCGATGGTGCGATGGTTCTGCACCGTGGTGTCGCGGAACTTGGCGCCCACCTTGACCGACTTGAGGAAACCGTTGTTCAGGTCCAGCGTCAGGTCGCCCTGCGCGTAGTTCTCCTTGGTCTCCATGCGACGTATCCAGTCGCGCGAATTTTGCAGGACCAGCTTGGTCGGGTCGAGCGGATTGATGTCATGGTACTTGACCTCATAGGTGTCCGGCGCGATGTTGAAGGTGGTGCGGGTATTCCCGACGAACCAGAAGTTGCGGTCATGGTCGCTGCCGCCGGAGCCCTTGGTGGTGCCGGCCTGGCCGTGGAATTTCCAATTGTCCGCGTCGTAGGTGCCTTCCAGGTCCAGCACTTCCGACTTCACGTAGGACTGGCGGAAGATAGGCTCGAACGACACGCCGCCCGTCGGGCCGACGGTGCCGCCAACCAGCGCCTTGGTGCCGTCGGAGGTGGTGATGAACTTCGGATTGGTGACGGCGATATTGCCCTTCTTGTCCGCCAGGCCGCCCGCTTCCCACAGGTAGTTCTGGTTGCTGTTGTCCATGCTCATGTCCGAGTTCATGTAGTTCAGCGAGAGGTCCGTGTTGGCGTTCGGGCGGGCCTGCAGCGTGATGTCGCCTGTGGTGCGCTTGCGGTCCTGGCGGAAGATGGCCGAGCCGCCGCCCCACGACGCATAAGCGCCCGGCGTGACGACGCCGTTCTGGTCGACGATGTTGTACTTGGTCGAATCGGTGAAGTTTTCCAGGCCGTCGCGGCGCATGGTGCGCTGCTGGCGGCTCAGCGCGACCAGTGCGCCGAAGGTCTTCTGCTCGTTGGTCCAGCTCAGCAAACCGGAAAGCTGCGGATCGGTCTTCTTCGGCAGCTTGCTGTAGGTCGCTTCCGCCGACACCTGCGCCACCAGCGGCTTCAGTTGGAACGGCTTGCGGGTCTTGACGATGACCAGGCCACCGATGCTGCCCTCGTCCAGGTCGGCCGACGGGCTTTTGTACACGTCGATGCTTCCAACCAGTTCCGAGGCCAGGATGTCGTAGTTGAAGCCACGGCTCTGCGAATCGTTCTTCCACCAGTAGCCCGAAGCGACGGCCTGGCCGTTCAACTGCGTCAGGTTCAGGTTCTTGTCGGTGCCGCGCACGAAGATGTCGCGGCCCTCGCCCCAGGTGCGGTCCACGGAGATGCCCGGCACGCGCTGCAGCGAGTCGGCCACGTTCTTGTCGGGGAACTTGCCGACTTCCTCGGCAGTCACGGTGTCGATGACGTTGCCGGAATCGCGCTTCTCGGCCAGGTTGCGCTTCAGACGCTCGCGGATGCCGCGCACCTCAACGGTTGCGGTATCGCCAGCGGGTACCGCATCGCTGGCCTGCGCCGCTTCGGCCGCCACTGGATCGGCCGCATAGGCATGGTGCGCAAAGCCGCCGCTCAGCGCCAGCGCGATCAAGTTAGGTAGTAGTTTTTTCTTAAATACCGGCTTAGTCATTCAATTCTCCTTGTTTGAAAATGTGAACCGCATAGATCTCAGACGCTGCGCATCATGCCGCGCGCGGCCGAAACCATATTCCCCGGACGCAGGCGTCGTAGCGCCTGTCCCCCTTCGTCAAACACGTGGAAGGCGGTGCTGTCGGCCGAAAAGACGATGGACTGTCCGATCTCGACATGACGTTCGCCGTCTCCGCGTATCACCACGTCTTCTCCACCCTCACGACTGACGTAGATGTAATTGGCTTCGCCCAGGTGTTCGACCACACTGACCTCGCCTTTGAAAACTTCCGAACCGGCGCGCGATTCGCTGATATGTTCGGCGCGCAGGCCCAGCGTTACCTTTGTGCCGATGCGCAGGCCGCTGCCATCGACATAGGCGCGCACCGACTCGCCGCTGGGCAGCAGCACCAGCACGCCGCCGGGGCCCGCCTCGGCGATGGTGCCCGCCATCAGGTTCATCTTCGGCGAGCCGATAAAGCTCGCCACGAACAGGTTGCGCGGCTGCTGGTACAGGTCCAGCGGCGTGCCGGCCTGCTGGATCTGCCCTTCGTGCATGACGACGATCTTGTCGCCCAGCGTCATCGCCTCGACCTGGTCGTGCGTGACGTAGACGATGGTGGCGTCCAGCTGGCGGTGCAGCTTGGCGATCTCCAGGCGGGTCTGCACGCGCAGCGCGGCGTCCAGGTTGGACAGCGGTTCGTCGAACAGGAACAGGCGCGGTTCGCGCACGATGGCGCGGCCGATGGCCACCCGCTGCCGCTGGCCGCCGGACAGCTCGCGCGGCAGGCGCTCCAGCAGATGCTCGATCTTCAGCGTAGCGGCGGCGCGGGCGATGCGCTCCTTGATCGCCGCCTTGCCCTGCCCGGCCACCTTCAGGCCGAAGGCCATGTTCTGGAACACCGTCATGTGCGGATACAGCGCGTAGCTCTGGAACACCATGGCGATGCCGCGTTCGGCCGGCGGCAGGTGGTTGACCACCTCGTCGCCGATGGACATGCTGCCGGCGGTGATGCTCTCCAGGCCGCACAGCATCCGCAGCAGCGTCGATTTGCCGCAGCCGGAAGGGCCGACCAGCACCACGAACTCGCCGTGCGCGATATCCAGGTCGATTCCGGCCAGGACATCGGTCTTGCCATCGTAGGATTTACGCAGCTGCTTCAGGCTGACACTTGCCATTACATTCCTCTTTCAGTTATTGGGTTACTTGACCGCGCCGGCCGTCAGGCCGCGGATCAACTGGCGCGAAAACAGCGCGTACAAAATCAGCATCGGTATCACCGCCAGCGACAGCGCCGCCAGCACGGAATTCCAGTCGGTGACGTACTGGCCGATGAACTGCTGCACGCCCAGCGTGACGGTCTTGGTGCGGTCGGACGGCGCCAGGATCAGCGGGAACCACAGATCGTTCCAGGCCGGGATCATGGTGAACACCGCCACCGTCGCAATCGCCGGCCGTATCAGCGGCAGCACCACCTGGAAGAAGATGCGCACCTCGCCGACGCCGTCGCAGCGCGCCGCATCCTTCAGTTCCGACGGCACCTGGCGCATGAATTCAGACAGGATCATGACCGCCAGCGGCAGGCCCTGCGCCGTGTAAACCAGGATCAGCGCGGCCAGCGTGTTGACCAGCTCCAGCTTGACCATCAGCTCCAGGATCGCCACGGTGCCGAGGCGGATCGGGATCATGATGCCGAGGGCCAGGAACAGCGTCAGCACGCGGTTGCCCATGAAGCTGTATTCCGACAGCGCCCATGCCGCCATCGCGCCGAACAGCACGATGCACAGCAGCGCCAGCAGGGTCACATACAGGCTGTTGCCGAAGTAGAGCAGGAAGTTGGTGCTGGCCAGGACTTTCTGGAAGCCGATGAAGGTCAGCGACTCCATCGTCGGCAGCGCCAGCGGATCGTCGAAGATGGCGGCGCGGCTCTTGACCGAGTTAATCAGGATCAGCGCGATCGGGAACAGCGCCAGCACGGTGTAGGCGATCAGCGCGGCGTGCACCATCAGGCGGCCCAGGTCGAAGCGGGCGGCCAGCGGTACGGGTGGATTCATGGCGATAGCGGTCATGGCGCGGCCCTCACAGTGCGAAGCGGGTCAGCCTGCGCTGGACACCGACGAAATAAACCCCCACGCCGGCCAGGATCACCAGGAACATCAGCGTGGCGACAGCGGAACCCAGGTAGGCATTGCCGACCTGCGCCTGGTAGCCGAAGAAGGTCCGGTAGAACAGCGTGCCCAGGATATCGGTCGAATAATTCGGCCCGGCCAGCGCGCCCTTGATCGAGTAGATCAGGTCAAAAGCGTTGAAGTTGGCGACAAAGGTCAGTATCGTCACCAGGCCCAAAGTCGGATAGATCAACGGCAGCTTGATCTGCCAGAAGATGCGCAGCGCGCCGGCGCCCTCCACGTGCGCCGCTTCGACGATTTCCTCCGGCACCGCCAGCAGTGCGGCGTAGATCAGCATCATCGGCATGCCGATGTACTGCCACACCGAGATCATCGACAGCGTCGCCAGCGCGGTTTCCTCCTGGCCCATCCACGGCGCGAACCAGTCGGCCAGGCCGGCAAAGCCCATCAGCTTTTCACCCACGCCCCACAGCGGCGACAGGATCAGCTGCCAGATAAAGCCGATGATCACCACCGACAGCAGCGTCGGCAAAAAGATCAGCGTGCGGTAGGTACGGGCGCCGCGCAGCCCTTTCAAGCTAAACAACGTCGCCAGCAGCAGGCCGACGGGGTTTTGCAGCAGCATATGGATGCAGAAGAACTTGGCGTTGTTGGCCATCGCGTTCCAGAAGCCGGCCGACCAGTCGGGATCGAGCAGGATGGTGCGGAAGTTCTCCAGGCCGACGAAGACGGTCTTGCCGCTGTCGTCCGCGCTGAAGAAGCCCTGTCCCAGCGTCTGCACCAGCGGCAGTGCGCTGAACAGGGAATAGATCAGCACCGCCGGCGCCAGGAACAGCAGCAGCTGCCAGGGCCGCACCGTATTAACCGCATGTTTCAAATAAACCTCCGGAATTCAGAATTCGGGCAAAAAAAGAGCCGGCGCCGCGCCCGGCGCCGGCCAAAGGAATCACACAATCAGGGGGAGGGATTGGTGTGATACTACTTTTGCTGTGGCTTGTACCACTTCGCAAATCCGTTTTGCAGCTTGGCCGCGGCGTCCTTGGGCGCCAGCTTGCCGTTCAATACCTGTGCGTTGACGTTCCACAGTTCGCTCTCCATGCTCGGTTGACCGCGATTCAGCACCTGGGCGTTGAAACGGATGGTCGAGGCGCAGGTGCTGCGCCATTCCGCCATCTGCTTGGCCACCGGGTCGCGCACCGCGATCAGGTGGTTCGACAGCGAGAAGAAGCCGGTCACGCGGTTGGTGTAGATGTCCGCGAACTCCTGCGAGCCCACCCAGGCCAGGAATTTGAAGGCGTCGTCCTTGTTGCGCGATTTCTTGTTGATGCCGATGCCGATGTCCATGTGGTCGGAGATGAAGCACGGATCGCCCGCCTTGCGCACCGGCGGCGGAAACGCGCCCAGCTCCAGCCCCGGCGTCTGGCCGAAGTACGAGATGTCCCACGAGCCGGTCGGGTAGATCGCCGCGCGGCCCAGCGCGAACTGGTTCTGACTGTCGCCGTAGGTCTGGGCGCTGGCGCCCTTGCTCAGATAAGTGCCCATGCGCTGCTCGAACTGCAAGGCCTCGACGAAGGGAGCGTCGGTCAGCCTGGCTTTGCCGGCGATCAGCGCTTTGCGGCCTTCCTCGCCGCGCCAGAAGTTCGGGCCGATATTGGTATAAACCATTTGGCTCGATTCCCACTGGTCGGCCGTGCCCAGCGCCAGCGGCGCTACGCCGCCCTTCTTCAGCGCTTCCAGCACCGCGAAAAATTCATCCACCGTTTTCGGCGGCTGCAGGTTCAGTTTCTTGAAGATCTTCTTGTTGAACAAAAAACCGTGGATCACGGAGGCCACCGGCATGCAGAAGGTGTCCTTGGCGTCGTCGGTCTGCCAGGCGACCGTCGACGTGGGCGCGAAGTTCTGCATGCCCGCTTTGCCGTCCAGTTTTTCCAGGTGCCCCTTCTTGTACAGCGACAGCGATACGTCGAACGGGCGGCAGGCGATCAAGTCGCCGGCCGTGCCGCCGGCCAGGCGCGCGGCCAGGCTGGAATCGTATTCGGTCGGCGCGGTCGGTGCGAACTTCACTTCGATGCCGGGATTACTTTTCTCGAAGGCCGGCAGCAATACCTTTTCCCATAGCGTCTTGTCGTCGACGCGCCAGCTTTCGATCACCAGGGTGCCTGCCTGCGCGGCCGGCGCGGAAAACATGGCGGTCAACAGAGCGTTACGAACAATCCGGCGTACTTGCATGGTTAAGTCCTTTTTGCGTAGCTTTATTTACAACGATGAATTTATTCTAGCATTGGCTTTTCTGTGACAAGAGAGTTAGTTGCACCTTGGAATTAATATCGCAAGCCGTTGATTTTATTGGAATTATTTTTTACCTTACAGGCGCCGGATTACATTTCCTTACCGCTGAAGGGGCCGCAACGGGGTCCACGCCCCGGGTTGGCGCAGCACTGTGCAAGGCTTCGCAAGAAATGCTTACAAAACTTAACAAAACTGTTGTGGCGCCTGTTGCAGGAAGGAGGCAAAGCGGCCGCGATCAGCAGATAAAGCCGTGTTTAGTAAACCTGCGCTAAACTTTTCACCTAAGCCGCCAAGTCGTTTGACCCTGGCAGGACGCTGATGCAGACTTCTCGAAAAATAATGGAGACAAGATGGACCAAGCCACCAAAGACGTCGCAGTGACGATCAGGGATATCGCCCGCGTCGCCGGGGTGTCCGCCGGGACGATTTCGCGCGCGTTGAAGAACGAACCGGGATTGACCGAAGCCACGCGCCAGATGGTGCTGGAGGCAGCGCGGGAACTCGGCTACGACTTCTGCAAACTGCGCCCGAAACGACTGCGCCGCCTGACCTTCCTGCTGCACCGCCAGCACAACACCGCATCCAGCAGCCCGTTCTACTCGCCGGTGTTGCACGGCGCCGAGGAAGCCTGCCGCAAACAGGGCATCGTGCTGTCGTTCATGGCGGTCGGCCCGGCGGACGGCCTGATCGACCAGATACGCATGCACGCGCCGGACGGCATCGTCTGCGCCGGCTTCTTCGAACCGGAGACGCTGGAAGCGTTGCGCTCCACCGGCAAGCAGCTGGTGCTGATCGACATGAAGCTGCGCGGCTACAGCTCCGTCAACCCGGACAATATGATGGGCGGCTACCTGGCCACCAAACACCTGATCGACGCAGGCCGCACCCGCGTGGGCCTGATCTCCGGCCCGCTGTCGCACTACAGCATCCGCGAGCGCGCACGCGGCTACCGCCAGGCGCTGTTCGAGGAAGGCATACTGGCCGACCCGCGCCTGGAAGCCGGCCTGCCCGATGGCGTCGATCTCGAAACCGGCGCATGGGAAGCGATGGAGCAGCTGCTGTCCCTGCCCCATCCGCCCGACGCCGTGTTCTGCTACAACGACAGCGCCGCCCTGGTGGCGATGCGCTGCTGCCTGGCCAAGGGCCTGAAGGTCCCGCACGACATGGCCATCGTGGGCTTCGACGATATCGCCACCGCCGTGCTGGGACACCGTCCGTTGACGACGCTGCGCATCGACAAGAAGGCGCTGGGCGCACTGGGCGTGGAGCTGCTGCTGCAAGGCCAGTTGGCGGGCCCGGTGGAAAAGATCGCGCCGGTGGAGCTGATCGTACGCGCCAGCACCGTGGTCGAAGGCTGGCGCCCGAAGACTCCCGCAACCCCTAAATGGACCTGACGATGGCCCCAGATTTCCAGTCCCGCGGCACCCTGCTGGACCACATCCGCCACACCAAGCAGTTCTACGATCCGCGTTGCGTGGACCCCAGCGGCGGCTTCTATCACTTCTACAAAGACGACGGCACCGTCTACGACAAGCACACCCGCCACGTGGTGAGCAGCACGCGCTTCGTGTTCACCTACGCGATGGCGTGGCGCCAGTTCGGCGAGGCGGCGGACCAGCAGCGCCTGCGCCATGCGCTGGCCTTCCTGCGCGACGCCCACCGCAACCCGGCCACCGGCGGCTACGCCTGGCAGCTGGACTGGAACAACGGCAGCGGCACCGTCACCGACGGCACCAACCACTGCTACGGCCTGGCCTTCGTGCTGCTGGCCTACAGCCACGCGCTGATGGCGGGCGAATCCCAGGCCCGCGAGTGGATCGCCGAGACCTACGCGCTGATGGAGCTGCGCTTCTGGCAGTCCGCCCACGGCCTGTATGCGGACGAAGCCAGTTCCGATTGGTCCTACCTGTCGCCCTACCGCGGCCAGAACGCCAATATGCACGCCTGCGAAGCGCTGATCGCCGCCTTCGAAGCGACCGGCGAACGCGCCTACCTGCTGCGGGCGGAAACGCTGGCCCGCAACATCACGCAACGCCAGGCCGCGCTGTCCGGCAACCTGGTTTGGGAGCACTACCACGCCGACTGGTCGGTCGATACCGAATACAACCGCCACGACAAGAGCAACATCTTCCGTCCATGGGGTTATCAGCCGGGCCACCTGACCGAATGGGCCAAGCTGTTGCTGCTGCTGGAGCGCCACGGCGAACACCTCGCAGGCGGCACCAACTGGCTGCTGCCGCGCGCCGCCGAATTGTTCGACACGGCGCTGGCCAAGGCCTGGGACCATGAGCATGGCGGCGTCTACTACGGCTTCGCGCCGGACGGCAGCATCTGCGACGATCTCAAATACTTCTGGGTGCAGGCCGAAAGCCTGGCCGCCGCCGCGCTGCTGGCCGCGCGCACCGGCCAGACCCGCTACTGGACCTGGTACGACAAGATCTGGGCGTACAGCTGGGAGCATTTCGTCGACCACCGCTACGGCGCGTGGTACCGCATCCTGGGCACAGACAACAGCAAGCTGACCGACGAGAAAAGCCCGGCCGGCAAGGTGGACTACCACACCATGGGCGCGTGCTACGAAGTACTGAACGTATTGAAGGATTGAGATGACAGCATTTCCCATCTTCGTGGCGGCGGGCGAAGCGCTGACCGACATGATCGTGCAAGACCCGGCGCAGCGCCAGTGGCTGAGCCAAACCGGCGGTTCGACCTGGAACGTGGCGCGCGCCATGGCCAAACTGGACACGCAGACCGCCTTCGCCGGCGCCATCAGCCGCGACGTCTTCGGCGACGCGTTGTGGCAGGCCAGCGAGGCCGCCCGGCTGGACCTGCGCTTCCTGCAGCGCTACGACAAATCGCCGCTGCTGGCGATCGTGCACCGCACCGATCCACCGGCCTACTTCTTCGTCGGCGACGACAGCGCCGACCTGCAGTTCGACGCGGCGGCGCTGCCGCAAGGCTGGCGCGCGCACTGCAAGTGGGCGCACTTCGGCGGCATCAGCCTGGCCCGCCAGCCGCTGGCGGACAAGCTGGTGGCGCTGGCCGAGCAGCTCAAGCGGGACGGCGTGCGCATCAGCTACGATCCCAATTACCGCCTGCTGATGGACCAGCGCTACGACGCCACGCTACGCCGTATGACCGAACTGGCGGACGTGATCAAGGTGTCGGAAGAGGATCTCGAAGGCTTGTTCCGCACCTACGACATCGACCAGGCCTTCGCCACGCTGCGCAGCTGGAACCCGGCCGCCACCTGCCTGTACACCAAGGGCGGCGACGGCGCATCGCTGCACATCGGCGACGTCGCCTGGCATCTGCCGGCGCCGTCCATCACCGTGGCCGACACCGTCGGCGCGGGCGACGCCAGCATCGCCGCGCTGGCGTGGAGCATGATGCATCGACCGCAGCATCAGCCTGCACAGCATTTGCAGTTCACGGTGGCGGCGGGCGCCGCCGCCTGCATGGCGCCCGGCGCATCGCCACCGTCGCTGGCGCAGATCGAAGCGCTGATCAAGTAAAACCCGGGGAAGAGACAGGGACGCCGTCATACGGTTGTCATACGAGCCCGATAAGATTGCGGGCTCTTTATATGCCATCCATTGTCCATCTTCCTTAGGTTCTCATGTTCCCGACTACTCCGTTCGTCCGATCCCGTTTGCAACTGGCCCTCGCGGCCGCCGGCCTGTGCGCATTGCACGGCGCAGCTTTCGCCGCCGAAGATAGCGCCGAAGGCGCGCTGTCCAAGGTCGTCATCAAGGCGACGGTGGAAAAGAAAAAACTGGGCGACAGCGTCAGCGGCGGTGCACTGGGCCGCAAGTCGGAACTGGATACACCCTTCTCCACCAAGGCCGTCAGCAGCGACGAGATCGAAGACCGCCTGGCCACCAGCATCTCCGAAGTGCTGAAGTACGACGCCTCGGTGACGGCCATCAGCCCGCCGATCAGCACCCACCCGGCCACCATCCAGATGCGCGGCCTGCGCCTCGATGACCTGAACGGCTACAAGGTCAACGGCCTGGCCAACGTCAACCGCGGCACCGAAATGCCGCTGGAGATGTTCGAGAGCGTGGAAGTGTTGAAAGGCCTGACCGGCTTTATGTACGGCTTCGGTTCGCCGGGCGGCATCGTCAACTACGTCAGCAAGCGCCCTACCACCGACAAGAGCTTCAGCGCAGCGCTGGGCTACCAGGAAGGCGGCGCGATCAAGGAACATATCGACATGGGCGGCCGCATGGGTCAGGAAGGCGACTTCGGATATCGCCTGAACCTGCTGCATGAAGACGGCGGCGTTCAGGAAGAAAGCGGCTCCATCAAACGCAACGCGGCGGGCCTGAACCTGGAGTGGCGCGTCAACCGCGACGTGGCGATCACCTACGATGCGATCTATCAGCGCCGCCGTAGCGTGGGCGGCACCGACGTCGTGATCTCGCCATCGTTCGTAGTGCCTTCGCCTATCGCCGGCGACAGCAAACTCAATAGCGTGGGCGCGGGCAGCGATGTCGAATTCGCGCTCTCCACCGTCGGCATGGAATACCGCCTGAGCCCTGAATGGATGGCGAACCTGTCGTACCGCACCTCGAACTCGACCCGCGTCTACAAGAAGGACCAGTACTACATCACCAGCAACAAGGGCGACTACAAGGACCGCGTCACCTCCGAGCTGCACGGCTACCACTTCGACCAGGCGCAGGCCAGCTTCGAGGGCAAGGTCAACGCCTTCGGCCTGGCGCATGAAATCGTCGCCGGCGTCACGTCGCAAAACCTGTCGTCGACCTCCTCGGCCGTCACGCCCAAGACCTACCTGGGCACCGGCAACCTGTACGCGCCGACCATCATCAACGTCGACAGCATCAACTGGAGCGGCGGCACCTACCGCGACGAAGCCACCCGCCAGGAAGCGGCCTTCGCCAGCGACACCGTGAAACTGACCGACAACTGGTCGGTGCTGGCCGGTGCGCGCTACACCCGCTATAACGACAACGCCTATTCCACCAAGGGCGTGGTCATCGCCAACTACCCGGCGCAGCGCACTACGCCGACCGTGGCGCTGATGTACAAGCCGGCCGCCGACACCACCGTCTATGGCAGCTACGTCGAGGCGATGGAGCAGGCCTCCAGCGCGCCGACTTCCACCGTCAACGCCAACCAGACCTTCGCGCCGCTGAAGAGCAAGCAGGCGGAAGTCGGCATCAAGACGGAGCGCAGCTTCTGGAACGCCAGCGCGGCGCTGTTCCACATCAAGCGCGGCGCGCAGTACACCAACGCGGCCAACATCTACGTGGCGGACGGCGAATCCAAGTACCAGGGCGTGGAATTCAACACCGTGGTGCAGGCTGCGAAAAACCTGTCGATCGAAGGCGGCTTGATGCTGCTGGACGCAAAACTGGAAAACGCCGCCCCGGCCTACACCGGCAAGCGCGCCGTCGGCGCCCCGCGCCGCCAGGTGTCGGTGCAGGCGACCTGGCGTGAAGTGCTGCCAGGCCTGGCCCTGCACGCAGGCACCCAGTATCTGGGCGAGCTGCCTATGGACGCGGCCAACGCCAACACGCTGCCGGCCTACACCCTGTTCGACGCGGGCTTCAACTACCGTCACCGCTACTTCGGCAAGATGGTCAGCGTGCGCGCCAACATCTCGAACATCGCCAACCGCAAGTACTGGACCTACTACCAGGAGAACTACCTGAACGTCGGCTCGCCGCGCACCGCCAGCGTGAATGTTCGGGTAGACTTCTAAGGTATGAAACCACCACGCCTTGCGGCCGGCGCCGCGCTATCCCTGTTGCTGTCGAACGCGTCCAGCGAGCAGTATTATCAAACCAAGACGCCGTATCAACCGCAGCAGGCCAGCGCCAGCTATGAAGCCGCACCGCAAGGCTACCGCGCCATCTACACCCAGCTGCTGGCGCGGCATGGGTCGCGCGGCTTGAGCAACATGAAGACCGACCTGGCGCTGTACAACCTTTGGCAGTTGGCCTCCAAGGGAAAGGCCCTGACGCCGCTGGGCGCGCAACTCGGCGACGACCTGCAGCAGATGATGAAGGCCAACGCGTTGCTGGGCTACGGCGTGGCCGGCATCACCCGGCCTGGCTATGGCAACGAGACCATGCAGGGCGTGACGGAGCACAAGCAGCTGGCCGAGCGCATGGTGCGACGCCTGCCGCAGCTGTTCCGCGACGCCGCCGGCGCCGCAAGCGGCAATGCGAGCGGGCCGCCGCGCCAGATCCTGCTCGTCACTTCCGGCAAGGACCGCGCCGTCGACAGCGGCGATTACTTCGCCGGCTCGCTGGTGGCGCAACAACCGAATCTGCAAGCGATGATCGTGCGCCCGCCATCGCTGGCGCCGCGCGCGGAAGCAAATCACGACAGCCGCCCTGCCGGCACCGATCGCTTCCTGCTCTACTTCCACAAGCTGAGCGCAAAGCAGGACCTGGTGGCGGACAGCAGCGATCCGCTGTATGCGACCTACCAGGCCAGCCAGCAATACCAGGCATGGGCGAAGAGCGATGAACTGCGTGCGCGCGAAGCCGCCTTGCTGGCGCAACCACAGGTGTCCGCCGCCGCCAGGGCGGTGCTGGAACGCCTGTTCACGCCAGCCTTCGTCGCGGGCCTGGACCAAGGCCGCTACAGCGCAGCCAATACCGGCACCTACAGCTACACCAGCGCCGACGGCAAGTTCACCAACAAGCTGACCGGCGACGGCGACACCGAAATCAAATCAGCCGTCGACGCCGCGCAAGCGCTGTACGACCTGTACGCGGCCGCCGCCGATATGAAGGCCGAACTGAAAGCCGACTTCACACGCTACATGCCCGCGCAGCAGGCCGCAGTGTTCGCCGCGACGGAGGACGCCATCGCCTTCTACGCCAAGGGCCCCGGCATCGCCGAAAACGGCGGCGTCAATTACCGCATGGCGCAAACGCTGCTGGACGATTTTTTCAGCGAGGTGGACGCCGTCGCCAAGGGTAATCTGTCGCACGCCGCCAAGCTGCGCTTCGCCCACGCCGAAATCGTCATCCCGATGGCGGCCATACTCGGCCTGCCCGGCATGTCCGAGCCGCTGCCGCGCGCCACGACCTACAGCTACAGCAACAGCAACTGGCGCGGCGACTTGGTCGCGCCAATGGCGGCCAACATCCAGTGGGATGTCTACGCCAACGACCAGGGCCGCACGCTGGTGCGCATGCTGTACAACGAGAAGGAAACGGACTTCAAGCGCAGCTGCGACCATGCAAGGATCGCTCCGGCCAGCCATTACTACGACTACGCCAGCCTGCGCGCCTGCTATCTGCCGAATTAATCAGGAGTTGACGGCATGGGTGTCGTGGCGCTCAAGTGCCTCCAGCAGCGCCGGCATGTAAGTGCGGCTTGCACGTAGCAGGCTGCCGTCGCGCAGGCGCAGCAAGGCGTCCCGGTTCGTCAGCGCTCGCAGTTCGACGACCATGTCGATGCGCACGATCGCCGAGCGGTGTACGCGTTGAAACTGCAAGGGGTCGAGCTGCATCGCCAACTGATGCAACGGCTCGCGCACCATATGCGTCTTGCCGTCCGCGTACAGCGTCGCGTAGTCGCCATCCGCTTCGATGCGCTCGACGTCGCCGGCCCTCACCAGTACCGTGCGCGTTCCGGCTTTTACCGTAAATGTGCGCGTCCAGGGAACCGACACCAATACAGGGGCGTCGTTCTGCCGGCGCCAGGGGAAGGCCCGGCGTGCGCGGTCCAACGCCTCGTCGAAGCGGTCGTCGTCGACTGGCTTGAGCAAATAGTCGAGCGCCGCCAGATCGAAGGCATGCAGCGCGAAGCTGTCGTAGGCCGTCACCAGAATCGCCATCGGCCTGCGGTCGCCGGGCAGCGCGCGCAGTACCTCCAGGCCGCTACGGCCCGGCATTTCGACATCGACGAACACCAGGTCCGGACGCAGCTCTGCCAGCCCCTGAACGGCAGAGTCGCCATCGCCATATTCCGCAACCAGCTCGAAGCCAGGCCGGCGCGCCAGCCGGGTCTTGAGCGCGAGCCGCGCCAGCGGTTCGTCGTCGACGATCGCGACGCTGATCGGAACGGGCTTCATGCCGCGGCCCGCAAGGCGGCGGGCGCGGATGCGGCCATCGGTCGCAACGGGAGCGTCAGGCGCACATGAAAACTGCGTTCATCGCGCCAGCCGGCGTCGAACCGGTGCTCTCCGCCGTACAGGTGGCGCAGGCGCTCGGCCACGTTGGCCAGGCCGATACCTGCTCCGCTGGCCCCATCCGACGCGGGCCGGCGTCCGTCGTTGAGCAATTCAATCGCGAGGTGGGCGCCGCTATGTTCTACGCGGATGTCGAGCCGGCCCGCCGTGGCCAGCGGCGCGATGCCGTGGCGGATCGCATTCTCCACCAGCGGCTGCAGCAGCAGGTAGGGAACCGCCGCATCCAGCACGTCGGGGCCGGCCGTCATCGTCACCCGCAGGCGATCGCCGAGTCGCGCCTGTTCGATGTCGAGGTAGGCTTCGATCAGCGCCAACTCCTCTGCCAGCGCGTGTTCATGGCGACCGTCATGCACAAGGGTAGCGCGCAGAAAGTCGGCCACGCGGCTGATCATGCGCGTGGCCTCGCGGTCGGCCCCGGCGGAGACCAGCGCCGAAATCGCGTTCAGCGTATTGAAAAGGAAGTGCGGATTCACCTGCAAGCGCAAGGCGCGCAGCTCCGCGTCCCGCGCGTGCGCCAGGGCCTGCGCGAGGTGTAGCCGGGTGCGTTGCAGCGACAGGTAGTAAACCGCCACCGCATGCACGGCGCAGAAAGCGATCAGCGCGAGCCAGCAACCGTCCAGGCCACGTACCAGGTCGGGCCAGCTATACCCAGTTGCCAGCCCAAGCCCAATCTCCAGGCGCTGCCCCGCCAGCGCGTTCGCGATCGACATCGCATAACTCGCCGCCAGCAAGACCACGGCCGTGAACATCAACGAACTCTCGCGACGCCACAGGATCCGCTGCAACTGGGCCAACGGCGCGATCCACGCCATGCACGCAACGAAGTACAGGCTGCGGAAGGCGACGGCGTTGCCATGGCCGAGCGCCGGCAGACCGAGAATCGCCATGCAGACGGCGACCGGCAGCGCTGCAAGGAAGGCGATGAGTTGTGGGCTGGGTTCTTTCACGCGGGGCGTCCAAAAAAAGGGGAAACCAGCGATTCTAGCGCGTCAGTCGCCGATCGAGTACAGCATTGAGCTGATCTTCCATCCATCTTCGGTCTGCACCATCTGCCAGCTCTCGCTGCCACGGTTGCTGACCTTTCCATCGGAGAGGAAATCAAAGTTGAAGTACACCGAGCCCACGGCGCCATTCGTATCGATGCGCACGTCGTAGAAGCGCTCCTCGACCGCCCCCTTGGAAGTCTGGATGAATTCCGCGAACTTCTGCCAGCTCGACCGCATCACCTTGCGTGCCGCCGGCTTCTCCGCCTTGACCACCTTCCAGGTCGGGGTGTCGAATACCGACAACCAACTATCATGCTCCGCCAGGAACAGGCCGCCCAGGGTTTTGCCGTCGTGGGCGACGATGGCGGACTGGAATTGCTGCACGACCTGGCGTATCGCGGCCACGTCGGCGTCATGCCCGGTGTCGGCGGCGCGCACGGGCGTGGCAGACAATGCGGCCATGATGGCGGCAAAAACGAGGGAAGGCAGTAGGCGCATGTAAGCTCCAATGTGAGTAAAAACATCACAATAAGCATCCGGGGGCCCTCCGGTCGAGCGGAATGCGCCGGGCCGTGCAGGGATTGCGGCGAAACGGTGTGGCCACAAAGAAACTAATTACTGTCGTAAACGCAACATCTGATTCAATTCGTTACGAGGGTCTCTTTTTTATAGTGATAGACTTGGTAGGTCTTTTCATATTATGAGAGGCTTCCCCCATGAACCAGATGACCAGGCGTCAGTTCCTTCGGGTGACTGGCGCAACCATCGCGGGTTCGAGCATCGCGCTCCTCGGCTTTGCGCCGGCAACGGCCCTGGCCGAAGTCCGGCAGTACAAGCTGGCGCGCAGCACCGAAACCCGCAACACCTGCCCCTACTGCTCCGTGGGCTGCGGGATACTCATGTACGGTCTGGGCGACGGCGCCAAGAACGCCAAGGCCAGCATCATCCACATCGAGGGCGATGCCGACCATCCGGTCAACCGCGGCACGCTGTGCCCCAAGGGCGCGAGCCTCATCGATTTCATCCACTCCGAAAACCGCCTGCTGGTGCCCGAGTACCGCGCACCCGGCGCGACCGAATGGAGCAAGATGTCGTGGGATGACGCGCTGACCCGCATCGCCAAGTTGATGAAGGCCGATCGCGACGCCAACTTCATCGACAAGACGGCGGACGGCAAGACCGTCAACCGCTGGACCACCACCGGCATGCTGTGCGCGTCGGCCAGCACCAACGAGGTAGGCTACCTGACCCACAAAACCATGCGCAGTCTGGGCATGCTCGCATTCGACAATCAAGCACGCGTATGACACGGTCCGACGGTGGCAGGTCTTGCCTCGACATTTGGACGTGGTGCGATGACGAATCACTGGGTGGACATCAAGAACGCCGATGTCATCCTGGTCATGGGCGGCAACGCAGCTGAAGCACACCCTTGCGGCTTCAAGTGGGTCACGGAAGCGAAGGCGCATCGCGGCGCCAAGTTGATCGTGGTCGATCCGCGCTTTACCCGCACCGCTTCGGTGGCGGACTACTACGTCCCTACCCGCACGGGCGCGGACATCGTCTTCCTCGGCGGGATCATCAACTACCTGCTCACGAACGACAAGATCCAGCACGAGTACGTCCGCAATTACACGGACATGCCCTTCATCGTGCGCGAGGACTTCGCCTTTAACGACGGCCTGTATTCGGGCTACGACGAAAAGGCCGGCAAGTACACGGACAAGAGCAGCTGGAACTACGAGATGGGCGACGACGGTTTTGCCAAGATCGATCCCACGCTCGAACATCCGCGCTGCGTGTACCAGCTGATGAAGAAGCACTACTCGCGCTACACGCCGGACATGGTGGAGAAAGCCTGCGGCGTGCCGCCGGAAAAATTCCACAAGGTCGCCGAGATGCTGGCGTCGACCGCCGTTCCGGGCCGCGCCGCCACCATCCTGTATGCGCTGGGCTGGACGCAGCACTCCACCGGCGCGGAAACGCTGCGCACCGGCGCCATGGTGCAGCTCCTGCTGGGGAACATCGGCATAGCCGGCGGCGGCATGAACGCGCTGCGCGGCCACTCCAACATCCAGGGCCTGACCGACCTGGGGCTGCTGACCAATATGCTGCCCGGCTACCTGACGCTGCCCGGCGAGGCGGAGCAGGACTTCGAGGCCTACGCCGCCAAGCGCGCGCTCAAGCCTTTGCGTCCGAATCAGCTCAGCTACTACAGCAATGCGAAGAAATTCCTGGTCAGCTTCATGAAGTGCTGGTGGGGCGATGCGGCCACGGAGGAAAACAACTACGCCTTCGACTACCTGCCCAAGCTGGACAAGCCCTACGACATGATGCAGGCGTTTGAGCTGATGCATCAAGGGAAGATGAACGGCTACATCTGCCAGGGCTTCAACATCCTGGCCTCGGCGCCGGACAAGCAGAAGATCACGGAAGCCTTGTCCAAGCTGAAGTTCCTGGTGGTGATGGACCCGCTGGCCGTGGAGACGGCGGAGTTCTGGCGTCCGTTCGGCGAGTTCCATAAAGTCGATCCAACCAAGATCCAGACCGAGGTGTTCCGCCTGCCGACCACCTGCTTCGCCGAGGAACGCGGTTCGCTGGTCAGCTCTTCGCGCGTGCTGCAATGGCACTGGCAAGGCGCGGACGGCCCGGGGCAAACGAAGAGCGACCTGGAGATCATGTCCGGCATCTTCCTGCGCATCAAAAAAGCCTACCAGGCCGACGGCGGCAAGTTCCCCGATCCTATCGTCAACCTGACCTGGCCTTACGCCAAGCCATACAGCCCGACGCCTGAAGAACTGGCGATGGAGTACAACGGCAAGGCGCTCAAGGAGCTCACCGATCCGAAGGATCCCACCAAGGTGATCCTGAAGAAGAACGAGCAGGTCGCCGGCTTCGCGCAGTTGCGCGACGACGGCAGCACGGCCTGCGGTTGCTGGATCTTCGCCGGTTGCTGGACTGCGGCCGGCAACCAGATGGGACGGCGCGACAACTCCGACCCGAGCGGCATCGGCCAGACGCTGAACTGGGCCTGGGCTTGGCCGGCCAACCGCCGCATCCTGTACAACCGCGCCTCCTGCGACCCGAAAGGCAAGCCGTGGGATCCCACCCGCAAGCTGATAGGCTGGAACGGCACCAACTGGGCCGGGCCGGACATCCCCGACTTCAAGGCCGACGAGCCGCCGGAGAACGGCATGGGCCCCTTCATCATGCTGGCCGAGGGCGTGGCGCGCTTTTTCTCGCGCGACGCCATGGCCGAGGGTCCGTTCCCCGAGCACTACGAGCCGTTCGAAACGCCGATCGGCCACAACCCGCTGCACCCGACGAACCCGCGCGCCACCAGCAACCCGGCCGGCCGCATGTTCCCGAACGACAGGGCCAAGCTGGGCAAGGTCGCGGAGTTCCCGCACGTGGCCACCAGCTACCGCCTGACGGAGCACTTCCACTACTGGACCAAGCATGCGCGCCTGAACGCCATCATCCAGCCGGAGCAGTTCGTCGAGATCGGCGAGGAGCTGGGCAAGGAGCTCGGCGTGGCGCACGGCGACCGCGTCAAGGTCAGCTCCAAGCGTGGCCATATCGTGGCGAAGGCGGTTGTCACCAAACGCATCAAGGCGCTCATCATCGACGGCAAGAAGACCCACCAGGTCGGGCTGCCGATACACTTCGGGTTCAAGGGAGTCACCAAACCGGGCTACTTGATCAACACCCTCACGCCGACGGTTGGTGACGGCAATTCACAGACACCGGAATTCAAGTCCTTCCTGGTGAAAGTGGAAAAAGCATGACGGCCCGAGGAGAATAGCCATGGCACTACAATCCCTTGATATCAAGCGCATGTCGGCGACGACGGTGCAGGAGCCGGTGGCGCGCACGCCTGTCACCGGCACCGTCGCCAAACTGATCGACGTGTCGAAGTGCATAGGCTGCAAGGCCTGCCAGACCGCCTGCATGGAATGGAACGACCTGCGCGACGACATCGGCGAGACCACCGGCGTGTACGACAACCCCATCGACCTGTCGCCGCAGTCGTGGACCGTGATGCGCTTCTCGGAACACGAAACCAACGACGGCAACCTTGAATGGCTGATACGCAAAGACGGCTGCATGCACTGCGAGGATCCGGGCTGCCTCAAGGCATGCCCCGCGCCGGGCGCCATCGTCCAGTACACCAACGGCATCGTCGACTTCCACCAGGAGAACTGCATCGGCTGCGGCTACTGCGTGGCCGGCTGTCCGTTCGACGTGCCGCGCATCTCCAAGAAGGACGACCGCGCCTACAAGTGCACGCTCTGTTCGGACCGCGTGGCCGTGGGCCAGGAGCCGGCCTGCGTCAAGACCTGCCCCACCGGCGCCATCGTCTTCGGCACCAAGGAGGACATGAAGGACCATGCCGCCGAACGCATCGAAGACCTGAAGTCGCGCGGCTACGCCAACGCCGGCCTGTATGATCCGGCCGGCGTCGGCGGCACCCACGTGATGTATGTGCTGCACCATGCGGACCAGCCGGGCCTCTACCACGGCCTGAAGGCCAATCCGAGCATCAGCCCCATGGTCGGCCTGTGGAAGGGTTTGACCAAGCCACTGGCGCTGGCCGGCATCGCCGTCACCGCGCTGGCAGGCTGGTTCCATTACTCGCGCGTGGGGCCGAATGAGGTCAGCAAGGACGAGGAAGCCGAGGCGCTGCATGAGGCCAACCGTATCCGGGAGAGCGAAAAATGAACACGCCAAATCGCGACAAGGACGGCAATCCCCTGATCGAACGCTACACGCCGAATGAGCGCAGCAACCACTGGATCACCGCCATCTGCTTCATCCTGCTGGCGGTGTCCGGGCTGGCGATGTTCCATCCGGCGACGGCGTGGATGGCGGTGTTCCTGGGCGGCGGCCAATGGACCCGCATCCTGCATCCGTTTATCGGACTGGTGATGTTCGTGTCGTTCGCGCTGCTGGTGCTGCGTTTCTGGCATCACAACCGGTTCGAGCCGGGCGACAAGCAGTGGCTGGAGCAGATCGGCGACGTCGTCAACAACCGCGAGGACAAGCTGCCCAAGGTAGGCCGCTACAACGCGGGACAAAAGCTGCTGTTCTATGTGCTGATCTTCTGCATGTGCGGGCTGCTGCTGTCGGGCGTGGTGATCTGGCGCGCATATTTTGCGTTCTACTTCCCCATCGAGATCGTGCGCTTCGCCGCGCTGCTGCACGCGTTCTGCGCCTTCGTCATCATCTGCTCCATCGTCGTGCACATCTACGCCGGCCTGTGGGTCAAGGGCTCGATCGGCGCCATGGTGCGCGGCACCGTCACCTATGGATGGGCGCGAAAACATCATCCTCGCTGGTTTGAGGAGGTCGCCCGCAAATCGCGTGATTAGCTCAGCAATTTAGGATTAGAATAGTCTCCGGGCCGGCGGCGCTGTCGCCGCCGGCAATCTGGGAGACATCTTGGTACAACGTCTGCTTGCCCCCGGCGAGATCGAAGCGCTCGATCACAACGCCATACCACGCCTGCTGCTGCCGCAACCGCGCAGCCTCTTCGCGGCGCGCGCCGCCCGCCTTCGCCAGCTTGCCAAGAATGAAATCAAAGGTATCCCCGTCGGCGAAACGCTGCGCGGCTATCTGCTGCTGATGGCGGCGCTGGTGGACGCGCAGGCAGCCGTGGCGCACGCCCTTCCAGCGGAAACCTTCGCGCTGCCCGATGCGGCGGATATCGACGTCTCGCTTGAACACAATATGCCGCCGCTGCCGGTCAGCGGGGCCCGGCCGCCGTCTTGGCGCGCGGTATTCGACGCCCTGCTCGATCAGCTGGATACGCTGGCGGACGGCCAGCCGCAGATCGCCTCCGTGCTGGCCGAACTACGTGGGCTCGAAAGCGCGGAGCTGGAAGGCTGCGCCGACGCCGTGCTGGCCGAACTGACCGACGGCGTGCATCCGCTGCACGCGCCGTTCGTCGCCGCCGCCCTGCAGGTGATGTGGACCATGCGCGCCGGCCAGCTCGATGCGCAGCGCGTGCAGCCGCTGGTGACGAATACCCTGTGCCCGGTGTGCGGCGCGCATCCGGTGGCCAGCGTGATTCGCATCGGAGGCCAGTCGCAGGGCTATCGCTACCTGCAGTGCAGCTGCTGCGCGAGCGAGTGGCATATGGTGCGGGTCAAGTGCTCCTGCTGCGAGCATACCTCGCGCATCGCCTACCAGAGCCTCGAACCGGTGGATGCGGATGCGGCGCCGGAGAGCACCAGCAAGGCCAACGATCCAAGCAAGGTCGCGCGCGCCGAAACCTGCGAAGACTGCCGCACCTACCGCAAGATCTTCAACCAGGAACACGACTACAACGTGGAGCCGCTGGCGGACGACCTGGCCAGCCTGGCGCTGGATCTGCTGGTCGGCGAAGCGGGTTACGCCCGCGCCAGCGGCAACCCTCTGCTATGGTTCAACGCCGCATGAGCGGCAAGCCAGACACCGAGGCATGCTCGCCGGAGGCGGGCGCCATCCGCCTCCCGGCTGTCCACCTGATCCTGTCCGACGCCGCATGCACGCCGCTGATCGCCGAATATGGCCGCGTCCAGACGCTGGAAGCGGCCCGCGTGCTGCTGGCCGAACTGCGCAGCGTCATGCTCGCCAGCCGCCGCGACGGCGTGCCTGTGGCCACCGCCGGCGACACCGGCATCCCCGCCCTGCTGGCGATGCTGGCCGAACGCCTGCGCGATACCAACCGTTCGCCGTTGCGGCCCGTCTTCAACCTGACCGGCACCGTCCTGCACACCAATCTTGGCCGCGCCCTGCTGCCCGACAGCGCGGTGCAAGCCGTGGCAGAGGCGCTACGCTGGCCGATGAACCTGGAATGGGATATCGACACGGGCAAGCGCGGCGACCGCGACAACCTGATCGAAGACCTGCTGCTGGAGCTGACCGGCGCCGAAGCGGCCACCATCGTCAACAACAACGCCGCCGCCGTGCTGCTGATGCTGAACACCCTCGCCCAAGGCAAGGAGGTGATAGTCTCGCGCGGCGAGCTGGTGGAAATCGGCGGCGCCTTCCGCATACCGGACATCATGACCCGCGCCGGCGCTACGCTGCGCGAAGTGGGCAGCACCAACCGCACCCACCTGAAGGACTACGCCGAAGCCGCCGGCCCGCAGACCGCGCTGATGATGAAGGTCCATTGCAGCAACTACGCCATCACCGGCTTCACCAAAAGCGTGGAGCTGCCGGAGCTGGCGCCGCTCGCGAAGCAGCATGGCATTCCGCTGGCAGTGGACCTCGGCAGCGGCACGCTGGTCGACCTCGAACAATACGGCCTGCCGCACGAGACCACGGTGCGCGAGACCATAGAAGGCGGCGCCGACCTCGTCACCTTCAGCGGCGACAAGCTGCTGGGCGGCCCGCAATGCGGCATCATCGTCGGCCGCGCCGACCTGATTGCGCAGATCAAGAAGAATCCGCTCAAGCGCGCGCTGCGCGTCGGCAAACTGACGCTGGCGGCGCTGGAACCGGTGCTTGCGCTGTACCGCGCGCCGGACCTGCTGCCGGAACGCCTGACCACACTGAAGCTGCTGACCCGCCCCGCCGCCGCCATGCGCGAGCTGGCGCAGGCGCTGCTGCCGCCGTTGCAGGCGGCGCTGGGCGCTGGCTATGAAGTCAGCGCAGAACCGATGATGAGCCAGATCGGCAGCGGCGCCCTGCCCGTCGATCAGTTGCCCAGCCACGGTCTGGCGATACGCGCCGCTGCGGCGGGCCGCGTCAGCAACGCGCTGGGCGTGCTGGAGCAGCGCCTGCGCGCCTTGCCGCTGCCCGTGATCGGCCGCGTCGCGCAGGACACGCTGTGGCTGGACCTGCGCTGCCTGGACGACCACCAGCGGCAGCGCTTTGCCGATCAACTGGCGCTGCTGGCCGTATGATCGTCGGCACCGCAGGCCACATCGACCACGGCAAGACCACGCTGACGCGCGCGCTCACCGGCGTCGATACCGACCGGTTGAAGGAAGAGAAGGCGCGCGGTATTTCAATCGAACTCGGTTACGCCTACGCGCCGCTGGCAAACGGCGAGATCCTCGGCGTGATCGACGTGCCGGGCCACGAGAAATTCATCCGCACCATGGCCGCCGGCGTCACCGGCATCGACGCCGCACTGCTGGTGATCGCCGCCGACGACGGCATCATGCCGCAGACGCTGGAACACCTCGCCATCCTGCGCCTGCTGGGCGTGCGGCGCGGCGCAGTGGCGCTGACCAAGATAGACCGGGTCGATGCGCAGCGCGTAGAACAGGTGGAGCGCGATATCGAGGCCCTGCTGGCATCCACCGATTTTGCCGGCGCCCGGATCTTCCGCACCAACGCCGCCGCAGCCGGCGACGCGGGCGTCGATGCGCTGCTGCTGCACCTTGCGGACATGGCGGCGACGCTGCCTGCCGCCGACGAACGCCGCCTGTTCAGGCTTGGCGTGGACCGGGTATTCACCTTGCAGGGCCAGGGCACCATCGTCACCGGCACCGCGCTGGCTGGCAGCGTCCGCACCGGCGACATGCTGCAGCTTGCGCCAGGCGGCCAGCAGGCGCGCGTGCGCAGCATCCACGCGCAGAACAGCAGCGCCGACACCGGACGCGCAGGCCAGCGCCTGGCGCTGAACCTGGGCGGCGTGGCAAAGGAAGATATCGACCGCGGCGCCTGGCTCGTGGCGCCCGCGCTCGCGGCCTGCTCCGAACGCATCGACGCCGAACTGACGCTGATGCCGGACTGCGGCCAGGCGTTGAAGCCATGGTCGCCGCTGCACGTCCATCTGGGCGCCGCGCATCGAGCGGCCAACGTGGTGCTGCTGGAGGGCGACGTGCTGGCGCCGGGGCAAACCGCCCGCGTGCAGTTGGTGCTGGACGCGCCGGTGCATGCCGTTCCCGGCGACCGCTTCGTGGTCCGCAACGCGCAGGCCACCGTCACCATCGGCGGTGGCGTGGTGCTCGATCCCTTCGGCCCGTCGCGCAAGCGGCGCAGCGTGGCGCGGCTGGCGTGGTTGCAGGCGCTGTCCGACTATGTCGGCAGCGGCGATATTGGCGGGCTGTTGGCCCGCAGTCCGCTCGGCTTGCGCCTGTCGGATCTGGTGCGCCTGTCGCAGTTGCCGGCCACCCGGATCGCGCTGCCGCCGGACACCATCGACATCGCCCTGCAAGGCGGCGACCAGCTGCTGTTGGCGGCCGCAGAAGTACAAGCGCTGGAAGCACGCATCCTGAACGGCCTGGCCGTGTTCCATGAGCGCGTGCCCGACGACGCCGGTCCCGAACGATGGCGCCTCAAGCGCATGGTGGCGCCCGAGATGGAGGACCGCTTGTGGAGCCGCCTGATCGACACGCTGATCGGCGGCGAGCAGATACGGCAGCGCGGACGCAGCCTGCACCTGCCCGGCCACAGCGCGGAATTGAGCGACAAGGAAAAAGCGCAGGCCGCGCCATTGCTGGCGTCCCTGCTGGAGGGCGGCTTCGATCCGCCGTGGGTGCGCGACCTGTCGCGCGAGCACGACCTGCCGGAGGCGGAGCTGCGCCGCCTGCTGCGCAAGCTCTCCCGGACGGGAGAGATCAGCCAGGTGGTGCCGGACCTGTTCTACCATCCGCAGCGCCTGGCCGAACTGGCGGAGCTGGTGATGGCGCTGCCCGAAGTGCAAGCGTCATCGTTCCGCGACGCCGCCGGCCTGGGTCGCAAGCGGGCCATACAGATATTGGAGTTCTTCGATCGCGTCGGCTATACTCGGCGCGTGGGCAACATCCACTTGATACGGCCAAACGCGGTCTGGCTGTACAGCGGCGAGTAGTACCACGGAAGGCATACTCATCCGGTGATGGGGCCGGGCTTCAAACCCGGTGGGGGGCGTCGGACGCTCCCCTGTAAGTTCGACTCCTACTGCCTTCCGCCATTCACCGTATCGGCCACCATATCGGCGGCCGCTTCAAAGCTCGGCGGATCTTCGGCCAGCAACGACCATAGGCGGTTGTGTTCCGCGCCCTGCACCACATGCAGGCGGCTCGATTGCGCGCGCGTCGCGGCGGCGACCAGGCGCTGCGGAATCTCCAGCGGGATGGTGGCGTCGTGCTCGGCGGCGATCACCAGCAGCCTGCCTTCGAAGCGCGACAGGATGTCCCACGCGTCGCTGTCGGCCCAGCTGCGCTCGCGCCGTATCACCGCCGAGAAGTCGGGGCCGAAGGGCACCTCGTATGCCGATGGCGTGTACACGCCAGGCACGATCAGCACCAGCGCGTCGACGCGATGGCTTTGCGTCATGCGCACGGCGTTGTAGGCGCCCATGCTGGCGCCCACGATCGCCAACGGCTGCGGCACGCCGCGCGCCTCGACCACGGCCTGCGCCTGGCGCGTGCGGCTGGCCACCGACGATTGCGCCAGCGCGCCGCCGGTGTCGCCATGGCCTATGCAATCGAAGCTGGTGCTGCCTATGCCCCGCTGCTGCAAGGCGCTGCGCAACAGATGATGTCCATGGCGGCTGCCGGTGCCCGCGCCGTGCAGGTACACCAGGCGGTTGCTGGCGGCGCCGACGAACTGGTCGCCCTTCAGCACGATGCCTTCGTAGGCCACATCGAAATCGACGATCATTTGCCCGCCTCCCCGGCCAAGCGCTTGTTGAGCTTCTCGCGCGACTGCTGAACGTAAGCCTTGCAGCCTTCGCCGCCATCGAGCAAGGCGTGCGGCTTGCCGCTCTTGACCTTGTCCCACATGCCGGTGAAGTCCGGATGTCCGGAAACGACGATATCGCACGACGCCTTTTCCAGCGCGGCATAGCTTTGTTCATACTGCTTCAATACGGTGGGATGGACGCTGAACTTGTAGCCCTCGCTGGATACCGGATTGATGCTGTCGGCGAACACGATGCTGGCGCAGCGGCCCTGCTCGCAGGCGCTCCACGTCCAGCTGGTGCCGCCCGTCGTGTGGCCCGGCGTGTACAGCGCGGTCACGGCCAGCGGCCCCAGCTTGACCACCTCGCCGTCTCGCACCGTGCGCACCTTGACCACCTTGGGATACGGCGTGTTGCCTTCGAACTGGGGATCATCCTTGCCCATGCTGCCGCGCTTCAGCGCATCCGCCGTCGCCGGGCTGGCGACCACCTGTGCTCCCGTCATGCGCTGCAGCGCGGCGATGCCGCCGGCGTGGTCCCAGTGGTCGTGCGAGCTCAAAATCAGTTTGACGTCGCGCAGCCTGAAACCCAGCTTGCGGATGCTGGCGGCGATCAGTTCGGGCGAATCGGGAAACGCCCCGTCGATCAGAATGTGCCCTTGCGGCGACGTTACCAGCACCGAACTGAGGCCGGCCACGCCGACGTAGTAGCTGTTGCCATAGATCTGAAACGGCTCGACCGGCTTGTTCCAATCGTCGAAAACATGGGCGCCGGCCACCGCGCTCAGGCCGCAGAGCGCGGCAGCCACCAAAGATTTGATCATGAAGTGAACAGTGGAAAGCAGTTAGGAAAAGTCCAATATTGTACAACGCGCAGCCTTGCCAAAACAGCTTACGTAGCACTGCGTAGTGGACGCGCGGATCGCCTGTTTTCGTTGCGTGATCGTCACAAGAATTGTCAAAACAGGTAAAGATCAAAATGAAATGCGGTCCAAGCATTTCAGTCCGGCGTTAAAATGCATTGAAGAAATATTAGTTACCGCATCCCAATCCCCGATCCGGCCTGGCTTCACTCTCCCCCCATGTCCTTTCACCTCCTTTTAAAGGAAGCGCTATGCAATTTTCCGACATGAAAGTCAGCAACCGGCTGATCGTCGCCCAAGGCGCCTCGCTGGCATTGATGCTGGCGATCGCCGTCACCAGTTGGCTGAGCATCCGCAGTACCGCCGCAGACACCGACAACCTGCTGTCGCAGCGGCTGAAGATCGAGCGCCTGATTACCCATTGGAAGGCCATCGTCGAAACCAATGTCCAGCGCTCGCTGGCGGCCGCCAAGACCAGCGATCCGCTGGTGCAAAAATACTTCGAGAACGGCATCGCCAGCACCTCGAAGCTGGCGGAGGAAGACCAGCGCCTGATCGGCGAATCCGTGCGCGACCCGCTGGCCAAAGAGTTGTTTGCCGCCGCCCTCGACAAGCGCGCCGCCTACCAAAGCGCGCGCAAGCACGCGTTTGCGGAGAAGGCCGGCGGCGACCAGGACAAGGTCCGCCAGATCGTCGACCAGGAGTTCATTCCGGCCAGCGAAGTCTACCTCGCCAGCATACAGGCGCTGATCGCCCGCCAGAAGGCCGTCATCGACGAGCTCGGCGCCGGCATTCTTGATCGCAGCAGGCAATCCGCGTTCGCCATCCTGATCCTTTGCCTGGCGTCGGTGGCGATAGCATTGGCGCTGGGCTGGCTGATCACCCGTTCGCTGCTCAGGCAACTCGGAGGCGAGCCCGGCTATGCGGCCGGCATCACCGACCGCATAGCCGGCGGCGACCTGACGGTGCACGTGGCGCTGGCCGCCAACGATACGTCCAGCCTGCTGTACAGCATCGCCTCGATGCGCGACCGGCTGGCCGCCATCGTCGGCCAGGTGCGCACCAGCACCGACGCCGTAGCCACCGCGTCCAGCGAGATCGCCAGTGGCAACATGGATTTATCGTCGCGCACCGAGCAGCAGGCCGGCTCGCTGGAGGAGACCGCGTCCTCGATGGAAGAGCTGACGGCGACCGTCAAACAGAACGCCGAGTTCGCGCGCCAGGCCAATCAGCTGGCGTCGGCCGCATCAGGCGTCGCCGAGCGCGGCGGCAATGTGGTGGCGCAGGTAGTGACCACGATGGAATCGATCACCGCGTCCTCCAAGCAGATTGTCGACATCATCGGCGTGATCGACGGCATTGCCTTCCAGACCAACATCCTGGCGCTGAACGCGGCGGTCGAGGCTGCCCGCGCCGGCGAGCAGGGGCGCGGTTTCGCCGTGGTGGCGTCGGAGGTGCGCAACCTGGCCCAGCGCTCGGCGAGCGCCGCCAAGGACATCAAGCAACTGATCGGCGTTTCGGTCGAGAACATCGCCAGCGGCGCCTCCCTGGTCGACGAGGCCGGACTGACGATGAACGACCTGGTCTCCAGCGTCAAGCGGGTCAGCGACATCATGGCGCAGATCATGGACGCCGGACTGGAACAGGAAGCCGGCATCGAGCAAATCAACCAGGCCATCATCGAGATGGACGGCGTGACGCAGCAGAACGCGGCGCTGGTCGAGCAGGCGGCGGCAGCGGCGGAGTCGCTGCAAGGCCAGTCTGGCCATCTGGCCGAACTGGTCAGCGTGTTCACGCTGGACGGCTCGGGCCAGACCGCCACGGTACGGCCGATTTCCTCGAGCCGGCCGCGCCCGGCCGCAGCCGGCCGGAATACGGCGGCCGTTCCGCGCCTGCGCCTGGGGACGCAGCGATGAAATTGTGACCGATGGCGCTGGCGCCATGGTCATCTCGGGCGGAGGCTGGCACAATACCTTGTTGCCATCCAAAGGACCACCCATGACCTCCCCAACGCTGCGCGCGCACAACTGGCTGCACGGGGCGCCGACCAAGGCCAACCTCATCAAGATCATCAGCAAGGGCGTGCCGGAGAAGGACATGCCGGCCTGGTCGCCGGCCCTGAACGCCGGCCAGATCGCGCTGCTGGCCGACCTGATCGCCGCCAACGCCGGCAAGCCAGCCGCCGCGCCATCGCCAGCCACTGCGGCCACAGCTGCCGCGGCGGCCGCAGCCAAGGCCCAGCAGAATGTGCCGGACCTGAGCGGCTTCAAGCTGCCCAAGGGCTTCCACATCAGCGTCTACGCCAACGACGTCAGCACCGCGCGCAGCATGGTGGTGTCGGACAGCGGCATCGTCTACGTCGGCTCGCGCAAGGCCGGCAAGGTGTACGCGCTGGTGCCGCGCGCCGACAAGCAGACGGCCGATGTCGTCACCGTCGCCGAGGGTCTGGAAAATCCGATCGGCGTCACGCTGCTCAATGGTGCGCTGTACGTGGGCGAGATCAGCCGCGTGATCCGCTTCGACAAGATCGACCAGCGCTATGCGCAGAAGCCATCCTACGAGGTGGTCAAGGTCAGCCTGCCCAACGACAAGTGGCATGGCGAGAAGGTCATGAAGGCCGGGCCGGATGGCAAGCTGTACATTCCCGTCGGCGCGCCCTGCAATGTGTGCGATGTTGAAGACACCAAGAGCGCGAAAATCTACCGCATGAATGCCGACGGCAGCCAGCTGGAAGAATATGCACGCGGCGTGCGCAACACGGTGGGATTCGCTTTCCATCCGACTAGCAAAGTGCTGTGGTTCACGGACAACGGCCGCGACGAGATGGGCGACAACACGCCGTCGTGCGAGCTGAACGTGGCGCCCAAGGCCGGCATGCATTTCGGCTTCCCCTATTGCCACGGCGGCGTGGTGCCGGACCCGGACTTCGCCAAGGGCCGCAGCTGCGAGGAGTTCGAAGCGCCGGTGGCCAAGCTGGGGCCGCACGTGGCGCCGCTGGGATTGGCCTTTTACACGGGCAAGCAGTTCCCCGAGGCTTACCGCAACAACGTCTACATCGCCGAACACGGCTCGTGGAACCGCTCGACCAAGAGCGGCTACAGCGTGCGCCTGATCACGCTGTACAACAGCAAGGTCGTCACCGACACCGCCTTCATCGACGGCTTCCTGCGCGGCGAGGAAGTGGTCGGCCGCCCGGTGGATGTGGCGACGCTGCCGGATGGTTCGATGATCGTGTCCGACGACTACGGCGGCCGCGTGTACCGCGTGACTTACGACGGCAAGTAATCCGCCGACAAAACCTGCCCGAAGTCCCATATTCGGGCTTCGGGCAGGCCGGATAAATTGGCCTCACTGCCTGCCAGGTCGACCGCATCGTCCCATACGTCCTGATCCCACTCGGGATCTTCCAGCAGCCGCCGCAAGCTTGGCATGCGTTTCAACAGCCTGTCGATCTTGTCGCGCTGGTGGCGTATGGTGTTTTTCCAGCTGCGGCCGCGCCGATCCGGCTGGTACTTCCACTTCAGTAAATGCGCCATCAATATCGCAATCCGGTGCGCCAGTTGATGGCGGTGGCTGATATTCATGTCCTCGATTTCTTCGGCGATGTGCTCGATGTCGAGCAACGCCCATTGGCCGGTGCGCAGCAAGGCCACCTGCTCCAACGCCCACTCGGCCACGTCGTCTTCGTAAGTCGCAGTCATGATCGATACCTCCCTCATGATGAGACCGTGGGCCGGGGAAAAAGTTCAGCCCAGTTGGGCGATGGCGTCAGCGACGCGCTGCTCCAGCGTACCGGTCAGCAAGACATAGGGCAGCTTGCGGCGGGACAGCTCATCCAGGTACCAGCGATGCTGCTGCTGGCGGAAGTCGACATCGCGCCGGGTGCCGTCCTGGATGAAATCGAAATCCGGCGCGCACAGGAAGAAATGCTCGTATGGCGCATCGGCCATCGCCTCCAATGCAGGATCGGCGCGGCCGAACATCTCGCGGGAATAAAACAAGGTGGTCAGCGGCGACGTGTCGCAGAACAGAAAGCGCTTCGCCTGCAAGCGCGCTTGCGCTTCGCGTTGCAGCTGCGTGCGGCCGATGCGGGCCATGTCCTCGTAATTGAGCACGCCGTCCTGCGCCACCCATAGCTCACGGCCATATTCGGGCACCCAGGTCGTGCCGAGCCGCTCGGCCAGGGCGGCAGCCAAGGTGGTCTTGCCGCTCGACTCGCCACCGATAATACAGACCCTCTCGACAAAACTGGCATAGACCACGTCCGACAAAAACCGGCGATGCGCATGTGGATCGCTACGCGCCATCGTCCCGGACACCGGCACCATGCGCCTCGCCTGGTCCACATTCACATGCTGCACCGCGTGCGGCCGCCCTGTGCGCTCGGTGATTGACGGCGGACCGCTAGTCGGGAAAGAAGTCCGGCGCCAGCGCCTGCTCCAGGGACCAGGGGCAGGCTAAGGGCAAGTCGAAGCAATGGTCCTCTCCGACCACTCTCATTAACGCGTCCAGCCAGGCATCTTGAACAAAATCCGCGTCGCCGACAGTTCTATGCAGACTGGGCGCCCGGTTGAGCATGCGTAGAATCTGTGTCCGCTGCAAATCGATCAACCTCCGCCATAGACCGCACCGATGTCCGGATTGGCGCTGCCATCGCGCCAGATGGGCCAGCAATCCGGCGCAGCGCCATGCCAACTCATCCCTCCAGCGCCATGCGATATGTTCGACCTCCTCCGCAAGGTTCTGCTTATCCAGCAAGGCAAGATCGCCGGAGCGCAACCAGAACGCCTGCTCGCGGGTCCATTCGGCAAAGTCGCTTTCGTAAGAAGCAGCCATGATCACTCCGGGAAAAAATCAGGTTCCAATATTTGCTCGACGGTCCAAGGCAACATTTCCGGCAAATCCTGCAAGTGTGTTTGCGCCTCCGCATCCATCTTGGCGCGCCGGTAGACTTGCCTGAGCCACTGAGGGTCGTTCAGCAATGGTTTCAAATGAGGATATTGGACAAGATCTTCGGCAACAGCAGTGCGCTGTGCCCTGATTGTCTTCACCCAACTGCTACCTCGCCTGCCCGGCTGATACTTCCATTTCAGGAGATGTGTAAGAAGCACGGTTTGACGGCTTTGAAGCTCTCTCTTTTCGCTCTTGCCCACATCCTCGATCTCCTCGGCGATGTTGTCGATGTCCAGCTGCCACCACTGGCCACGACGCAACAAGGCCGCCTGTAGTTCGGACCAGGCGATGACGTCGTCTTCGTATAAGGTGCCCATGATCTGGTTCGACCGGGCGCGACTCTAAAAGTTCGGGACGAAAAAAAACCGCCGGATCTCTCCGGCGGTTTTTTGTCGAACAAGCTACAGCTTACTGTGCAACGGCAGCAGCGGCTTCTTCAGCAGCGGCTTTCATCGACAGTTTCAGACGGCCGCGGTCGTCGGTTTCCAGAACCTTGACGCGCACTGCCTGGCCTTCTTTCAGGTAGTCGGCAACGGCGTTCACACGCTCGTTGGCGATTTGCGAGATGTGCAGCAGACCATCTTTACCTGGCATGACTTGAACGATCGCGCCGAAGTCCAGCAGCTTGAGCACAACGCCGTCGTAGGTCTTGCCTACTTCAACCGATGCGGTCAGTTCTTCGATGCGGCGCTTGGCTTCCTGGCCGGCAGCAGCGTCGACGGAAGCGATAGTGACCACGCCTTCGTCGCTGATGTCGATCTGGGTGCCGGTCTCTTCGGTCAGGGCGCGGATGACTGCGCCGCCTTTGCCGATGACGTCACGGATCTTCTCCGGGTTGATCTTGATGGTGATCAGGCGCGGTGCGAAGTCCGACAGTTCGGTCTTCACGTGCGGCATGGCTTTTTGCATTTCGCCCAGGATGTGCTCGCGGCCTTCTTTGGCTTGCGCCAGCGCCACTTGCATGATTTCCTTGGTGATGCCCATGATCTTGATGTCCATCTGCAGCGCGGTGATACCGTTGCGGGTACCGGCTACCTTGAAGTCCATGTCGCCCAGGTGGTCTTCATCGCCCAGGATGTCCGACAGCACGGCGAACTTGCCGCCTTCCTTGATCAGGCCCATCGCGATACCGGCGACGTGCTCTTTCATTGGAACGCCGGCGTCCATCAGCGCCAGGCAGCCGCCGCAGACCGAAGCCATCGACGACGAACCGTTCGATTCGGTGATTTCCGACACCAGGCGCACGGAGTAGCTGAACTCTTCCGGCGATGGCAGTGCGGCGATCAGCGCGCGCTTGGCCAGACGGCCGTGGCCGATTTCGCGGCGCTTAGGCGTGCCGACGCGGCCGGTTTCGCCGGTGGCGAACGGTGGCATGTTGTAGTGCAGCATGAAGGAGTCGGTGAACTCGCCCATCAGCGCGTCGATCTTCTGGCTGTCGCGTGCGGTGCCCAGGGTGGCAACCACCAGCGCCTGCGTTTCGCCGCGGGTGAACAGCGCCGATCCGTGGGTGCGTGGCAGCACCGAGGTGCGGATCGAGATCGGACGTACGGTGCGGGTGTCGCGGCCGTCGATGCGTGGCTCGCCGTCCAGGATCTGGGTACGGACGATCTTGGCTTCCATGTCAAACAGGATGTTGTTCACTTCGGCTGCATCGACCGGCGCGGCGCCGGCGGCTGCGGCTTCAGCGGACAGGTCGGCCAGCACTTCGCTGGTGGCGGCCTTCAGCTTGGCGGTGCGCTCTTGCTTGTCTTTGGTCTGGTAGGCTTCGTTGATTTTGCTCGATGCGAAATGCGCAACGCGGCCGATCAGCGCTTCGTTCTTCGCTGGTGGCACCCATTCAACTTCAGGCTTGCCGCCGTCGCGTACCAGATCGTGGATCGCGTCGATGACTGCTTTCATTTCGGTGTGGCCGAACACCACGGCGCCCAGCATGATTTCTTCGGACAGCTGCTGCGCTTCCGATTCCACCATCAGCACGGCGGTTTCGGTACCGGCGACAACCAGATCCATCTGCGAGGTCTTCAGTTGTTCAACGGTAGGGTTCAGGATGTACTGGCCGTTGGCGTAGCCGACGCGCGCTGCGCCGACCGGGCCGTTGAACGGTACGCCCGACACGCACAGGGCGGCCGATGCGCCGATCATGGCGGCGATGTCTGGATCGATTTCCGGGTTGACCGACAGCACGTGAATGATGACTTGCACTTCATTCAGGTAGCCTTCCGGGAACAGCGGACGGATAGGACGGTCGATCAGGCGGGATGTCAGCGTTTCTTTTTCCGAAGGACGACCTTCACGTTTGAAGAAACCGCCCGGGATTTTACCGGCAGCATAGGTTTTCTCAACGTAGTCGACGGTCAGCGGGAAGAAGTCCTGGCCTGGCTTGGCGTCCTTGCGTGCGACGACAGTAGCCAGCACCACGGTATCTTCAATCGATACCATGACTGCACCGGAGGCCTGGCGAGCGATCTCGCCGGTTTCCAGCGTCACGGTGTGTTGGCCGTACTGGAAGGTTTTCGTAACTTTATTAAACATGGGTAATCCCTTTCTATTTGCCGACAGATTTTCAGGGGCTGTCGTTCACCTCACCACAGACGGCGGCTAACCGCCGTCTTTACTGCAACTGCTAAAACCCAGGAATTCCATGTCGCACTGCCAAGACGCTATTCCGCTTGGCAAGTTTTCCCGGCGAAAATGACAAAATGCCCGCGTCAGCAAACTGGCGCAGGCATTTCGATTAAGCCGGATGACGCAAAAATTACTTACGCAGACCCAGTTTAGCGATCAGATCGCGATAACGGGTAGCATCTTTGCCCTTCAGGTAGGACAGCAGGCTCTTACGACGGTTAACCATCATGATCAGACCACGACGCGAGTGGTGATCCTTGCTGTGTGCCTTGAAGTGGCCGTTCAATTCGTTGATGCGTGCGGTCAGCAGCGCAACTTGAACTTCCGGGGAGCCGGTGTCTTTTTGACCACGGGCGTTGTCCGCGATGATCGCGGCTTTGTTGATGTTTTCTACGGTCATGATATTTACCTTTAACATGCGGTGCGCGGAGTCTGAACCCTGCACACCGTGAACTTCAAAAAAAACTGATCCGAAGACCAGACCCGGAAGTATAGCGGAAAATCCCCCGCATGTATCCTGTGTTGGCTACAATTCTTGTATCTTTCCAGTTCTACAGAGGGGTTCGTCATGAAAAAACTGATGTTTGTGGCAATGTTGCCGGTCGTGTTGAGCGCCTGCGCCAGCATGAGCACCCCTCCCCTGGCGGCCGGCGAACCCGCCGACGCGGTCAAGGCCAAGCTGGGCCAGCCCACCGGCACCTACGCCAGCGGCGCCGACACCATGCTCGAATACGCCGGCGGCCCGTTCGGCCAGTACACCCACATGGCCCGCATCGGACCGGACGGCAAGCTGATTTCCTTCGAACAGGTGCTCAGCAGCGAGAAGTTCGCCACCGTCAAGCCGCGCAAGGACAGCAAGCAAACCATCCTCAGCACCTTTGGCAGGCCGGCGCAGCAGGTGCACTATGCCAGCGTCGACGGCGATGTGTGGGTATACCGCTACAAGGAGCAAAACGTCTGGGATTCCGTGATGCACGTGGAATTCGACCGCAACGGCATCGTCCAGGCCATGGTCAACGGCCCGGACCCGGAACGGGAATCGCGCCGCGGTCGTTAAAAATGTAGCAAAGATACACAGAAACAATCCCTTATCGTGAGGGATTTCCCCATTTTTGTAGCCAAACTACTTTTTCAAGTAGATAATACGCCAACAAAAATGGAGATCCCCCATGCACGCAAAAGTGAAACCGGCCACGCCGGCGCAAAAGCCGAAGCTGTCGTTCTGGGCCATCTGGAACATGAGCTTCGGTTTCCTCGGCATCCAGGCCGGCTTCGCCCTCCAGCAAAGCAACGTCCCGCGCATCTTCCAGACCATGGGCGCCGAACTCGACAAGATCGGCTTCCTGATGACCGCCGCGCCGCTGGCCGGCCTGCTGGTGCAACCCATTATCGGCTACCTGAGCGACCGCACCTGGGGCCGCTGGGGCCGTCGCCGCCCCTACTTCTTCATCGGCGCCGTGCTGGCCACGCTGGCGATGCTGGGTTTGCCGAACGCCACCGTGTTGTGGACCGCCGCCGCCATGCTGCTGGTGCTCGACGTGGCGATCAATATTTCGATGGAGCCGTTCCGCGCCTTCGTCGGCGACCTGCTGCCGAAGGAACAGCTGACCACGGGCTATGCCGTGCAGACCTTCTTCATCGGCGTCGGCGCGGTGGGCGCCTCGGCCCTGCCGTGGGTGCTGACGCACTGGTTCGACGTGGCCAACACCGCCGCCGCCGGCAAGACGCCGGACTCGGTGGTCTACGCCTTCTACATCGGCGGCGCGATCTACCTGGCGGCCGTGCTGTGGACCGTGCTGCGCACACGCGAATACTCGCCTGAGCAGCTCAGCCAATTCCATCCCGAGCAGGAACAAACGGCGCCGACATCGACCGGCGTGCGCGGCTTCATCAACGACTACCTCAACATGCCGAAGATCATGGTGCAGCTGTCGCTGGTGCAGTTCTTCACCTGGTTCACCTGGTTCTCGATGTGGACCTACGGCACGGCCACGCTGACCCAGCACATCTACCACGCCACCGACACCACCTCCGCGCTGTACAACGAAGGCGCCAACTGGTGGGGCGTGTGCGGCGCCGTCTACAACGCGGCCTCGATCGCCTTCGCCTTCGTGCTGCCGCTGATCGCCGCGCGCACCAGCCGCAAGACCGCGCACGCACTGGCGCTGGCCGTCGGCGGGCTGAGCTTCGTCTCGATCTACTTCATCACCTCGCCGATGATGTTGCTGTTGTCGTTTGCCGGCGTCGGGCTGGCGTGGGCCAGCACGCTGTCTATGCCCTACGCCATCCTCGCCGGCAAAATACCGGCGAAGAAAATGGGCATGTACATGGGCATGTTCAACATGTCGATCGTGATCCCGCAGGTGGTGTCCGGCGTCTGCCTGGGCTACTTCCTGACGCATGTGTTCAACGGCAGCGCCGTGATGATGATGGTGCTGGGCGGGCTGTCGATGCTGATCGCCGCCGCGCTGGCCTTGCGCGTCGAGGAAGAGTAGTAGGAACAATCCCACGCGAAGTGTGGGAGTGCGCCGACGTAAATCGCCATGACCGATTGCTAAGATTCCGGCATTCAATCGCCAACCAATCGGAGCACTACATGTCCTTACGCACGCCCCCTGCACGCCACGCCATCTACGCCGCCACCCTGCTCGCATTGAGCACCGTCACCGCACTGGCCTGGGCCGATCCCTCGCCCGCGCTGGACCGCGCCAGTGTATCGGTCGGCGCGTTCTACGCCGATCCGCGCATCAACTACGAAGGCGACACCAACTACGGCCACATCGACAGCGGCAGCTACAAGGCCGATCACGCGACGCTGCCGCGCGTCAAGGCGCAGCTGCTGCTGGGCGACACGCAGGGCCTGGATTTCGATTACTACAACTACAGCAAGACCTACAATCCCACCCTGAGCGGCAGCACCAACCGCAACGGCGTTCCGTTGACCGGCAACGGCAAGCTGGATGCCAAGCTGAAACTGGACCTGGCCAACCTGGCCTACAAATGGTGGCTGGGCAGCGGCAATGATGTGTTCGGCATCGGCGTCGGCGCAGCCTACTACCGCGCGCGCATCGATGGCACCGCCAGTGGCGTGCTGAACGGCGTGGCCGGCAACGCCCGCTACTCGGAAAGCGAAAACGCCTACGCGCCCCTGCTGGAACTGGGCTGGCGCCATGCGTTCTCGCAGAATGTGCGCATGTATGTGGACGCCAACGGCATCAAGAAAAACGGCGGCAGCATCCAGGGCCACATCTACGGCGGCGCCATCGGCGTGGAATGGTATCCGACGCCAGCCGTCGGCCTGGTGGCGGAATACAGCGCCTCCAAGATCAGTCTGCACCGCCAACGCGACGCCATGGATGTCAACGTCCGCCTGAACGGGCCGGCGGCCTACGTCAAGTTGCGTTTCTAAGCCAGGCAGGCAGTTCGGTCTTGCCGCGCGCCGACACCGACAGCGCGCGGCTGTCTTCGCTGCGGCCCAGCCAGCCGCGCTCGACGAAGTTGTCGAGCAGCGCCACGGCCAGCGGGCCGGCGAAATGATCCCTTCGTTCGGACCAGTCGACGCAGCCATACAGCTGGCGCTGCATCGTCGCGCCTTCCGACAGCACGATGCCCAGTTCACGCAGCTGCGCTTCGCCTGCCGGTGTGAGCGGGTACTCGTGCCCATCGCCCTCGCCCGGTTTGACCCAGCCGTTATCGACGAAGCAGCGGCACAGGTCCACACCCAGCACGCCGGCCAGGTGGCCATAGCAGCTGCGCGCGTGACGCAGGCCGCGCATGGCCGGCGCCTGCCAGCGTGTGGTCTCGGGCAACGCGCCATCGGCGACGCGCAGCAAGGCTTCCAGCGCATGGGCGACATTGCCGTCGGCGAGCATGTAGTAGCGGTGGCGGCCTTGCGCACGCACCCGTGCCAGGTTTTCGTCGACCAGCAGCTTCAGGTGCTGCGAAGCGGTCGGGGCGGATACGCCGGCGTGCTGCGCCAGATCGGTGGCGGTATAGAAGCGGCCATCGAGCAGGCGCGACAGCATCAGTGCGCGGGTCGGGTCGCCGATCGCGGCGGCCACGCGGGCGAAGCGGGGTTGCGGCGTGCTCATCGCGCGGCCACGGATGGATGATGGGGCGGCGCTTCGTCGCGCTCCATCAGGCCATAATCGCGGATGACACTGGCTACGCGCAGGCGGTAGTCGTCGAACACGCCGCTGCGGCCGGCGCTTTGCGCCTCGCGATGCAGCGCCTGCTCGCGCCAGGCGCGCACCGCATCCTCGTCACGCCAGAACGACAGCGACAACAGCTTGCCGGGCGACTTCAGGCTTTCAAACCTTTCGATGGAAATGAAACCGTCTATCTTTTCCAGCAGCGGCGCCAGCTGGGCTGCGCGGTCGAGATATTCGGCACGGCCTCCGGTACTGGGGATGACTTCGAATATCACGGCGATCATGTCGAGCTCCTGAGCAAAAAGTCATTGACGGCATTGTAGAGCAGCCCACGCGACGACTCCAGATGCATCAGGTGCGTGGCGCGCGGGATGGTCTTGCAGACCTTGACGCTGGCGCCCAGTGTCGCCAGCAAGCGGACGGCATCGGCATCGGCGCAGACGCTGTCCCATTCGCCGCGGACCAGCAGCGTCGGCGTGTCGATGCGCGCCGGGTCGTACAGCGCATGGCCGGACCACAGCGCGCGCACATCGATTTGCGGCCCTGCCGGCGTCAGCACGGCTGGCGGCGTGCGGCTGGCGGCGTCGGCGTCGGAGGCCAGAAATACGGCGCTCCACTGCTGGAAATGCGCCTCCGACAGCAGTTGCGGCTGGCCACGCGGGACGTCTTCGACAAAGCGCCGGTACTGCGCCCATGCGGTCAGCGGATAGTGCGACGCCATGCCGGCAGCGGCAGGCACGCAGGCGCCGGCCACCGTGGCGGCGCTGCGCGTGACGATGGGCGCGAACAGCACCAGCGCGCTGAGCTCCTGCGGGTGATCGCCTGCATAGCACGCCGCCACCGATCCACCCCACGAATGCGCCAGCAGCATGACCCGGCGGCCGCCGTTGCGCTCGCGGACGGCGCGGACCACGCGGTGCAGCTGCGCCTGCACGTCATGCAGACGGCCTGCGGGAATGGCGTCGTCTTGCGGATAGCGCTCCGAAGCGCCGTAGCCGGCAAAGTCGAAGCCCCATACGTTGAAGCCGGCGTCGTTCAATTCATCGGCCCAGCTGCGGCCGTCGAACGCGAAGAACACCGAGAGATCGGCGCCGAACGTGGAGCCGTGGACGTAGATCACATCGCCCCGGTCGCCGGCGGAGCGGCGCAGCCGCAGCGCCAACATCGGCGTTTCCATCAGTTTGATCATTGAAGCCTCCTGTCATCGAATCGACAAGATAGCTGTTTGCATCGACGCATGCTTCGGCGTGGAGCGAAGCATGCGTCGATTCAAAAGAATGCTGGAACATGCTATTCATTGCATGCCATGTCATCAACATTTCATGATTGTTACGTAGGCTATTGCCTCGCACGACTTCAGTTTTCATGTTTCCCTGACAATCGACCTGGATCAATCAAATGCATATTTTCAAATTCGCGCGCGCCCGCACGCAGGTGCGTACATGAGCCGCCGTGACTTCCTCCGCAAAATGGGCAAGTCGGCCGGCGCAAGTGCCGTGCTGGCGACCTTCCCGCCGTCCATCCAGAAGGCGCTGGCCCTCCCCGCCAACCAGCGCACTCGCAGCCTGCAGGATGTCGAGCATATCGTCGTGCTGACGCAGGAGAACCGCAGCTTCGACCATTACTTTGGCACCATGGAAGGGGTAAGGGGATTCGGCGATCCCTTTCCGATTCCGGTGATGGACCGGCAAAATCTCTTCAACCGCAAATCGGTCTTCGTGCAGCGCTCTGTCGGCGGGGCGCCGGTGCCTGGCCGGCCCAACTGGCCCCAGGGCAGCGCCATCGCGCCGTTCCGGCTCAACACGGTGCAGGACTTTCCAGTCATGCGCGTGGCCGGCACGCCGCACGCCTGGCTCGACGCCCAGCTGGCGTGGGACCACGGACGGATGAATGACTGGTGCACGGTCAAGCAGAACCACGCGATGGGCTATTACGCCGACGCCGACATTCCCTTCCAGTTCGCGCTCGCGCGTGCCTTTACCATCTGCGACCACTATCACTGCGCAACCCAGACCGGCACCAACACCAACCGGCTGTTTCTGTTCAGCGGTCATAACGATCCCCTGGCAGCCGCAGGCGGTCCATCGACCGACAACAGCCGCGACGACTTCAATCCGGACATGTCCACCGACTACTTGTGGACCACCTATCCGGAGCGGCTCGAAGCGGCGGGCATCCGCTGGCAGGTTTACCAGAACATGGCGGACAACTTCACCGATAACTCGCTGGCGGGATTCCGCTCTTTCCGCAACGCGTGGTATCGCCGGCCGGGCTACTCGCAATCGCTGCGCGATCGCGGCACCACGACGCGTGACATCGACCTGCTCAAGGCCGACGTGCTTGCCAACCGCCTGCCGCAGGTCAGCTGGGTGGTCGCGACCGCCGAAGGCTCCGAACACCCGGGGCCTTCAAGTCCCGCGTCGGGCGCCGACTACATCGCGCGCGTGCTGGATGCGCTGACCGCCAATCCCGAGAGCTGGAGCAAGACGGTCCTGCTTATCAACTTCGACGAGAACGACGGCTTCTTCGACCACATGCCACCACCGGCGGTCCCTGCGTACACGAGTTACAGCAGCAATCCGGCGCAGGCGCAACTCGCCGGCGCGTCGACCGTCGACACGACCGGCGAGTACCATCACGTGCTCAACGGCGCCGATGCACGGACCCACCATCGCCCCTACGGTCTCGGGCCGCGCGTTCCGATGTATGTCATCTCGCCGTGGACCAAGGGGGGCTGGGTGAATTCGCAGGTCTTCGACCACACATCGGTGGTGCGTTTCATCGAGGCGCGCTTCGGCGTGCGCGAGCCGCTGATCAGCCCATGGCGCCGCGCGGTGAGCGGCAACCTGTTGTCCTGCTTCGACTTCGCCAACCCGAACGACAACGGCTTCACGCAACTGCTGCCGGAAACGGCCGCGCGCCGTTCGATGGCGCTGGGCCTGCCAAACACCAAAGTCCCCGCAACGCCGACCACCCTGACGGCGCCCGTCCAGGCTGCCGGCGTGCGTCCGGCACGCGCCCTGCCCTACGAACTCCAGGTGCAGGCGCAAGTGCCGGTCGGAGGCGGCCAGGTGGAGCTCAGTTTCGACAACCTGGGCGAAGCCGGGGCGGTGTTTCATGTGTACGACCGCCTGGCGCTGGAGCAGGTGCCGCGCCGCTATACGGTCGAACCTGGCAAGCAGCTCAAAGGCCGCTGGAACACCGCATCCGCCTACGATCTCTGGGTGCTGGGACCGAACGGCTTTCATCGCCACATCGTTGGGGACGTGCGCGGCGACGGCAACGCTGCCTGGCCGGAAATGAGCCTGCGCGCCGAACGCAGCGCCGGCGAGCTGGTCATTGACCTGGTCAACAACGGCGCACAGCCATGCACCTTCGTACTCACCGCCAACAAGTATTACGCGAACAAGCCGCTGGAAGTGCGCGTCGTCGCACGCTCGAGGAGCGCCGTCCGGCTTCCGCTGGCATCGAGTTCCAACTGGTACGACTACAGCCTGCGTGTGGCTGGCTTGCCGGGCTGGATGCGCCGCTTCGCCGGCCATCTGGAAAACGGCTTGCCGTCTATCAGTGACCCTGCGATGCGCGGGGCAGCGCAACTTGACCAGTACCGCGTCGTTTGATTTTTATAAGGAGCTTTTCATGAAGTGCAAATTTTTCCTCGCCGCGGCCTTGTTCGCCGTGGCGTGTAGTGGCAAGGCTGACGTCATCTACGGCCAGAACCTCATTGTCAACGGCGATGCCGAAGCTGGCGTGAGCGGCTGGGCCGGCTACCCGGGTTACAACATGGTCCAATCGGTGGACTACGGCAACAACTGGGTGCTTCCCACCCAGCCTGGCCCGGTCGATCGCGGAACCAAGATGTTCGCCGGCCTCGGGCAGTATGCCGTGGCCTCTCAGACCCTGGACTTCGGCGTGCCGACGGCCCAGAACAGTTCCTATTCCCTGAGCGGATGGCTCGGCGGCTGGGCCGCCCAGGGCGATAACGCACTGTTCTACGTGCAGTTTCTCGATGCGGCGAACAACGCGATAGGAAACGCCTCGATCGGTCCCGTCACGCCGCAGGATCGCGGCAACCAGACCGGCCTGTTCTACCGCGAGTCAGTGGGCATCATCCCTGCCGGCACCAGCAAGCTGTCGTTCTGGCTGTCGATGGAGCGTCTCGCTTCGAACGACAACGATGGCTACGCGGATAACCTGTCCTTCATCGCGCGGGAGATTACCAGCCCGATACCGGAACCGGGCATGGCGTCGATGCTCGTGCTGGGCCTGGGCATGTTGGTAGGGACGCTCCGCCGCAATAAGCGCGCGCAGATGTCGTAATTAGGGCCGCCCGCGATTGCTTGCTGAAACTCCAAGCAAGCAACGCGGGCGGAACGTCGCCTAGGTGCGAGACTGGTGCGGCAATTGTTGAATGCGTCGAACACGGCGGAGTCCAGCCCCGCGATCATCTCAGATAAAACCACGTCGGCGCTCTTGGCGGCTGGCCAGGCGGACGCGCGGAACGCGGCGGTAACAGTCAAAGCTGCAATCAACGGGACTAGCTTATTCATACCGGCCTCTGGAGATTGCGATTAAAGCACATCTTTTAGTCAGCAAATCTTACAAGAATGGCGTCAACGCCTGCGTAGCAGCCTGTGGACTGAGCGCCCGCGCTTCCAGCGCGTGCATGGCACGAGTCACATCGGCTTTTCGCGACTCGTCGTTCAGCACCGTCTGATTGCTGGCCATGGACCGCAGCAGTTGCGTGGTGAGCCGGTCGAGCTCGGGGCGTATGGTCTTGGCGAGATCGGGAGCGTCATCAAACTTGCCGGCGTGTTGCGCGCTCCATTGAGCGAACAATTCCCGCTGTACGGTTTTGGACGCCTCGATCTGCGCGCGAAACACAGCCTCGATCCACGACTTGGAAAGGCCGAGTGCAGCCCCCTCCTTCACCGCAGCCTGGATGACCTGCGCTTCGCGCCCCAGGTCTTCAATCGGCGCCTGCACATTCCATTTGGCGCGCGCCACGGCTTGCGCCAGCAGCAGGCGCTGGTCGATCGCCAGCCGCAACGGCTCCAATCCCCACGGGAAGTCCAGCCAGCGGTCGACACTGCGCTGCAAAGCGCCGCTGGCTACGAGTTGCTGCAGCCACTTGTCGACAACGGCCTTGAACGCCACGTCGCGCGGCAGCAGGATGGCTTTCTCCGCAAGGTCGAAGGGCGTATCCGGATGCACCGCGCAGAGCTGCGGGCGCAGCCGTTGTTGAAGGCGCGTCTCGATCGCGTCGGTGATCATCAGATCGGCAGCACCCGCGACGATCTGGTCGAAGATCGTCACGTTATCCGGGTGCACGGTCAGTTGCGCCTGCGGCGCACGCGATCGCGCGAAGCGCTCGTTGGTCCCGCCCGGATTGACGATCAGGCGCACGCCGGGCTGGTCAATTTGCGCCAGCGTCTGGAATCGCGCCGAATTCTCGCAACGCGTGATGGGTGTCTTGCCGTCGCGCAGATACCCTACGGAGAACAGCCCCTGCTTCTGCCGCTCCGGCGTGATCGACACCCCGCCCAGCGCGATGTCGAATTTATCATCGCCGAAGTCCTTCATCAGCGAGGGCCAGCTGGTGGGTACGATCTGCACAGGCACGCCCAGCGTACGCGCAAGATCGGCGGCCAGATCGATGTCGAGGCCGACAAAGTCATTGCCCGCCCGGGAGCTGAAGGGTTTGTAGTCGCCGGTGGTGCCCACCCGCAGCACGCCGCGCGCGGTAATTTCATCGAGCCGGTGGTCGGTGCCTGCTTGAACGCTTGCCATCATGCCGGCAAGCAGTCCAAGCAGGGCGACCAGCCTCATGCTATGGCGTATGAATCTCTGCATCAGGGCTGCGGATTGACGCGCTCGATCTTCGAGTGCAGCTTGTTCAGCGCCGACAGGTAAGCCTTGGCCGAGGCCACGATGATGTCCGGATCGGCGCCGACGCCGTTGACGATGCGCCCTTCCTTCGACAAGCGCATCGTCACCTCGCCCTGCGACTGGGTGCCGGTGCTGATGGCGTTCACCGAGAACAGCACCAGCTCCGCGCCGCTGCCCACTTCGGATTCGATGGCGTTGACGGTGGCATCGACCGGGCCGTCGCCCCGGCCTTCGGAGGCATGCTCCTCGCCGTCGATGGTGAACACCACTTTCGCGCTCGGCGTGTGGCCGGTGTTCGACTGTTGCGACAGCGAGATGAAGCGGTAGTACTCGCTCTCATGCGATTGCTGCTCGTCCGACAGCAGCGCCAGGATGTCTTCATCGAAGATGTCGGACTTGCGGTCGGCCAGCTCCTTGAAGCGCACGAAGGCGGCGTTGACTTCCGCCTCCGATTCCAGGTCGATGCCCAGCTCCTGCAGGCGCTGCTTGAAGGCGTTGCGGCCGGACAGCTTGCCCAGCACGATCTTGGTGGCGGTCCAGCCCACGTCCTCGGCGCGCATGATCTCGTAGGTCTCGCGCGATTTCAGCATGCCGTCCTGATGGATGCCGGACGCGTGCGCGAACGCGTTGGCGCCCACCACAGCCTTGTTCGGCTGCACGGCGAAGCCGGTGATCTGCGACACCATCTTGGACGCTGCAACGATCTGCGTGGTGTCGATGCCGACGTCGAGGTTGTAGTAGCCGCCGCGCGTGCGCAGCGCCATCACCACCTCTTCCAGCGCGGTGTTGCCGGCGCGTTCGCCCAGGCCGTTGATGGTGCATTCGATCTGGCGCGCGCCGCCTATCATCACGCCGGCCAGCGAGTTGGCCACGGCCAGGCCCAGGTCGTTATGACAGTGCACCGACCAGATGGCCTTGTCGGAATTGGGTATGCGTTCGCGCAGGCGTCGTATGGTTTCGCCGAATATCTCCGGCACCGCGTAGCCCACCGTGTCCGGGAAATTGATGGTGGTCGCGCCCTCCTCGATCACGCCTTCGAGCACGCGGCACAGGAAGTCCTCGTCCGAGCGGCTGCCGTCTTCCGGGCTAAATTCGATATCGTCGGTGAACTGGCGGGCGTAGCGCACGGCGTTGCGCGCCTGCAGCAGCACCTGGTCGGGCAGCATGCGCAGCTTCATCTCCATGTGCAGCTTGGAGGTGGCGATGAAGGTGTGGATGCGTTTGCGCTCGGCCGGCGCCAGCGCTTCGGCGGCGCGCGCGATGTCGCGGTCGTTGGCGCGCGACAGCGAACAGATGGTCGATTCGCGCACCACCGAGGCGATCGCCTTGATGGACTCGAAGTCCCCCTGCGAGGCGGCCGCGAAGCCGGCTTCGATGACGTCCACGCGCAAGCGCTCCAGCTGCTTGGCGATGCGGACTTTTTCGTCCTTCGTCATCGACGCGCCCGGCGATTGCTCGCCGTCGCGCAAGGTGGTGTCGAAGATGATGAGGCGGTTGGATGAGTTGCTCATGATAGCTCCGTGGCTGATGCTTCGTTGCTTGAATTCTCAGGGCCTACCGCCCTTGACGGTCAGCGCCGCTCGCTGGGGTCGCTGCTGTCTTCGTCGGTCTGGATCAGGCTGACCTTCTTGCCCTTGGCCAGCCGCCAGGCCGATACCGCGTAGCCCGACAAGCCGTAGGCGATGAAGATCGGGAACAGCACCTTGGGCGGATCGATCGACACCAGCGCGAACACCAGCGCAATCAGGAACACCGCGATGAACGGCACCGACTTGCGGAAGTTCACATCCTTGAAACTGTAGAACGGCACGTTCGTCACCATGGTCAGGCCGGCGAATACGGCGATGCTCCACGAGACCCAGCGCAGTTCGAGGCCGGACACTTCCTGGTCCACCATCAGCAGCACGAAGCCGGCCACCAGCGCGGCGGCCGACGGCGATGGCAGGCCCTGGAAGAAGCGCTTGTCGACCACTTCGATATTGGTGTTGAAGCGGGCCAGGCGCAGCGCGGCGCCGGCGCAGTAGACGAAGGCGGCGATCCAGCCCAGCTTGCCCAGGCCGCGCAGCGACCATTCATAGATCACCAGCGCCGGTGCGGCGCCGAAGGACACCATGTCCGACAGCGAGTCGTACTGGGCGCCGAATTCGCTCTGGGTGTTGGTCAGGCGGGCGACGCGGCCGTCCAGGCCGTCCAGCACCATGGCGATGAAGATCGCCCAGGCCGAGTGTTCGAACTTCTGGTTCATCGCCATGACGATGGCGTAGAAGCCGCAGAACAGCGCCGCCGTGGTGAAGGCGTTCGGCAGCAGATAAATCCCGCGATGGCGCGGCCGGTCGAGGTCTTCGCCCCGGGCGCGGCGGGCAAAACGGCTGAAGCGCGACATCTGGGGCGTTTTGCCTTGGGCTACGCCGTTCTTGGCTCGGCGGCGGGGGAATTTGGCCATAGGGTTCCGTTTCTGATTAACTGGTCATGTTGCGCCATCATTATAGTGGAGCCGCCCACAAAAAAGGGGATGGCAAACCATCCCCCTATTGTGCCCAAGTTCGCTTATTTGAAGCGCACTTTGCCCACAAGCCGCATCTGCAGCGTGGTTTCGCCCGGTTCGAAGCTGGGTTCTTCCACCGGAGGCGGCGGCGGGCTGCCGGCCATCGCCATCGCCACGCGCGACGAGCCCGTCACGTTGACGCGGTCCTGGTAGTTGCCCGAGCCTTCGAAGTCGATGGTGTCGATCACGGCGTCGCCGACCTTGCGGCCCATGGCGCGCGCGATCGAATTGACGCGCTCGGTCAGATTGGCGTAGGTGGCGGCGATGCGCTGGTCGTCCAGCTTGCGGGTGGTTTCCGGCGCCAGGCCGAAGTGCAGATTGTTCAGCGACAGCGTGCGCTGGGCGGCGGCCACGGTCTTCGGCAGGCCGGCCAAGTTGACGGTGGTCACTTGCAACGACTGCCCCACGCGCCAAGCGGTCGGCACGCGCGGTTTGCGCGGCTGGCCGTTCAGCGGCTGCGGCTGTTCTTCCGGATACACGGGATAGGTGTAGTAGCCCTGGGTCTTCAGGCTGGCCTGGGGATCTTCCTGCTTGACGATCTCCAGCCCCTGCTTCATCTTCAGGTTGACGCGGGAGGCGGCGGCGGCTTTGTCCTTGTCGACTTCCTCGACAGACAGCGTGATAACGGCCTGGTCATTGACGTGGCGAACTTCGCCGAATGCGGGGACAACCACAAGGGCACCAGCGGTCGGCAGGGACTCCTGCGGAGCCGCCTGCGCGGACAGGGCGCAGGCGGCGATGGCGGCGATGGCCAGTTGTTTCATTACAGTCATTGCATGCTCCGTGATTAGTATAAAAGCAATGACAACTGTAACTCAGCGCGCGCCGCCGCGCATAGACTTACTTGAATCGTACCTTGCCCACCACGTTCATTTGCAGCGTGGTTTCGCCCGGCTCGAAGCTCGGTTCCGACACTTCGGCGCTATCCATCATTTTGGCCGAGCGCATCATCATCGGCGCCGGTGCGCCGCCCATGCGCTCCTGGGCGTAGTTGCCCGAGCCTTCGAAGTCGATCGTGTCGAGCACGGCGTCGCTGACCTTGCGGCCCATGGCGCCGGCGATCGAGTTGATGCGCTCGTTCAGGTTCTTGTAGGTGGCGGCGATGCGCTGGTCGTCCAGCTGACGGGTGGTTGCAGGCGTCAGGCCGAATTGCAGGCCGTTCAGGGTCAGGATCTTCTGGGCGGCGGCCACGGTTTTAGGCAGCTTTTCCAGGTTGGTGGTGGTCACTTCCAGATACTGGCCCACGCGCCAGGCGGTCGGCACACGCGGCTTGGACGACTGGCCGTTCGGCGTCGGACGGTCTTCCGGATACACGGGATAGGTGTAGTAGCCCTGGGTTTTCAGGCTGGCGCTCGGGTCTTCTTTCTTGACGATTTCCAGGCCCTGCTTCATTTTCAGGTTGACGCGCGAAGCGGCGGCGGCCTTGTCCTTGTCCTGCTCTTCGATCGCCAGGGTGGCGACCGCTTGATCATTGGCGTGTTTGACTTCGCCGAAGGCCGGCACCACGACCAGCGTGCCGGTGGTCGGCAGCGATTCGAGCGGGGCGGCGTGCGCGGCGAGCGCGAAGGAGGCGGCAGCGGCTGCGGCGATAGATTTCATGACGGTCATTGCGGGCTCCAAAAATTAAAATTACAACAAGGCGAACTTTACCTGAAATTACCGCCAAGACATGTAAGACATGGTGAGTGTTTGTAACAATCGTCAGTATTCCAGTATGTCCAGCACCCGGTGATGCAAGGCCACGGCCAGCTGTTGGTGCTGTAGTTCATCGAGATGAACGCCATCGACTTCGCTAGGTTGAATAAACTCCGCGGCATCAAGGAAGGAACAGCCGCGTTCTTCGGCTATGCGCGCGTAGCAGCGCGTGAACTGGGTCGACTTTTCCTCTGCGCCATGAAATTTTTCCACCATGGTGCCGGCAAGCCCGATGATGCGTGGCGGCGCGACCAGCAGCACTTGGGGAGCAAGCAGCATCGGCTCCGCGCGGCATCCCTGGACCATGTCGACCAGCACGCCGGCGCCAAGCGAGGATTCATAGGCGCCCACGCCATAGATGGATTGCAGATCGTTCGTTCCCAGGAAAATAATGACCAGATCGATAGGCGCATGCGAGTGCAAAATAGGCAGCAAAAGGTCCTTGCCATTCCGGCCGGGGCGGAATGGATCGTTCCAGACGGTGGTCCGCCCGTTCAGGCATTCTTCGATCACGCGGATGCCGTCGCCCAGCAGTTGCTGAAGGATGCCGGTCCACCGTTTGTCATACGGATGGCGCAGCCTGCTTCCTGGGATGATCCCCCACGACATCGAGTCCCCGTAACACAGCACATGTTTTGCGGCCATCGCGTATCAACCTTTCCAGAGCATGCAAACGTCCGCCAGCATAGCATCCGGCCGGCTGTTCGCAGCAGTCCCTTGTGCTAAAGTTGCCACCGGATTCAATCACTTTCGAAAGCTGCCATGTCGTATCCGTATTTGAGTGACGTTATCAAGGCCTGGACCGGCATCGACCTGCCGCTGCCGCTGGCGACCTTCGGCCTGTTCGTGGCGTTGGGCGCGCTGCTGGCCGGCGCGCTGTTCCGCGCGGAGCTGCATCGCCTGTACGTGGCAGGCAAGATCGGACCGGCGCGCGTGCGCGGCGCCGATGTGCCGCCGCAGGATGTGGTCAGCGATTTCATGGTGGTGGTGATGGTGGCCGGCGTGTTCGGCGCCCGCCTGTTCCATATCCTGGAGCATACCGACCAGTTTGCCGCCGATCCGATGGGCATGATCCTCACGCGCTCGGGCCTGAGCATTTTCGGTGGCCTGATCCTGGGTACGCTGGCTGGTATGGTATGCGTGCGGCGCTGGCGTTTGCCGGTGCGTCCGCTGCTGGACGCGGCGGCGCCGGCGATGATGATCGGCTATGCGATCGGCCGCATCGGCTGCCAGGTTTCGGGCGACGGCGACTGGGGCATCGCCGCCAACATGGCGCTCAAGCCGGACTGGCTGCCGACCTGGCTGTGGGCGCAAACCTACGACAACAACATCTACGGCGAGCTGATCGCCCTGCCCGGCGTGTATCCGACGCCGATGTATGAAACGGCGATGGCGTTGCTGTGCTTTGCCGTGCTGTGGGCGCTGCGCAAGCATGCGTTCCGGATCGGCTGGCTGTTCTCGGTGTATCTGGTGCTGGCCGGCGTGGAGCGTTTGCTGATCGAGCAGATCCGCGTCAATCCTATGTTCAATGTGGCCGGCCTGCGTGCTACGCAGGCGGAGATCATCGCGGTATCGTTGATCGCACTGGGCGCTATCGGCGCCCTGATGCTGAGCCAGCGACAGCAGACTGGCGGCGGGCGGGTGAAGGACAGCCTCTCATGAACAAACGCGGCATCTTCACGGCGCTGGTTTGGTCGCTGCTGACCTGTTCACCTGGTTACGCGCAGGACAACGCCAGCCAGCCGGCCTTGCAGTCAATGGGCGGTGGCGAAGTCGCGCAATGGACGGGGGAGCCGCTGGAAGATCCCGCCCTCGGCGGAAACACCATCGAGTGGCGCTATCCGGTATTCAAAGGTGGCGACAAGGCCGCATTGGAGCGGCTGAACGCGTGGACACGGACAGTTTCGCTGGCTGGCCTGTTCTCTTCTGACGATGCCTTGCTGAAAAAGACCATCCTCATCAAGGACTCCGGCGTGCTGGCCCTGCTGGGGAAAGACAAGGCTGCGCGCGAATCCGCGATGACGCAGTCCAAGCTCATGCCTACCCTGCGCTTCGTTCGCCACATCACGTTCGATCATCACACCGAGATGCCCGGAAACGCGCGCACCACACACGGCGTGACGCATCGGGTATTCGACTACAAGAACGGACGGGAAGTTCCGATAGCCTCTCTATTCAAGAGCAACGCGGATTCTGAACTGGGCGGCCTGCTAATGGATGAAATAGCACGCAGCATCAAGAAAATGAAGAAAGCGGATCGTCCGGACACTGAGCGTTGCCAACATCAACGGTCATTCGAATGGGAAACGGTATCGATCCAAAGCAGTACCGAGATTACCATCGAGTTCCCTTACTCCTCCGGCAATGACTGCGGTGAGGGCTACTACATCCTGAGCGGACCGGCCGTGAAGAAATTGTTCCTGTCGCCACAGGACTTCAGCAAGGGCAAAACACTTTAAATTGTTTATACCGTACAAACTAAACCCATGAAAACAATCCGCATATCGCTTGCGTCATTGCTACTGTCTTTCAGCGCCCAAATGGCGCACGCTCAAGCGGTGGATGCGCCTCCACTGCACCTCCAGCTGCCGTCGACCTGGACGCTCGACTCGGCCAGGCGGCCGATGGAGGGCAAGGGACCGGATGGCGAAAAGATGATGGTGACGATAGCCCGCGCCCTGCCGAACAAGACCACCACGGCCAGGGAAGATGCGCACGCGTTTGCACAGGGCGTCCTGAAAGACGTGGCCAGCCGCAATGGCAAACTCGTCGTACGTGCAGTCGAAGCATTCCCTGTACCGGCAGGAAAAACCGCTTATTCGTCGGCTTCGGAGTCTTCCCGCCTGTTCGGAAAATATTATTTCATCCAGTATCTGCTGGCCTCCGAGGACGCGATGTTTTATTTCACGTTCGAAGGCAAAGGCGAGGCGCTACCAGCGCTGAAACGCTTTGATGCGCTGATGAACGAGCAGCGCTGGGACGAATAAAAAAAGCCGGCTCGCGCAGGCCACCATAGGTTCGCTGCACCTCGGTCAGCGAACACATGCGAAAGTGGCCCCCATCGATCTAGACAAATATCAGCGCCAGAGCAAATGAACTGGTGAGAATAGAAGGAAACCAGAATACGCCGCCGCGACGGCCGTTCATCTTGAAATTCACCTTTATCGCACATAGACTGAGCTCACTGAAGCTTCCCGCCGCCGTAATCGAACGTTGGCAAGCCACCGGCCCCGACTGGCAAAAGCGGATGATCGATCTACTAAGCAAAATCTGAAGCTTCTTCAACGATTTCGCATGCCAGCGCCACGGCATATGGACGTACACCTACAACCTCGACGGCCCCTACCCTGATGGAAAATGGATGCAATGCGGCTACGGTGGGCACGATGAAATGACACTATCGAAACGCATCGCCGATCACATTTCCGTTTGCGTAATCACCTACGGCAAAACCACGAAAACCTCACAGCAGCAGATTCAGATCAACTGCCGCTGAAACAAAAAAAAGCCGGCTCGCGCCGGCTTTTCCGCATCGAAGATGAAGCTTAATTCTTCGATTGGTCAACCATCTTGTTCTTGGCGATCCAAGGCATCATGGCGCGCAGCTTGGCGCCGACTTCTTCGATCTGGTGCTCGGACGTCAGGCGACGGCGCGAGATCAGGGTCGGAGCGCCTGCCTTGTTTTCCAGGATGAAGGACTTGGCGTACTCGCCGGTCTGGATGTCCTTCAGGCACTGGCGCATCGCGTCCTTGGTGGCCGACGTCACAACCTTAGGACCGGTCACGTACTCGCCGTATTCGGCGTTGTTCGAGATCGAGTAGTTCATGTTGGCGATGCCGCCTTCGTAGATCAGGTCGACGATCAGTTTCAGTTCGTGCAGGCACTCGAAGTAAGCCATCTCCGGAGCGTAGCCCGCTTCGGTCAGGGTTTCGAAGCCGGCCTTGATCAGCTCGACCGCGCCACCGCACAGGACAGCCTGCTCGCCGAACAGGTCGGTTTCGGTCTCTTCGCGGAAGTTGGTTTCGATGATGCCGGCACGGCCGCCGCCGTTGGCCGATGCGTACGACAGGGCGATGTCGCGGGCGATGCCGGACTTGTCCTGGTACACGGCGATCAGGTGCGGCACGCCGCCACCCTGGGTGTAGGTGGCGCGCACGGTGTGGCCAGGGGCCTTCGGTGCGACCATGATCACGTCCAGGTCGGCGCGTGGCACGACTTGGCCGTAGTGCACGTTGAAGCCGTGGGCGAAGGCCAGCACCGCGCCCTGCTTGGCGTGCGGGGCGACGTTCTCGTTGTAGACCTGGGCGATGTTCTCGTCCGGGAGCAGGATCATGATGACGTCGGCGGCCTTGACCGCGTCGTTCACTTCCGCCACTTTCAGGCCGGCCTTCTCAACCTTGTTCCACGAAGAACCGCCCTTGCGCAGGCCGACGGTCACGTTGACGCCGGAGTCGCTCAGGTTTTGCGCGTGGGCGTGGCCCTGCGAACCGTAGCCGATGATGGCAACGTTTTTGCCCTTGATGAGGGAGAGGTCAGCGTCTTTGTCGTAGAAAACTTTCATGGTATTTCCTTAGTAGTATTTTTGAATTTGTTTAAACTTTGAGGATGCGTTCGCCGCGTCCGATGCCGGAACCGCCGGTACGTACCGTCTCCAGAATGGAGGCGCGGTCGATCGAGTCGATGAACGCGTCGAGCTTGCTCTTGGCGCCGGTCAGTTCGATCGTGTAGGTCTTTTCGGTGACGTCGATGATGCGGCCGCGGAAGATGTCCGCCGTGCGCTTCATCTCTTCACGCTCCTTGCCCACCGCGCGCACTTTAATGAGCATCAGCTCGCGTTCGATGTGCTGGCCCTCGGTCAGATCGACCACCTTCACCACCTCAATCAAACGGTTGAGGTGCTTGGTGATCTGTTCGATGATGTCGTCCGAACCGGTGGTGACGATGGTCATCCGCGACAGGGTCGCATCTTCGGTCGGCGCCACGGTCAGCGTTTCGATGTTGTAGCCGCGGGCCGAGAACAGGCCCACCACGCGGGACAGCGCGCCGGCTTCGTTTTCCAGCAAGACAGAAATAATATGTCGCATGTTATAAGTCCTCCGAACCCAACAGCATTTCAGAGAGCCCTTTGCCCGCTTTCACCATCGGCCAGACGTTTTCCGATTGATCGGTAATGAAGTTCATGAACACCAGCTTGTCCTTCATGCCGAAGGCGTCGCGCAGCGCGCCGTCGACGTCGCCCGGCTTCTCGATGCGCATGCCGACGTGGCCGTAGGCTTCCGCCAGCTTCTCGAAGTTCGGCAGCGAATCCATGTAGGACTCGGAATAGCGCGAACCGTAGTCGATCTGCTGCCACTGGCGCACCATGCCCAGGAAGCGGTTGTTCAACATGATGATCTTCGGCGTCAGATGGTATTGCTTGCAGGTCGCGAGTTCCTGGATGCACATCTGGATCGAACCTTCGCCGGTGATGCAGGCGACGGTGGCGTCCGGGTTGGCCATCTGCACGCCCATGGCGTACGGCAGGCCCACGCCCATCGTGCCCAGGCCGCCCGAGTTGACCCAGCGCTTAGGCTTGTCGAACGGGTAGTACTGCGCGGCCCACATCTGGTGCTGGCCGACGTCGGAGGTGATGAAGGCGTCGCCCTTGGTCACTTCCCACAGCTTCTGCACCACGGCTTGCGGCTTGATCACCAGGTCCGAGGTCGGATACTTCAGGCAATCCTTGCCGCGCCATTCGGCGATCTGCTTCCACCAGTCCTTGAGCGCGGGCGCGTTCGGCTTGGCGTCCGCAGCGTCGAGCTGGGCCAGGAATTCGATCAGCACGTCCTTGACGTTGCCGACGATGGGGATGTCCACTTTCACGCGCTTGGAGATCGACGATGGATCGATGTCCACGTGGATGATCTTGCGCGGATTGGAGGCGAAGTGTTTCGGGTTGCCGATCACGCGGTCGTCGAAGCGGGCGCCGATGGCGATCAGGACGTCGCAGTGCTGCATCGCCATGTTCGCTTCGTAGGTGCCGTGCATGCCGGGCATGCCGACGAACTTCTCGTCGCTGGCGCGGTAGGCGCCCAGGCCCATCAGCGTGTTCGTCACCGGGAAGCCCAGCTTGTCGACCAACTTGTTCAGCTCGGGCGAGGCGTTGGCCAGGATCACGCCGCCGCCGGTGTAGATCATCGGACGTTCGGCTTGCAGCAGCAGCTGGACCGCCTTGCGGATCTGGCCGGAGTGGCCCTTGTCGACCGGTTTGTACGAACGCATCTCGACCTCTTTCGGGTACGAGTACGTCGTCTTGTGCATCGAGATATCCTTCGGGATGTCGACCAGCACAGGGCCTGGACGGCCGGTGCGGGCGATGAAGAAGGCTTTCTTGACGGTTTCCGCCAAATCCTTGACGTCTTTGACGAGGAAATTGTGCTTGACCACGGGACGGGTGATGCCGACCGTGTCGCATTCCTGGAAGGCATCCTGGCCGATGGCGTAGCTCGGCACCTGGCCGGAGATCACGACCATGGGGATGGAATCCATGTAAGCGGTGGAAAGACCTGTCACGGCATTGGTGACGCCCGGACCGGACGTGACCAGCGCGACACCAACCTTGTTCGAGCTGCGCGAGTACGCATCGGCGGCATGCACTGCGGCCTGTTCGTGACGCACGAGGACGTGTTGGAATTTGTCTTGCTTGAAGATGGCGTCGTAGATATACAGTACGGCTCCGCCCGGATAGCCAAAGACGTGTTCTACGCCTTCCTCGGCCAGGCAGCGCACCAGTATTTCAGCGCCTGTGAGCGTGTTCGCTCCCGATGTTGCGGATGATGCGGTTGCTTCGGTATTCATGAAACATTCCTTTCAAGGTCCATAGGAGATTGATCGGATGCTCTTTCCTAACGAAGTAGGCCCACCTCTACAGCTTTGCCCTGCTTCCCTTTTTTTCTGCAGTCACACCTGCCTCTTCCGTCAACCGTAGTGACGTGCAAAGCAGTGCTAGCTGCAAACTCTCGTTTGGCTGGATCTGTCTGTAGCGGTTCTGCGTACCTCTCGCGCTTGTGGCACGGGTTAGAGCAAACTGCTGACATATGAAAGCGCGTCTCGTCGATTGCGGCGTTGTGTGCCTGCTGCGACCAGACCATAGAGCTTCGGGGTGTTCAAAGCGTCCCATACGGTACACCGGCGCCCCCCGTTTGGGCAAGTGAAATATCGAAAATATCCCCGATGCGGTGCATTTTGCATCGTCAAAGCCGCAAAAACCATGCAGAAATGGCTAATTTTTGCTAGCATGCGCTCAGTTCACGAGCCGCCCCCTAGCGGCCCAGCGCCGGCTTTTCCGGCAGTATCCACACCCGACGCATGGCCACAGACAAAGAATTATCCGACTTTCTCGAAAACGTCGAGCGGCGTGCCTTCAAACAAGCCGTCTACGCAGTGCGCAAGGACGAATCCGCATTGGACATCGTGCAGGACGCGATGATCAAGCTCGCCGAAAAATACGGCGACAAGCCGGCCGCCGAGCTGCCGATGCTGTTCCAGCGCATTCTGCAAACCACCATCCTCGATTATTTCCGTAGGGAAAAGGTCCGCAACACCTGGGTCAGCCTGTTCTCGGGCATGGCGCCCTCGGGCGGCGAGAACGACGACTTTGATATACTCGAATCCTACGCCGCCGAAGACGGCACCGAGGCTTCCGAATCGAGCGCGGACAAGGTCGAGCGCCAGCAAATGCTGTCTTTGATCGATGCCGAAGTACAAAAGCTTCCGGCACGTCAACGAGAAGCCTTCCTTATGCGTTATTGGCAGGACATGGACGTGGCTGAAACAGCCGAAGCGATGGGATGTTCCGAAGGGAGCGTGAAGACACATTGCTCACGTGCAACACATACACTCGCGGAGTCGCTAAAAGCCTTGGGAATAACACTATGAATACCGACGATCTGAATTTCGCTTACAAAGTGCGCCACGCGCTCAATGAAAAGCTGGACGATCTGCCTGCATCGACCACAGACCGCCTGGCTCAGGCGCGCAAGCTGGCGCTCGCCCGTAAGAAAGCCGACGCACCGCAGACCGTGCGCGTAGCCAAGACGGAACTGGCTGGCGCCGGCGGCGGCTTCTTCTCGTTCACCTGGATGACCCGCATGAGCGTGGCGCTGCCATTGCTGGTGTTGGTCGGCGGCCTGGCCGGCATCTACCAGTACGAGCAGGAACAGCGCGTGGCCGACCTGGCCGAGCTCGACGCCGCCGTGCTGTCCGACGAATTGCCGCTGTCCGCCTACCTGGACCACGGTTTTAACGCCTACCTGACCCAAAGCGAGTAACCAGCATGGCATTGAGCGGTCGCGCAAAACGGGGCGCAGGAACGGTGGTGTTAGCGGTAGCAGCGGCAAGTGCCCTGATCGGCTGCGGCAACTCCGACACGCCGGCACAGCCTGCCGCGCAACAAGCTTCCGCAGCCGGCGCCCTGCCCGGCGCAGCGGCGGGCAAGCGCGCGTCGGCCAAGTCGCCGGAAAAAACCATGTGGAAGGATTTGACGCCCGCGCAGCAGCAGGCGCTGGAGCCGCTGGCGCCCGAATGGGACCAGATGGAGCCGATCCGCAAGCAAAAATGGCTGGGCATCGTCAAGCGCTACAACTCGATGAAGCCGGACGAGCAGGCCCGCGTGCAGGAGCGCATGCGCGAATGGGTCAAGATGACGCCGGACGAGCGTCGCCAGGTGCGCCAGAACTTCACCCGCGCGCAGAAGATCGACCCGTCGCAGAAATCCACGCAATGGGAATCCTACCAGCAGCTGCCGGAAGAACAGAAGCAGGAGCTGGCAGCCAAGGCGGCGATGAAGAAACAGGTCGCCAACCTGCCCACGCCCGCGCAAAGCAAGCTGAAAACCGTGGCGCCGATCAAGCCCGCCGTGCCGACCACCGGCGGCGGCCCTGCCACGGCGCCGGCCGCGACGACGGCCACCGCAGGCGCCGCGCCTGCCGTCGCGCCCGGCATCGATCCCGCCACCGGCGCAGCGATCCCCAACGCATCGAACGTGACGCCGGTGATCGCGCCAGCCGCAGCCACGCCCGCCTCCGCTCCGCCCGCCCAGCCTGCCAGCAGCAATGTCAAATAAGCCGCCTGTGATCGTACCGACCATCAAACGCCGTCTGATTTCGATGGTCTACGAAACCCTGCTGGGTTTCGCCGTGCTGTTCCTGCCCTTCCTGCTTTTTGAATTCGCCACCCAGGCCAGCCACACACCCACCGCCGAGCACATGCGCCAGGCACTGGCCTTCCTGGTGCTGGGCGCCTACTTCATCCACCAGTGGAGCCGCGACGGCCAGACGCTGGCGATGAAGACCTGGCGCCTGCAACTGGTCCGCCCCGGCCATGCCCACCTGTCGTTGCAGGCTGCGGCCGTGCGCTACCTGCTGAGCTGGATGTGGGTGCTGCCGGCGCTGCTGCTGTCGCTCGCGCTGGACCTGCACCGCTGGCAGGCGCTGGGCGCGGTCGGCGCCGGCATCCTGCTGTGGTCGCTGACGGCCTTCCTCGACAAGGACCGCCAGTTCCTGCACGACAAACTGACCGGCACCCGCCTGGTCCAGCTGCCGCCGCCGGAAAAGAAAAAGAAGGCAGTACCCGCAGTGTAATTCTTGCAATCTTCTGTGGCAGAATAGGACTTTTGCCACAGGGGGTAGCACATGACCAAAGCTGTTCGCTTGATGTACGGGGCAGTCCTTGCCCTGTCAGTCTCCGCCGCGTTCGCGGCCGACATTCCCGCCGCGCCCGTTGCGCGGGTTGAACCCGTCACCGATACCTACTTCGGCGAAGCCGTGATCGACCGCTATCGCTGGATGGAAAACGACAAAGACCCCGACTGGCTGCCCTACCTCAAGCAACAGAACGCCCACGCGCGCGGCCTGCTGGACGCGCTGCCGAAACGCGATGTGCTGCTGACCCGCATCCAGCAACTGTCCGGCGACGTCGCCACGCCGGCGCGCATACAAAAAGCCGGCGCGCGCCTGTTCTACCAGCAGCGCCCGGCCGGCGCCAACAACTTCAAGCTGTTCGTCCGCGAGCTTGGCAAAAACAGCGGCAAGGACCGCGTGCTGGTCGACCCGACCAAGCTCGACACCAAGACCAGCCACGTCTCGCTGGACTGGTGGCAAGCCTCACCGGACGGCAGCAAGCTGGCCTACGGCCTGTCCAAGGACGGCAGCGAAGACTCGGTGCTGCACATCATGGACGTGCGCACCGGCGTCATCCTCAAGGAGCGCATCGCCGACACGCAGGGGGCCGACCCGAACTGGCTGGACGACAGCTCCGGTTTCTTCTACAACCAGCTGACCGGCAAGAACAACACGCCGGAGCGCTACCTCGATGCGGTGGCCCGCTTCCACAAGCTGGGCACCGATCACGCCAAGGATCCGCTGCTGATGAAGCGCGGCCTCGACCCTGCGGTGAAGTATGAAAAAATCCAGGCGCCTTACATCGCCACCGCGCTGCACTCCAACACCGCGCTGCTGATCCTGAGCGACGTGCGTCCCGAGAAGCGCATCTATGCCGCACCGCTGCGCGACGTCATCAAGGGCAAAGCCAAGTGGCAGCAAGTGGCAGACTTCGCCGACGAAATCACCAACCTGGACCTGGACGGCGACAATCTGTACCTGCTGTCGACCAAGGACCATCCACGCGGACGCCTGCTGAAAACCTCGGCCAGCGCACCGTCGCTGGCCCAGGCCACCGAAGTGGTGCCGGAATCGAAACTGGTCCTGCAAGGCATAACGCGCGCCAAGGACGGCCTGTACCTGAGGGCGATGGACGGCGGCCCGAGCACGCTGCAACGCCTGGGCAACGACGGCAAGCTGACCACCATCGCCCTGCCGTTCGAAGGCACGCTGCGCGCCGTCGAAGCCGATCCGGCTGCGGCGGGCGTGCTGACCGTGCTGACCGGGTGGCTGGAACCGGCCGGCATCTGGAGCGTGGGCGCCGACGGCAAGGTAGTCGACACCGGCATCACGCCGAAGCCGGCCATCGACACCAGCGCTTACACCACCGAGCGCCGCTACGCCACCGCCAAGGATGGCACGCAGATTCCATATAGCCTGATCTACAAAAAAGGCCTGAAGATGGATGGCAAGAATCCGGCCTTCATCTCGGCCTACGGCAGCTACGGCTCGGCCGCGTACACGCCGTCGTTCGCCGGCCGCACGCTGGCACTGGCCGACCAGGGCGCCATCGTCGGCTACGCCAATGTGCGCGGCGGCGGCGAGTTCGGACGACAGTGGCACCGCGCGGGCCAGCTGGAAAACAAACCGAACACCTGGCGCGACCTGATCGCCGTGTGCGAGGACATCAACGCCAAGGGCTACACCTCGCCGCAGCATCTGGCGATCGGCGGCCGTTCGGCCGGCGGCATCACCATGGGCCGCGCGCTGGAAGAGCGTCCGGACCTGTTCGCGGCGGTGGTGTCGGGAGTGGGTTGGCACAATCCGCTGCGCTACGTGGCGGAGCAGAACGGCTACGGCGAAGAACCTGAATGGGGTGCGATCGCCGATCCGGCCGGCTTCAAGGCGCTGAAGAGCATCGACAGCTACCAGTTGGTGGAGGATGGCGCCAGGTACCCGGCCATCATGCTGACCACCGGCGTGACCGACCCGCGCGTGGCGCCGTTCCATCCGGCGAAGATGGCGGCCCGCTTGCAAACCGCAACGGCCAGCGGCAAGCCTGTGATACTGCGGGTGGACTTCGACGCCGGCCACGGCATGGGCTCGACCCGCGCGCAGCAGGATGTCGAAGCGGCCGATACCTACGCCTTCATCCTGTCGCAGACGACAGGGAAGTAATCAGAAGCGTTCGTGGGCCTGCAGGTAGCGCCACTCGCCTACCGGCAGGCTGGACATCGCGATGCGGCCGACGCGGATGCGCTTCAACGACACCACCGTCAGGCCGACCAGCTTGCACATATGTTCGATCTGGCCGGGCTTGGGGTTCTTCGGCGCGAAGCGCAGGCGGTTCTCGTTCTGCCAGCTGACCTTCATCGGCGGCAGCGGCTTGCCGTTGAACGGCAGGCCGTGGTTCAGCAGCGCCAGGCCGTTTTCCATGATGTTGCCCGTCACCTCGGCGATGATCTCGTGCTCGATCTTGGCCGCTTCGTCGACCAGCTTGCGGCTGACGCGGAAGTCCTGCGTGAACACCAACAGGCCGCTCGCATGCGTTTCCAGCGGCGTGGTCAGGGTCAGGTTGACCAGGTGGCGCTTGAGGAAGCGCTGGCCCGGCGCGGAGCGCGTCAGCGAGGCTGGGTTCAGCAGGTGCACGGCCGGCGAGCCGTCCTTGCCGATGCCGCCGTTGGCGCCCACAGGTTTGTGCAGCAGTATCGTCACCGGCAGGATTTCGAACAAGGTCGCATCCGGCGCGACCACGATCTGCTGTTCCATCGTCACGCGGGCGCCCGCCTCTTCCACCACAACGCCATCGACGCTGACGAATCCGCCCTCGATATAGAGTTCGGCTTCGCGGCGCGAGCAAGGGCGCATCTCCGACAGGCGCTTGGCCAGGCGGACGGTGTTGTCGGTGCTGTTGTCAGCGGTGGTATCGGTCATCCGAAGAAATCTCCAAAAACGGTAATGGCGCGGTCGATGTCCGCGCGCGATGCATCCATGTGCGTGACGATGCGCAGGTGCGGCGACATCGATACGCGGATGCGGGTCAGTTGCAGCACGTCGTTCAAAGCACGGCAGGTATCGGCCGGGATATCGACGTAGAAAATATTGGTTTGCGGCGTGCTGACCTTGATGCCTTTCAGCTTGGCCAGCTCGCCCGCGAAATAGGCGGCGTTGTCGTGGTCTTCCGCCAGCCGCTCGAAGTTGTGCTGCAAGGCGTACATGCCGCCCGCCGCGATCATGCCCGCCTGGCGCATGCCGCCGCCCAACATCTTGCGCCAGCGCCGCGCCTCGGCGATCAAAGGCTTGCTGCCACACAGGACGGAGCCGATCGGCGCGCCCAAGCCCTTGGACAGGCACACGGAAACGGAGTCAAATCCGGCGACAGCGGCACGCGGGGTCACACCCAACTTGACGGCGGCATTGCAGATACGGGCGCCGTCGAGGTGCGTGGCCAGGCCGCGCTCATGCGCCAGCGTGGTCGCCTGCTTCAGGTAGTCGAGACCCAGCACGCGGCCGCCGATGGTGTTCTCCAACGCCAGCAACTTGGTACGGGCGAAGTGGAAATCATCAGGCTTGATATAGGCTTCGATGTCGGCCAGCGCGATGCTGCCGTCGGGCTGGTTGATGATGGGCTGCGGCTGGATACTGCCCAGCACCGCCGCGCCACCGCCTTCGTAGCGATAGGTATGGGCTTCCTGCCCGACCAGGTATTCGTCGCCGCGGCCGCAGTGGGCCAGCAACGCCAGCAGATTGCTCTGGGTACCGGACGGCGCGAACAGCGCATCCTCGTAGCCGAACAAATCGGCCGCGTATTCCTGCAAGCGGTTGACGGTTGGGTCATCGCCGTAGACGTCGTCGCCGACGTCCGCTGCATTCATCGCGGCGCGCATCGCCGCACTGGGGCGGGTGATGGTGTCGCTGCGGAGGTCCAACCATTTTTCGTTCAGCTCACTCATCGATCCCAGCCCTTTCTGATTTACTGTTTAGCTACCTGCTCGGTGAAGAAGCGGTTGCCCATCTCCTCCAGCCCCAATGTCTCCAGCACTTCCTGCAGCCGCTCCGATGGACGCTGGCGCGGCAGGTTCTTGTACGTGGCGATGATCAGCTCATTCTTCATCGAGTGCTCCCAGCCTACCAGCTCGGTCACGTTGACGTGGTAGCCGTGCGCCTCCAGTTGCAGGCAGCGCAGCACGTTGGTGATCTGGCTGCCGAATTCGCGCGTGTGGATGGGATGGCGCCAGATCTCGGTCAGCGCGGACTTGGCCAGCGACTTGCCCTTGTTCTTCTTCAGCACCGACGCGACTTCCGCCTGGCAGCAAGGCACCAGCACCATGTACTTGGCCTTCTTCTTCAGCGCGAAGTGGATGGCGTCGTCGGTCGCCGTGTTGCAGGCGTGGAGCGCGGTGACGACATCGATCTGCTCCGGCAGCAGCTTCGATTCGGTGGACTCGGCCACCGACAGCGGCAGGAAGGACATGCCGGGGAAGTTAAACTGCTTGGCCAGTTCCTGCGAACGGGCCACCAGCTCTTCGCGCGTCTCGATGCCGTAGATGTGCGAGTTATCGCCCAACGCCTTGAAGAACAGGTCGTAGATGATGAAGCCCAGGTAGGACTTGCCGGCGCCGTGGTCGACCAGCGACACGCTGTCCTTCCCGGCCAGCACTTCCTTCAGCAGCGGCTCGATGAACTGGTACAGGTGGTAGACCTGCTTCAGCTTGCGGCGGCTGTCCTGGTTCATCTTGCCGTCGCGGGTCAGGATGTGCAGCTCTTGCAGCAGCGCGACGGTCTGGCCTTCGCGGATTTCCGGCATGTTGTCCGCGCCGGTGACGGTGGCGCCGATCTTGGTGGCTTGCTTACTTGGCTTCATCGATCCACGCCTGCTGTACCGCTTCAAGAACCTTTTCACCGCCGCGCGTATGGTCGTCGTCGAACTCTTCGAGGTCAACGATCCAGTTGTGCAGATCGGTGAAGCGGATAGTCAGCGGATCGATGTCCGGGTGCTTATCGTAGAGCGCTTCCGCAATCGCGGTGATGTCGGTCCATTTCATATCAGTGCCCGCCTTCGCTTGCGTGATTGATGGTGTATTTCGGGATCTCGACGACCAGGTCTTCGTTCGCGACCACGGCCTGGCACGACAGGCGCGACACGGCTTCCAGGCCCCAGGCTTTATCCAGCAGGTCTTCTTCGGTCTCGCTGGCTTCGCTCAGCGAGTTGAAGCCTTCGCGCACCAGCACGTGGCAGGTGGTGCAGGCGCAGGACTTCTCGCAGGCGTGCTCGATGTGGATGTCATTTTCGAGCATGATGTCGCACAGGGTCTTGCCGACTTCGGCTTCAACGACGGCGCCGTCCGGGCACAGTTTTGCGTGGGGCAGGAATACGATTTGTGGCACTTGATACCTCTAGGTTTGTTTAAACTACCTGGTCCAGCGTCTTGCCGGCCAGTGCGCTGCGCACGCTGCGATCCATGCGGCGCGATGCGAATTCTTCGGTGCCGTGCGCCAGCGCCTCGACGGCCGACTTCACCGCCGCGTGATCGGCGGCGCCGGTCTGCGATTGCGCGACCACGTCGCGCACCGTGTCCATCAGGGCGTCGACCGCAACGCGCTCTTCGTCCGACAGCAAGCCCGCGTCTTCATCCAGCGCCGACTGCGTGGCCAGGATGATGCGCTCGGCCTCGACCTGCTCTTCGCGCAGTGCGCGGGCAACCATGTCGGTATCGGCCGATTTGTACGAATCCTGCAGCATGCGCGCCACGTCGTCGTCGCCCAGGCCGTAGGCCGGCTTGACGGTGATCGATGCCTCCACGCCGGAGCGCAGCTCGCGTGCGGACACCGACAGCAAGCCGTCCGCATCCACCTGGTAGGTGATGCGGATGCGCGCCGCGCCGGCCACCATCGGTGGAATGCCGCGCAGCTCGAAGCGCGCCAGCGAACGGCAATCGGACACCAGCTCACGCTCGCCCTGCAGCACATGCACCGCCAGCGCGGTCTGGCCGTCTTTAAACGTGGTGAACTCCTGCGCGCGGGCGCAAGGGATGGTCGAGTTGCGCGGGATGATCTTCTCGACCAGGCCGCCCATGGTTTCGATACCCAGCGACAGCGGGATCACGTCCAGCAGCAGCCAGTCGTCGCCCGGCGCGCGGTTGCCGGCCAGCAGATTGGCCTGCACCGCAGCGCCCAGCGCCACCACCTTGTCCGGATCGATGTTCGCATGCGGGATGGTGTGGAAGTACTCGCTGACAGCGCGCTGCACGTGCGGCATGCGCGTCGCGCCGCCGACCATGACCACGCCATCGACATCGTCCGCGTCGACGTTGGCGTCGCGCAGCGCTTTCTTGATGGCCTTCATGGTCTTTTCGATCAGGTGCTTGGTGATCTCCTGGAAGGTCTCGGCGGTGATCTTCAGATGCACTTCCTCGCCGGAGCCGAGGATGGCGTCGACGGTCACATCATTCTTGGTCGACAGCTGTTCTTTGGCTTCGCGTGCCTTGACCATCAGCACGGCGGTGTCTTCGTCCGACAACGGCGCCAGTTTTTCCTGCTGGTGGATGTAGCAGAAAAGGCGGTGGTCGAAGTCGTCGCCGCCCAGCGCGGAATCGCCGCCGGTGGACAGTACTTCAAACACGCCCTTGCTCAATTTGAGGATGGAGATGTCGAAGGTGCCGCCGCCCAGATCGTAGACGGCGTACAGGCCTTCCGAACCGTTATCCAGGCCGTAGGCGATGGCGGCGGCGGTCGGCTCGCTCAGCAGGCGCAGCACGTTGATGCCAGCCAGTTGCGCCGCATCCTTGGTGGCCTGGCGCTGCGCGTCGTCGAAGTAAGCCGGCACGGTGATGACCGCGCCCACCAGGTCGTCGCCCAGCGAATCTTCGGCGCGCTGGCGCAGCGTGGCCAGGATCTGCGCCGATATCTCGACCGGGCTCTTGATGCCGGCGATGGTCTTCAGCTGCACCATGCCAGGGGTGTCCTGGAAATCGTAGGGCATGTTTTCCGCGTAGGCGATATCGGCCAGGCCGCGGCCCATGAAGCGCTTGACGGAGACAATGGTGTTCTTCGGATCGGTGGTCTGCGCGGCCTGCGCCTTGTAGCCGATGTTGGCGTGGCCGTTCGGCAGGTAGCGCACCACGGACGGCAGCAGCGGGCGGCCATCCTCATCGTTCAGCACTTCTGGAATGCTGTTGCGCACCGTGGCGACCAGCGAATTGGTGGTGCCCAGGTCGATACCGACCGCCAGCCGATGCTGGTGCGGTGCGGTGGACATGCCGGGTTCGGAAATTTGCAGAAGTGCCATGGATGGACCTGTATTCTTATCTTGTCTGCTGAGGGTGCGCGCACGAGGCGCCGCGCTCAGGCTTCGATTGCTTCGAAGGCGAAGCGGACTTCTTCGCCGAATTTTTCAAGGAACATCAGCGCGCGCACGCCTTGCGCCGCCGCGTGGAAATCGCCGGCGCCGATCTGCGTCTCGATCTCCGCCAGGCGCGCCTTGCGTTCGTTGCGCAGCTGCTTGTCCAGTGCTTCCAGCGCGTCGCTGTCCTTGGCGGCGCGGGCGTCGCCCAGTTCTTCGCGCCACTCCATCTGCTGCATCAGGAAGGCCATTGGCATCGCCGTATTCGACTCGGTCTGCAAATCGACGCCATTGAGCTCGCACAGGTACTGCGCGCGCTTCTGCGGATTTTTCAGGGTCTGGTAGGCTTCGTTGGCGCGGGTGGCCCACTGCATCGCGACGCGCTTTTCGGCGTCGGTGGCATTGACGAATTTGTCGGGATGGACGCGGCTCTGCACGTCGCGGTAGGCGCTGTCCAGCGCCCCCGCGTCTACGGCAAACTGCTGCGGCAGATTGAACAGCTCAAAGTGATTTTGCATGGCTTATCAGATGCGGAAGCTTTCGCCGCAACCGCAAGCGTCTTTCTCGTTCGGGTTATGGAACTTGAAGCCTTCGTTCAAGCCTTCGCGGGCGAAATCGAGCTCGGTGCCGTCGATGTACGGCAGGCTTTTCGGGTCGACGAATACCTTCACGCCATGCGATTCGAAGACGCTGTCCTCTTCCGCGATTTCGTCCACGTATTCCAGCTTGTAGGCCAGGCCCGAGCAGCCGGTGGTACGCACGCCAAAACGCAAACCGACGCCTTTACCACGGCGTTCGATGTAGCGGTTGATATGCTTGGCTGCTTTTTCGGTCAGGGTGATTGCCATTTGATTCTCCGTACCGGCGGCGACATGCGCCGCCGGTGTAAAACAGACTTAGGCCGCGACTGGGTGCTTGGTCTGGTAGTCCAGTACCGCTGCCTTGATGGCGTCTTCCGCCAGGATCGAGCAGTGGATTTTCACTGGCGGCAGCGCCAGTTCTTCAGCGATCTGGGTGTTCTTGATGGCCAGCGCCTGATCCAGCGTCTTGCCCTTGACCCATTCGGTCACGAGCGAGCTGGAAGCGATGGCCGAACCGCAGCCGTAGGTCTTGAACTTCGCATCTTCGATCAGGCCATCGGCGCCGACTTTGATCTGCAACTTCATCACGTCGCCGCAAGCCGGTGCGCCGACCATGCCGGTGCCGACGGTTTCATCGCCCTTTTCGAACGCGCCCACGTTGCGTGGATTTTCGTAGTGGTCCAACACTTTTTCCGAGTAAGCCATTTTGATGCTCCTGTATCTTAAAAATTAGTGGGCTGCCCATTGGATCGAGCTGATGTCGATGCCCTCTTTGAACATGTCCCACAGTGGCGACAGCTCACGCAGTTTGTGTACCTTGGACTTCATCAGGTTGATGGCGAAGTCGATGTCCTCTTCGGTGGTGAAGCGGCCGATGGTGAAACGGATCGAGCTGTGCGCCAGCTCGTCGCTGCGGCCCAGCGCGCGCAGCACATACGATGGCTCCAGCGAAGCCGAGGTGCAGGCCGAACCGGACGACACGGCCAGGTCTTTCACGGCCATGATCAGCGACTCGCCTTCGACGTAGTTGAAGCTGACGTTCAGGTTGTGCGGCACGCGGTGTTCCATGTCGCCGTTGATGTAGGTTTCTTCGATTTCCTGCAGGCCCTTGGCCAGGCGGTCGCGCAGGCCCTTGATGCGGGCGATCTCGCTGTCCATTTCCACTTTCGCCAGGCGGAAGGCTTCGCCCATGCCGACGATCTGGTGGGTAGGCAGGGTGCCGGAGCGCAGGCCGCGCTCGTGGCCGCCGCCGTGCATTTGCGCTTCGATGCGCACGCGCGGCTTGCGGCAGACGTACAGCGCGCCGATGCCTTTAGGACCGTAGGTCTTGTGCGCGGTGAAGGTCATCAGGTCGACCTTGGTTTTTTGCAGATCGATCACCACCTTGCCGGTCGCTTGCGCGGCGTCGCAGTGGAAGATGATGCCTTTCGAGCGGCACAGCGCGCCGATTTCGTCGATAGGCTGGATCACGCCGATCTCGTTGTTGACCAGCATGACGGAGACCAGGATGGTGTCCGGACGGATGGCGGCGGTCAGTTGCTCGATGGTGATCAGGCCGTTGTCCTGCGGTTCCAGGTAGGTCGCCTCGAAGCCGACGCGCTCCAGTTCACGCACCGTGTCCAGCACAGCCTTGTGCTCGGTCTTGACGGTGATGATGTGCTTGCCCTTGGTTTTGTAGAACTGCGCCGCGCCCTTGATCGCCAGATTGTTCGATTCGGTGGCGCCGGAGGTCCAGATGATTTCGCGCGGGTCGGCATTGACCAGGGCCGCGACGTGGCCGCGCGCCTCTTCCACGGCCTTTTCCGCAGTCCAGCCGTACATGTGGCTGCGCGACGCCGGATTGCCGAACTGCTCGCGCAGGTAAGGAATCATCATGTCGGCAACGCGCGGATCGATCGGCGTGGTGGCCGAGTAGTCCATGTAGATCGGGAAATGCGGGGCGGTCTGGAACTTCACTGGCGCGATGTTTTTTTCTGGGGCATTCATCTGGTAACTCCGGGTTTTCTGTGTAATCTCTTAACCAAGCGCGGCGTGGTTACGGTGCATCACGACCACGTTTTGTTCAGCATTCTTTTGCTTCTGTTGATCGACCAGATCCTGCAACGAGACGGAATCCAGGTAATCCACCATTTTTTCGTTCAGCGTGGCCCACAGCTCGTGGGTCATGCAGCGCGCGCCGCTGGCGGCGTCCGCGCCGTGGCAATTTTCCTTGCCGCCGCACTGGGTCGCATCGAGCGGTTCATCGACGGCGATGATGATGTCGGCCACCGTGACCTTGTCGGCGCGGCGGGCCAGGCTGTAGCCGCCGCCCGGGCCGCGGATCGACTCGACGATCTCATGGCGGCGCAGCTTGCCGAACAACTGTTCCAGGTAGGACAGCGAAATGGCCTGGCGCTGGCTGATGCCGGAGAGCGTGACCGGGCCTTTGCCTTGGCGCAAAGCCAGATCGATCATCGCAGTCACAGCAAAACGGCCTTTGGTGGTCAGACGCATCACTACCTCGGTTCAACTGGGTTAAAATATCGACCTTGTCGCTAATCGCAAAGGCTGATTAGTTGATCGATTTAGTCAAGTATACCAAACTTTAACAAAGTTTGCCCGGAGCCCCTTGCGCCCAAAGGGTTGCTTAGCGTTTCAACAACTCCATCGGTTTAAACAACTGGTGCATGTCCCGATTGCCGATGAAGCTTAGGTTGTAAGGATGTTCCGCAGCGATCTGCGGGAATTCTTTCATTACTGGCAACTTGCTCAGCAACTCAGCGATCTTCCCCCACAGAATCATCGTCGGCGTCTTCGACGCCTGCGCGGCCAGGCCGGCCATCACGGTTTCGAAGAACGGCAGCCAGGCCTTGGCGTCCTTGGCCGGGGCCACGTGGCTGCGGAACACCAGCGAGGCGTTCAGCAGCAAAAATCCCTGTTCGGTCAGTTTCTGCTGCATGTCGGCCAGGGTCTGGATGTGGCTGCCGGCGCCGCTGCGGGCGCGGGCGGAGACGGCGGCCATGGCCTCGCCCGCCGTGTTTTCCAGCGACAGCTGGCCGTCGGCCACCAGCAGCATCTTCATGAAGTTGCGCAGCGAGGTGGCCTTGTTGACCGGTTTGGACAGGCCGCCGCCCTCCTCGTTCGACCACAGGCTGCCAACGGCGCCATCCATGAAGCAGACGCCGGTGGCGCTTTCCGCGCGCGGATAAGGGCCTTCACCGACCAGCACGTAGCGCACCTGCTGCAGCGGCAGCGCGAAGGCGGCGAACAGGCGTTGTTCGGTCGGCAGGTATTGGTCGTTGGCCAGTTGCGGCAGGTAATCGGGCGTGGCGGCCATCATCGCCTCCAGGCCCTGCACCAGCAATGGACGCCAGGAAGCATCTGCGCGCGCCAGCGCATCGAGGATCGAAGTCGGGATCGTCATGAGGGAAAGCTTTCGGGGAAAGGCGAGATTGTATCGTCTATCCCCCTTTTTGCCCACAGGCCGAATTACTGGCCGTCGAGCCAGCCGCCGCTGAAGCCGGCGTTTTGCAATCCATTGCGCAGGTAGGTGTTACGCCGCAGCAGGCTCCAGGGGAAATCGTTTAGATGGTTTTCCACCATGATGACGGTCGGCCCTTCGTTGATGCCGAAATGGTAGGGCGACACCCAGCGCCGGCAGCCGCTCTCGCACAGATGGAAAATCGTCGAGAACGACGCCTTGAAGCCGTAGGGATTAGCCTCGCACAGTTGCAGGTCCTGAAAATACGCGATGCTGGGCAGCACCAGCTCCGGCGCGAACGGCAGCGAGGCCGCCACCGCCCATGGCGCCACCGTGCCGTCGTCGGGGCCGTAGGGAGCGCCGCGCCCGACGTAGTCGTAGAACTTGCGCTGCACGCCGCCGATCTTGCGGGTGGTCGGGCCGGGGCCGTCGCTGGCCGTGATGCCCCAGCATAGCGCGCCGTAATCCGGAAAGCCGAGCGGGTTCTCGATCGCATAGCGCTGTTGGACGTAGACCGCGCGGCGGCTGTTTTCGAAATAATCGAGGTCGTGTTGGCGCATGAAGTCGTCGCGGATGCCGCGCAGGTCCAGCCAGATGTGCGACATCTGGTGGATGAACAACGGCCCCGCGTACAGATAATCGATGCCGTATACCGATTTCCATTCGTAGGTGCTGGCCCAGGCGTCGTAGCTTTCGCGCCCGATGGGAAAGGTGGGCGATCCCAGCGCCAGCACGTAGAGTATCAACGCCTCGTCGTACCCTTCCCAGTGCCAGCGCAGGAAACCCGTCTCCGGTTTCCAGCCGTGGCACAGCAGCGCCTTGCGCCGGCGCATCCACTGCCAGTCCACACGCCGGTACAGCATGTGCGCCAGTTCGCGGATCTCCTGCTCGCCGGCCGACTCGCCGCTGAAGTATTCGGCCGCCGTCAGCATGCCGGCGATCAGCAGCGCGGTGTCGATGCTGGACAGCTCGCACTTCCCGGCCCGCGCCCCGCTCTCCATGTCGAGGAAGTGATAGTAAAAGCCTTTGTAGCCGGTGGCGCCGGGCGCGTCGCTTTGCTCGCTGTTGGCGAAGAAGCGCAAGGTGGTCAGCGTGCGCAGCACGGCCTCGCTGCGCGGCATGCAGCCGCGCTCGACGCCTATCGTGTAAGCGGTCAACGCCATGCCGACGGCGGCGATGCTGGCCGGCCAGCCGGGTTCGGTCTTGTCGCGTATCAGGCCGTTGGCCGGATTGATTTCGTGGATGAAGTATTCAAACGAATCCTTCTGCATCTCGGTCAACAGCTGCAGCGCGGCTGCATCGATCATGCTGGGAGAGCGCTCAACAGGCGGCATTGTGGTCATGGCGTGCACGGCAATACGAAAACCTCATGCTGTCACAAGGCTCCGCCTGCGTATGTGCATCAGCGCACGAATGGCGGCATCAGGCATCCAGCTCGGCGCGATTACGGCCCAGCTGCTTGGCGCGGTAGAGCGCGGCGTCGGCGGCGCGCAGCAGCTGTTCGGCCGATTCGCCGGCCTTGGGTGTCCATGCGGCCACGCCGATGCTGACCGTCAGCATGCCGCCCGGCGCCTGCGCGTGCGGCAGGGCCAGCGCCTCCAGCGCCTCGCACACGCGGCGGGCGATGGTCAGTGCGCTGTCGGCGTCGGTGGCCGGGGCGATGAACGCGAACTCTTCGCCACCGTAGCGCGCCACCATGTCGCCGGTGCGTTGCAACTGGGCCGCGAATTCGGCGGCCACGCGGCGCAGGCATGCGTCGCCGTCCTGATGGCCATAGTGGTCGTTGTAGCGCTTGAAGAAATCGATATCCAGCAAGCCCACCGCCAGCGGCCGCTCCAGCCGCGCCGCGCGCGACCATTCCGTCGCCAGCACAAGATCGAAGCGGCGGCGATTGGCGATGCCGGTCAGGCTATCCGTCATACTCAACTCCGCCAGGCGCGCATTGGCTTCGTTCAGTTCCGAGGTGCGCTGCGCTACCCGTTCTTCCAGCAGCCGCTCCGACGATTGCAGGCTGGCGATCAGGCTGGACTGGGCTTCGTAGGCGGCGCGCCGGGCCTCGGCCTTCTCGCGCCGCATGACGTGGACGCGGTCGGCCAGCGCGAAGGCCAGCAGCATCATCTCGCAGGCCGAGCCGATCTGGCTGCCGTGATTGGTCAGCAGATTGTGCGGCAGCAGCGCCATCGCCGCCAGCGAGCTGCTCATATTGCCGATCAGGAGCACGAAGAACGCGCCGCTGAAATAGTAGGCGCTGCGCGAACGCTTGTAAGCGCAAACCAGGCTGACGATCATGATCAGCGGCGAAGCCACGCTCCAGATGGTGGTGATCGGCCGGGCGACGTACGTGTAGAACACCACCATGGCCACCGGCGACAGCACGAAGAAAGCCAGCAAGGCCAGCAGCACCTTGTCCAGCCGCGGCACCAGCGTGCGCGTGCCCAGCATGCTGCGCATGAACACCAGCAGCAGCGCGGCCGACAGCGAGAACAGGATGGACGCCGCCAGGTTCGGCCACGCCCCCTGCGCGCCCGGCCACAGCCACTCATGCGCGAGGCCGTTCTGCCCCGCCAGGCCCAGCGCGACGCAGCCGACAAAAGCCACATACATCAAGTAGAGCCGGTCGCCCAGCGTGGCGAACAGCACCAGGTTGAACAGCATCATCGCCAGCGCCATGCCGAAGTAGACGCCTTGCAGCAGATAGTCCTGGCCCTCGTAGGCCAGGTAAGCCTCGGGCGACCACAGCCGCGCGGGGATCAGCTTGGCGCCGTTGGAGGCGATGCGCAGGTAGACCACCTGCTGCGAATGCGCCGCCAGCTCCAGCGGAAAAACGAAATAGCGGTTGTGATATGGGCGCGTCGCATACGGCTGCGCGCTGCCCGTGTGCAGCGCCCGGTAGCGGCCGTCGGCGCCGAGGGTGTACAGGGTGATCGAACTCAGGCGGGCATTGCTGATCTCCAGCATGCGCTGCAGCGGCGCGGCGCCGGGATTGCGCAAGTCCAGCCGCAGCCAGTAGGCCGAACGCGTGTAGCCGAAACTGAGCGCCTCGTCGGCCTGGCCGCTTGCCTGGAAGCGCGCGCCGGCGGCCAGCACGTCATCGATGGTGAGCTGTTGCGCCGGATCTTCGAGCACATCCAGGTGCGAGGTCAGCACCAGCGTGCCGCGCGGGAGCGCGCTGGCGTCGACGATATCGTTGGCCTGCGCCGCGCCGTGCAGCGACAACACCAGAAGCAAAAGCAGGGACAACAGCAGGGACCGCGGCAGAGTCAAAGTATTCCAAGTCATGCACGATATGTTACTGCAATTCAACTTGCGGCGATTGAAATTTTCTAGCACTATTTGCTAACCTTCCTGTCAACTTATATGCACTCCGAACCCTGCGAGGCTTTTGTGGCGACTCCCGACATCTCCCGTCTGAAAATCGAGCGCGGCGCCACCACCCAGGTACCGGGCCAGCGCTCCAAACGCCGCCGCTGGATCAAGATCGCGCTGGCGGTGATCGTCGCCGGCATCGGCGGCAAGGTCGCCATGGGCCAGTTCGGCAGCAAGGCCAGCGTGGACACCGTCACCGTCGCGCAGACCTGGCCGTCGCAGAGCTACACCCTGCTCAACGCCACCGGCTACGTGGTGGCGCAGCGCAAGGCGGCGCTGTCGTCCAAGGCCACCGGCCGGCTGGAGTGGCTGGGCGTGCTCGAAGGCAGCAAGGTCAAAAAGGACGAGGTGATCGCGCGGCTGGAGAACCGCGACGTCAGCGCCACGCTGGGCCAGGCCCAGGCCAACGTCAAGGTGGCGCAAGCCAATCTGGAACAGGGACAGGCCGAGCTGCTCGACGCCCAGGCCAACTTCAAGCGCACTGCCGAACTGCTCAACCAGAAATTCATCACCGCCTCCGCCTACGACACCGCGCAGGCGCGGCTGACCAAGGCCAAGGCCAATATCTCCGGCTACAACGCCGCCATCGCCGCCGCCAGGGCCAACGCGCAGGTCGCCCAGGTGGCGCTGGACCAGACCGTGATCCGCGCCCCGTTCGACGGCGTGATCCTGACCAAGAACGCCAACGTCGGCGACAACATCACGCCCTTCTCTTCCGCCGCCGACAGCAAGGGCGCTGTCGTCACCATCGCCGACATGGATACGCTTGAAGTGGAAGCCGATGTCTCCGAGTCCAACCTGAGCAAGATCCGCGCGGACCAGCCGACCGAAATCCTGCTCGACGCCTTCCCCGAGCTGCACCTGGCCGGTACCGTCTCGCGCATGGTGCCGACCATGGACCGCAGCAAGGCGACCTTGCTGGTCAAGGTGCGCTTCGTCGACCACGATCCACGCGTGCTGCCTGACATGAGCGCCAAGGTGGCCTTCCTGTCCAAGGCCGTGCCGCCGGAGGACAGGAAGGCCGTGACAGCCGTGCAGCCGGCCGCCATCGTCACGCGCGACGGCAAGCCGGTGGTGTTCCTGCTCGAAGGCGACAAGGTCAGGCAGGTCGCCGTCACGCAGGGCCGCAAGATCGGCGAGCTCACCGAAGTCAAAGGCATCAGGCCCGGCGACAAGGTGGTGCTGGCGCCGGACGCCAAGCTGCACGACGGCGCCCTTGTCAGCCTGGCGAAAAAATAAGCGGGGAAAAAAGCGTGAGCGAACCACTGGTACTGATAGAACACCTGGTCAAGTCCTACCGCCGCGGCGACCAGGTGGTGGAGGTGCTGCGCGATATCAGCCTGGCGATACCGGCCGGCGACTTCACCGCGCTGATGGGGCCTTCCGGCTCCGGCAAGAGCACGCTGCTCAACCTGATCGCCGGCATCGACAAGCCGGATCGCGGCATACTGCGCATCGCCGGCCTCGATATCGCCGGCATGGGCGAGACCGACCTGGCGCACTGGCGCGCGGCCAACGTCGGCTTCATCTTCCAGTTCTATAACCTGATGCCGGTGCTGTCGGCGTTCGAGAACGTCGAGCTGCCGCTGCTGCTCACGCCCCTGTCGCGGCGCGAACGGCGCGAGCGCGTCGAGCTGACGCTGGAGATGGTCAACCTGGCCGACCGCATGGACCACACGCCGAACGAACTGTCCGGCGGCCAGCAGCAGCGCGTGGCCATCGCCCGCGCCATCGTCACCGACCCGGCGATCATCGTGGCAGACGAACCGACCGGCGACCTGGATCGGAACTCGGCCACCGAGATCCTGGCCCTGCTGCAGCAGCTGAACCAGCAGCTGGGCAAGACCATCATCATGGTGACGCACGACGCCCACGCGGCGGCGCAGGCGCGCACCATGATCCATCTCGAAAAGGGCGAACTGCTCGACGGCCTGCCGGCCGTGCACGCGTAACGCCATGTACACGCTGCGGCTGATCTTCAAGAACACCATGCGCCACAAGCTGCGCACCTCGCTGACCATCCTCGGCCTGGTGGTGGCGATCTTTTCCTTCGGCCTGCTGCAAACGGTGGTGGACGCGTGGTACGCCGGCGCCGAGGGCGCGTCCAACACCACGCTCGTCACGCGCAACAAGACCTCGCTGGTGTTCCCGCTGCCGCTGTCCTACCAGGCGCGCATCCGCGCGGTGCCCGGCGTATCCGGCGTCGGCTTCGCCAACTGGTTCCAGGGCACGTACAAGGATCCGAAGAACTTCTTCGCGCAGTTCGCCATCTCCGGCGACACCTACCTGAACATCTACCCCGACTACCTGCTGCCTCCCGACGACCGCGCCGCCTTCCTGCGCGACCGCAAGGGCTGCATCGTCGGCCGCAAGCTGGCCGACCAATACGGCTTCAAGGTGGGCGACATCATTCCGCTCAAGGGCACCATCTATCCCGGCAACTGGGAGCTGGTGGTGCGCGGCATCTACGACGGCAAGCAGAGCACCACCAACACCGCCACCCTGTTCTTCCACTGGGACTACGTCAACGAGACGATGAAGAAGGTGGCGCCGCGCCGCGCCAACCAGATCGGCGTGTACGTGGTGCAGATCGACCAGCCGGAAAACGCCGCCGCCATCTCGGCCGCAGTGGACAAGGAGTTCGCCAACTCGCTGGCCGAGACGCTGACCGAAACCGAGAAAGCCTTCCAGCTGGGCTTTGTGTCGATGTCGGAGGCCATCGTGGTGGCGATCCGCGTGGTGTCGTTCGTGGTCATCATCATTATCGCAGCGGTGATGGCCAACACCATGGCCATGAGCGCGCGCGAGCGGCTCGGCGAGTACGCCACGCTGAAGGCGCTGGGCTTCGGCCCCGGCTTCCTGGCGCTGATGATCTTCGGCGAATCGCTGCTGCTGTCGGCCTTCGGCGCGGCCATCGGCATCGTCATCCTGTTCCCGTTCGCCGCCTTCCTCGGCAAGGTGATGGGCACCATGTTCCCGGTGTTCGAAGTGTCGCAGCTGACGGTTATCCAGCAGGTGCTGGCGGCGCTGGCCATCGGCGCCGTGGCCGCCATCGCGCCGACCGTGCGCGCGGTGCGCATCAACATCGTCGACGGCTTGAGGAGCATAGGTTGAAGATTCCTATTTCCTACGTGGCGCGCAACCTGTGGGCCCGCCGCCTGACCACCGCGCTGACCGGCGCCGGCCTGGCGCTGGTGGTGTTCGTGTTCGCCACGGTGCTGATGCTGGACGAAGGCCTGCGCAACACCATGGTGACGACCGGCGAATACGACAACGTGATCCTGATACGCCGCTCGGCCGACACCGAAGTACAGAGCGGCATCGACCGCACCCAGGCCAGCGTGGCCTCCAGCCATCCGGCCATCGCGCGCGGCGCCGACGGCCAGCCGATGCTGTCGAAAGAAACCGTGGTGCTCATCTCGCTCAACAAGCGCGGCTCGGCCAAGCCGTCCAACGTCATCATCCGCGGCATCTCGCAGCGCGGCATGATGTTGCGGCCGCAGGTCAGGCTGACGGCAGGCCGCATGTTCCGTACCGGCGCTTCCGAGATCATCGCCGGCGCCAGCATCGCGCGCCGCTTCGAGGGCGCAGGCATCGGCGAGAAGCTGCGCTTCGGCCAGCGCGAATGGACCGTGGTCGGCCTGTTCGACGCCGGCAACAGCGGCTTCGATTCCGAGATCTGGGGCGACGCCGACCAGTTGATGCCGGCCTTCCGCCGCAACGCCTATTCGGCCATGGTGCTGCGGCTGGCCGACACTTCGCTGTTCGACGGTTTCAAGAAGGACATCGAAAGCGATCAGCGCCTGACGCTGGACGCCAAGCGCGAACAGACCTTCTACTCGGACCAGTCGAAGGCGCTGTCCACCTTCATCAGCGTGCTGGGGCTGATCCTGTCGGTGATCTTCTCGATCGGCGCGATGATAGGCGCCACCATCACCATGTACGCCTCGGTCGCCAACCGCGTCGGCGAGATCGGCACCTTGCGCGCATTGGGCTTCCAGCGCCGCAGCATCCTGGCCGCCTTCCTGGCCGAGTCCATGCTGCTGGCGGTGGTGGGCGGCGCGCTGGGCCTGGCCTGCGCCTCGCTGATGCAGTTCCTGTCCTTCTCGACCACCAATTTCCAGTCCTTCTCCGAGCTGGCCTTCGGCTTCCGGCTGACGCCCGCCATCGTGGTCAAAACGCTCATGTTTTCGCTGGCGATGGGCGTGGTCGGCGGCTTCCTGCCGGCGCTGCGCGCGGCCCGCATGAAAATCGTCGACGCACTGCGGGCCGCATGAAAAAAAGGCGGGGCGATATGTACCGGCCAAGCAACAGTAGTGAAAAGAAAGCATGTTAGACTTGCTTGAATGCAAATTTCGCTGCCCATGCTTTTTTGCCTTCGGATACACCGCCGATCATGCCGCCCCCGGACCGCCCACCTGCCCCGTTAGCCGCGATGCCGCGCCAACTCTGGCACCGGCTGCTGCTGTGCTGCGCGCTGCTGATCCTGGCGCTGCCGGCGCCGTCCTGGGCGGCCAGGGAGCGCAAGGTGCTGGTGCTGTATTCGCTGGGCGCCGATTCGGCGTCGGCCTGGCAGCGCCTGATCCACAAGGGCCTGTCCGCAGAACTGGCCGACAAGAACCTGACGTCGGCGCTGGGCATCTTCGAGGAGCGCTTCGACGCCGTGCGCGTCGGCGACGAGCAGGCGCAGGCCGGCATGGAGCAGTACCTGCGCACCAAGTACGCGCACATCCAGTTCGACGCCATCATCACCGAAAACTATGTGGCGGCCCGCTTCCTCAGCGAGCGCCCCGGCCTGTTCCGCGGCGTGCCGCGCCACTACCTGAACCATGGACGCCTGAACTGGCAGCCGCCCGACGGCATCGCCTACCAGGTGCAGGCAGACTTCGGCCGCACCATCGGCATCATCCCGCAGGTGGCGCCGGATGTGCGGCACGTGGTGGTGATCGGCGACAGCACGGAGCGCATCCAGGAATCGGTGAACGGCGTGCGCCAGGTGGCCGGCAACTACGCCAGACAGATGAGCTTTGAATACTGGGACCAGCTGAGCTACGCCGAGATCTTCCGCCAGGCGGCGCTGCTGCGGCCGGGCAGCGCCATCTTCCTGCTGCCGACCTATCACGACAGCACCGGCGCGCGGCGCCGGCCGGTGGACATCGCGCGCCAGCTGGCGGCCACCACGCAGGTGCCGATCTTCACCAACTGGGAAGCCATCGTGGTGCCCGGCGTGGTCGGCGGCTATGTGGTCAGCGCCGAGCGCATCGGCCGCGCCATCGCCAAGATCCTGATGCAGCAGCCGCCCGACATCGCCGGCATCCCCGGCTACCTGTTCGACTACGGCGCGGTGCAGCGCTTCCACCTGCAAAATATTCCGCCGACGGCGCAGTGGGTCAACCGGCCGCAGAGCGTGTTCGAACAATACCTGTGGCAGATCCTGGCCGGCGCCACGCTGATCGTGCTGGAGGGGATATTGATCTCGGCGCTGATCGTGGCGCTGCGCAGCCGCCGCCAGACGCTGTGCGCGCTGCACGATGAACGCAACCAGCTGGAAGCACGCGTACTTCAGCGCACTTTGGAACTGATGGTGGCCAACACCAAGCTCGAACAGCTGGCCACCACCGACCCGCTGACCGGCATCGGCAACCGCCGCCGCATGACGGAGCAGATCAACAAGGAGCTGGAACGCAGCCGCCGCTTCAAGCATCCGCTGTCGCTGCTGATGGTCGACATCGACCACTTCAAGAACGTCAACGACATCTACGGCCACGAGGCGGGCGACCGCGCCATCGTGGCGGTCGCGCGGGCGCTGGCGGGCGGCATGCGCAATATCGACATGGCGTCGCGCTTCGGCGGCGAGGAGTTCGTGTTGCTGATGCCGGAGACCGATGTCGATGTCGCCAGCGGCGCCGCCGAACGGCTGCGCTGCGATGTGGCGGCGCTGCGCATCGAGGGCGACAACGGCGAGCAGATCGCGCTCACCGTCAGCATCGGCGTGGCGGCATCGCTGCCGGAGGGGCCGCCGGACAGCGCCTCCTCGCTGATATCGCGGGCCGACAAGGCGCTGTACCAGGCCAAGCACGAAGGGCGCGACCGGGTGGTCAGCGCCTGACGCGGCGGCCGCGCCTGACGGCATCGCCACAACAACTTAACGCGAATCATTATCATTTGCATTGACATTTGCGTTTTTGCAAGATAAGGTTGTGCCGCTTTTTACACAACCACTTCCCCGCTCAATGAAAACCGTTCTCAAACCAGTCCCCCTGCTGCTGGCAGGCCTCTTTTTCAACGCCCATGCGGAAGACATCCAGACCATGCAGCAGGTCGTCGTGACCGGCGCCAGCGATGGCCTGGCCGGCGCCGCCGCCGGCGCCAAGACCCAGGGCAGCCTGCTCGACGCGCCGCAATCGGTCAGCATCGTGAGCCAGGAAAATCTGCGCAACCGCGCCGCGTTGACCAGCAAGGACGCGCTGGACTATGTCAGCAGCGTGGTGGCCGGCCAAGGCGAAGGCCGGCGCGATGAGTTCTACATCCGCGGCTTTTACTCGCTGCGCGACGCCAGCCTCGATGGCGTGCGCGACGACACGCTGTACTCGCGCGACCTGGCGACGGTGGAGAAGATCGAAGTGATCAAGGGCGCCGCTGCGGCGCTGTATGGGCGCGGTTCGGCCGGTGGCCTGATCAACCGCGTCAGCAAGCAGCCGCGCGCCAGGCAGGAAACCGAAGTCTCCGCCACGGTGGCGTCGGATAACGAACGGCGCGCGAGCGTCGATGCCGGCGGCGCCCTGGGCGGCGGCATCGATGGCCGCCTGATCGCCGTGTACGATAGCGGCGACAGCTATCGCGATGTGGTCGAACACACGCGCAAGCTGCTGGCGCCTTCGCTGAAGTTTGCACTGTCGCCGGCAACCTCGCTGCTGCTGCAAGCCGAGGTACAACGCGAAGACCGCACGCCGGATCGCGGCGTGCCGTCGCTGGCGGGCCGGCCGGTCGATGTACCGCCTTCGACCTACTACGGCGAAAGCTACGACTACACCCGCACCGACAGCGACATGGCGAAGGCCAAGCTGGAACACCGCTTCAACGACCGGCTGAAGCTGGAAAACACCTTCCAGTACAGCCGCACGGAACTTGAAGGCGTGAACACACGCAACCGCCGCGTCAACGCCGACAAGACCGTGTCGCGCCAGATCACCTACTTCCCGCAGACGCAGCGCAACCTGATCAACCAAACCGAGTTGGCGTACACGCTGGACCAGCATGCGCTGCTGGTCGGCTTGGAGCTGTCGGACCAGAAGCGCGATGTCGTCACCGCGCAGACCGGCATCGCCTTTCCCGTGAACCTGTACGCGCCGCAGCATGTGCTGCCTGCGCCTGCCCTGAGCACCCTGCCGGTATCGCTGAACAACGCGTTCACGGCCAAGACCCGGGCGCTGTACCTGCAGGACCAGATCAGCATCGCGCCGCAGTGGAAGGCACTGGCTGGCGTGCGCTTCGACCGCTTCCAGCAGGAGCAGGACAATCGCCTGGCCAAGGTGTTCAGCGAACGCACTGATAACGTTGTCTCGCCGCGCGCGGGCCTGGTGTACCAGCCGCTGGACGGACAGTCGTGGTATCTGAACCTGAGCCGCTCGTCGCAGCCAGGCGGCGGCGACCTGCTGTACACCGGCAGCACGCCGCTGTCGCAGGTCAAGCCGTTGCAGACGGATTTGCAGGAAGTGGGCTACAAGCAGGAATGGCTGGGCGGCCGCTTCTCCACCACCGCCGCGCTGTTCCGCATCGAGCAGCGCAATCAGCTGACGCTGGACCCGTCCGATCCGGCAGGCCTGCGCCAGCTACAGGTCGGCAAACAGCGCAACCAGGGCGTTGAGCTGGAGCTGCAAGGCACGCTGTGGCAAGGCGGTCGCCTGAACGCATCCTACACCTACAACGATGCGCGCATCGTCGCATCCAACGATATCCCGAGCGGCAATCGGGCGGAGATGACGCCGCGCCAACGCGCATCGCTGTGGGTGGACCAGGAGTTGGGCGGCGCGTGGAGCGCGGGCCTGGGCGTGCTGCTCAGCGGCAGCCAGTTCGCGCTGTCGGACAACGCCGTGCAGCTGCCCGGCTACGGCCGCGTGGATGCGGCGATAGGCTATCGCGGCAAGCAGTATGAGGTGCGCTTCAAGTTGAACAACGTCGGCAACGCGCGCTTCTACGAATCGGCCATCAACAACGTGCAGATCCAGCCGGGCGCGTCGCGCAATGCAAGCGTGACGCTGACCAGCCGGTTCTGATCCTGCAGGCGCCTATTCGGCGTCCGGCTGCTGCGACGGGTGCGCCTGCTGGAAGGCAGGCAGCTCGGCGCAGGCGTCGAAGATGCGCATCACTGTCGGATACGGCGCCAGGTCCACGCCGAAGCGCTGGGCGCCGAACACCTGCGGCACCAGGCAGCAATCGGCCAGCGTCGGTGTATCGCCATGGCAGTAGCGGCCCGTGCGCGGGTCGTCCGCCAGCAAGCGCTCCAGCGTCGCCATGCCGGCGCCCAGCCAATGCCGCTGCCATTGCAGCTTGACCTCTTCGCTGACGTTCAACTCCCCCTTCAGATACTTCAACACGCGCAGGTTGCCCAGCGGGTGCGTGTCGGCGGCCACCGTCAGCGCCAGCGCGCGCACGCGGGCGCGGTCGGCGGCGGCGCTTGGCAGCAGCGGCACTTGCGGGCGCGTCTCTTCCAGGTATTCGATGATGGCCAGCGACTGGCCGATCACGCTGCCGTCATCGTCCAGCGTCGGCAGCAGCGCCGATGGATTGACGGCGCGGTAGGCGTCGGCCAGCTGTTCGCCGCCGTTGCGCAGCAGGTGCACCGGCAAGGCCTCGTAGGCCAGGCCTTTCAGGTTCAGCGCAATGCGCACGCGGTAGGCGGCGGTGCTGCGGAAGTAGGTATAAAGCTTCATGCAAGTTCTCGTTCAAAAATTTGGGCCGGCTGCGGACGGTCCATCATCCACAGCATGACCGCCGACAGCAGCGCCGGCACGGCGGCGATGACGAAGATGGTGCTGTTCGGCCAGTTCATGCGTATCAGTTCACCGCCCAGCACCGGGCCGATGATGGAGCCGACGCGGCCCACGCCCAGGCTCCAGCCGATGCCGGTCGAGCGCAGCGTGGTCGGATAGTAGTTGGCCGCCAGCGCGTTCACGGCCGGCTGGCCGCCGACGATGCAGAAGCCCGCCACCAGGATCGCCAGGAACAGGAAGGCCAGCGACGCTTCCGGACGGCCGATCAGCACGATCGCCACGGACGCCACCAGGAAGCCAGGTATCAGCACGCGGCGGAAGCTGGAGCGGTCGATCAGTTGACCCATCATCAGCGTGCCGATGGTGCCGCCGATAGGCAGGATGGTGCCGGCCAATACCGCCATGCTGGTCGACATGCCGGCGTCCTTGAGGATGGTCGGCAGCCAGTTCGACAGGAAGTACAGGTTGAGCAGGTTGAGGAAGTTGACCAGCCAAAGCAGCACGGTGGTGCGCGCGCGGCCTTCGCGGAACAGCTCCGCCACGGAGCCGCGCTTGCCGGTCTTCTCGTGCACCAGGTAGCGGCTGCCCGCATGCACGGTGGACGTTGGATCGATGCGGCGCAGCCACTGCGCCACGCGCTCGACGCGCTTGCCGCTCAGGACCACGTACTGCATCGACTCCGGCAGCATGAAGATCATCAGCACGCCGATCGCCAGCGGCAGCACGCCGCCGACGTAGAACACCGACTGCCAGCCGTACGAAGGAATCAGCGCGGCCGAGGCCAGGCCGCCCACTACGGCGCCCACGGTGAAGCCGCAGGACACCAGCATCATCAGCGTGACGCGGCGGCGCAGCGGGCTGTACTCGCCGGCCAGCGCCATCACGTTGGGCATGATGGCGCCGAGGCCGACGCCGGTGACGAAGCGCAGCCATTGCAGCTGTTCCAGCGTGGTGCAGGAAGGAGTCAGCAACATGCAGACCGAGAAGAACATGGTCGCGCCGATCAGCACCGGACGACGGCCTATCTTGTCCGCCATCACGCTGAACACCAGCGAACCGACCAGCATGCCAAGCAGGCCGGCGCCGAACACCGGCCCCAGGCTGGCTTTGCTGACATGCCATTCCTGGATGATGGCCGGCGCCACGTAGCCCATCGCCTGCACGTCGAAACCGTCCATCAGGATGCACAGGCCGCACAGCAGATACACGCCGATCTGGAAGGCGCTGATCTTGTTGTTGTCGATGAGTGCGGGGATATCTACTTGTTGTTCCATCTTGTCTCCTCCTGCCTCGCCGGCGCTTTAGCTGCGCTCTTGGTAGTGCGTGACGGTTTGTTCGATGGCGCCGAAGATGCTGGCGCCATGCTCGTCGTGCATCTCGATGCGCACGCTGTCGCCGAACTTGAGGAAGCCGGTCTGCGGCTTGCCGCTCTCGATGGTCTCGTACATGCGCACCTCGGCCAGGCAGCAGTAACCCACGCCGCCGTTGGCGATGCTGGATCCATGCAGGCTGCCCTGCTTGTTCGACACCGTGCCGGAACCGATGATGGTGCCGGCCGCCAGCTCACGCGTGGCGGCGGCATGCGCCACCAGTTGCGCGAAGTTGAAGGTCATGTCTTCGCCGGCGTTCGGCTTGCCGAAAGGCTGCTGGTTCAGATCGACCAGCAGCGGCAGGTGCAGCTTGGTGTCGGCCCAGTGCGCGCCCAGTTCGTCCGGCGTGACCGCCACCGGCGAGAACGCGCTGGCGGCCTTGGACTGGAAGAAGCCGAAGCCCTTGGCCAGTTCGTTCGGAATCAGGTTGCGCAGCGAGACGTCGTTGACCAGCATGACCAGGCGGATCGCCTTGGCGCTGTCTTCAACGCTGGCGCCCATGCGCACGTCGCCGGTGATGACGGCTACTTCGGCCTCCAGGTCGATGCCCCATTCTTCCGACAGCGCGAAGATCGGATCGCGCGGGCCGATGAAGCTGTCCGAGCCGCCCTGGTACATCAGCGGGTCGGTGTAGAACGAAGCAGGCACTTCGGCGTTGCGCGCCTTGCGCACCAGTTCAACGTGGTTGATGTAGGCGGAACCGTCGGCCCATTGATAGGCACGCGGCAGCGGCGAGTGGCAGTAATGCTGGTCGAACGGATGGGTGTCGACGGCTTCGCCTGCGTTCAGCGTGGCGTAGACCTGCTCCAGGCGTGGCGACACCAACTCCCAGTTGTCCAGCGCGTGCTGCAGCGTGGCGGAGATTTTCGGTACGTGCTGGTAGCGCGACAGGTCGCGGCTGACCACCACCAGGCGGCCATCGCGGCTGCCGTCTTTCAGGGTTGCGAGCTTCATGCTTTCACCTCCGGTGCGTGCATCCAGGCGGCGTGCTTGGGCGCCTTGCGGGTTTGCGACCACTCTTCCAGCATCTCCCATTTGACGGCGTCGAGCTTTTGCATCATCTCCGGCGTGCCGGTGTTGACCGCCAGTTCCAGGCGGTGGCCGTTCGGGTCGAAGAAGTAGATCGATTTGAAGATGGTGTGGTTGATCGGGCCGATCACGCTGATGCCGGCGGCGACCAGGCGCTCCTTGGCGGCCAGCAGTTCGTCCATGGTCTCGACCTCCATCGCCAGGTGCTGCACCCAGGCCGGGGTGTTGTGGTCGCGGTCCATCGGCGCCTGCGTCGGCAGCTCGAAGAAGGCCAGCACGTTGCCGTGGCCGGCGTCCAGGAACACGTGCATATACGGGTCCGGCGCCTTGGTGGACGGCACTTCGTCTTCGGCGATGGCCAGCACGAAGTCCATGTTCAGGTGTTTGACGTACCACTCGACGGTCTGCTTGGCGTCGATGCAGCGGTAGGCCACGTGGTGTATTTGCTTGATTTTCATGTTTGTCTCCAACTCGGTCATTCCGCATTAAATGCGAATTTCAGATATCATACAAACGATATTTTTCAGCTCACTTATCAGGTTTTCCGATGAATCCTAGTTTGCGCCAGATGCGCGCCCTGGTGGCGCTCGCCAAAACCGGCAGCTTTACGCTGGCCGCCGAGCATCTCAATGTGACGCAGTCCGCGCTCAGCGGGCAGATCAAGGAGCTGGAACAGATGCTGGGCGTGCGCGTCGTCGAGCGTACCACGCGCAAAGCGCAGCTGTCCGAGATCGGCCGCGAGCTGACGCCGCTGTTCGAGAAGATGCTGCAAGACCTGGACCGGGCCATGGCCGACATCGCCAGCCGCAAGGCGCTCAAGCAGGGTTCGGTGCGGGTGGCGGCGCCGCAGATGCTGTCCTGCACGCTGATACCCGAGGTGATCGCCGCCTACAAGGCGCGCTATCCGGACGTGCAGGTGTGGCTGGCCGACAGCCCGGTGGAGATGGTGTCGGCGCGGGTGTTCAGCGGCGAGGCCGACTTCGGCATCGGCCCGGACCGCGACACCACGGCCGAGATCGAAGCGCAGCCCTTGTTCGAGATGCCCTTCGTGGTGGTATATCCGCCCGGCCATCCGCTGGAGCAGCGCAAGCGCATCACCTGGGCCGACGTCAACGAGTTCCCGCTGATTTCGCTGCAGGGGCAGTTCACCGAACGGCTGCTGCGCGACATGCACGCGTCCTTCCGCGAACAATCGCTGAGCCCGTACAACGAAGTGACCTTCATGACCACCGCGCTGGCCATGGTGCACGCGCGCCTCGGCATCACGGTGTGCCTGCCGTACGCGGAAAAAATGGTGCAGCTCTACGGCTTGCAGATGCGGCCATTGGAATCGCCGGCGCTGACGCGGCGCTTTTTCGTCTACACCCGCAATGCGCGGGCGCTGTCGCCGGCGGCCGAAAGCTTCGTCGCCTTCCTGCAGGAGTTTGCGGCGGCCCATCAGTGGAATGTGCCGCAGGGCTGATCGTCTTATAATTGACCTATGACAGCAGATACCATCGCCATCAATCAGCAGATGGACCAGTTCGACGGCCACCACAGCGTCTGGCTGTTCGGCTACGGTTCCCTGATTTACAAGGCCGACTTCCCCTACCTTGAACGCCGCCCGGCCAGCATCGCCAACTGGACGCGGCGCTTCTGGCAAGGTTCGCACGACCATCGCGGCACGCCGGACGCGCCGGGACGGGTTGTTACCATTATCGAAGAGGCCGGCGCCATCTGCCACGGCATGGCCTACCTGATCACGCCGGAAGTGTTCGCCCACCTGGACCACCGCGAAAAGAACGGCTATCTGCGGCTGGCGATCGCCATCGCGTTCGAAGAGGGTGACAGCGTGGAAGGCCTGGTCTACATCGCCACGCCGGACAATACGGCCTTCCTCGGTGCAGCCTCCGAACAGGAGATCGCGCGCCACATCGCCCGTTCAGCCGGACCGAGCGGGCCGAACAGCGACTACCTCAACCACTTGGCCAACGCGCTGCGCGAACTGGGCCGCCACGATCAGCACGTGTTCGAGATCGAACGCCACCTGGCGGCGTTGAAGGACTAGTTGAGGCTGGCGAGATACGCGCACAGCATGTCGGCCAGCGCTTCCGAGTAGGCGTGGGTTTCCTCCTCCGTACGCGGTGTTTCCGAAAACTGTTTGCCGACTGAACCGAAGGTCGTCATGACGAGGTCGCCCGCCAGGGCTCGCACGCTGTCCGTGACCGATGGCAGGGCTTCCAGCATGAAGGCATTCATGATGCCGTCGACCTCCGAGCGCGTCTCGTGGGCTTCTGGACTGTCGCGGTAGTAAGGCGCGGCATCGTTGAGCGCAGTGCGGACTTCAGCCTCTTCCACTTCCGAGCGCAGGAAGGCGTGCACCAGCGCGCGCAGCCGTTCCAGCGGCGGCTTCTGCTTTTCTTGCAGGATGTTGATCAGCATTTCCGTGGTCTGCCGCCACTCATCCGCTTGCAGCCGGAACAGGATGGACGCCTTGTTCGGAAAGTACTGATACACCGAGCCCACGCTCACGCCCGCCCGCTCCGCCACCCGCGTGGTGGTGAAGCGGCGCACGCCCTCCTTCGCCAAAACCTGAATAGCCGCCTCCAGTATCGCGGAAACCAGGTCGGCGGAGCGAGCCTGTTTCGGCTTTCTGCGCGGGGAGATCGAGGCTTTGGGGCTATCTGTCATGGCAGGGAGCGGGAACGCGAATTGGAAACATGAAGGATTCTTCATATTATATCCGTTCTTACTTCTAAAGGAATCCAGCATGACTACCCTGACCTCCCAACCCGTTGCCGCCCTGCTCGACCGCTTGTTCGAAGAGACTGCCGCCGTGCGCATCGCCGACATCCCTGCCGTCGCCGAACTGACCAAGGACGAACGCGAACGCCTGATGCGCAGCAAGACCGAGTACCTCAATCTCTACCATCGCCTGAAGGATGCGCCGTTGCCGGTATCGCGCGAGACCGGCGCGCTGCTGTACATGCTGGCGCGCAGCAGCAACGCGCGCAACATCATCGAGTTCGGCACGTCGTTCGGCCTCTCGACTTTGTACCTTGCTTCCGCCCTGCGCGACAACGGCGGCGGCCGCTTGATCACCACCGAGTTCGAGCTGTCCAAGGTGGAGCGGGCGCGCGACAACCTGATCGCCGGCGGCCTGCTCGACCTGGTGGAAATCCGCGCCGGCGATGCGCTGGAAACACTGGCCACCGACCTGCCCGAGCGCATCGACCTGCTGCTGCTCGACGGCGCCAAGGCGCTCTACCCAGAGATCCTGGCGCTGGTGCAAAGCAGGCTGCGCCCGGGCGCGATCATCGTCGCCGACAACGCCGACTACAACCCGGACTACGTAGCGATGGTGCGTTCGCCAGCATCGGGCTTCATGTCGATGCCGTTCGCGGACGATGTTGAGCTCTCCGTCTACACAGGTGTGGTGGACGCGTCAGAATAAATCCATCTGTCCCGCTGCGGCCGCCGCCTTGGCGCGCGCGCCCAGCGGCGGCACCACCAGCGGCCGCGTGAACTGCGACGCGTCCATGTTGTGGAAGCGGCTGCCGCGCCCTGTCAGGTCGAGACGCTCGGTGGCGATCTTGAAGCGCTGGCGTATCAGCTCGGCCCATACGCCCTCGCCTTTCATGCGGGCGCCGAAGTCGCTGTCGTAGTCTTTGCCGCCGCGCATCTCGCGCACACGGTTCATCACCCGCTTGGCGCGATCGGGAAAGTGCGCCTGCAGCCATTGCTGGAACAAGGGCGCCACTTCCCACGGCAGGCGCAGCACGGTGTAGTGGGCGCTGACGGCGCCGGCTTCCTTGACCGCTTCCAGGATGCGCTCCAGGTCGGGTTCCGTGACGAAGGGGATAATCGGCGCGATGCTGACCGCGACCGGGATGCCGGCGTCGGTCAGCGTGCGTATCGTGCGCAGGCGGCGGGCCGGTGCGGCGGCGCGCGGCTCCAGCGTGCGCGAGACGGCCGGGTCCAGCGTGGTCAGCGTGATGGCGACGCCGGCCTGCTGCCGGGCCGCCATGGCAGACAGGATGTCGATATCGCGCTCGATCAGCGAGGACTTGGTGATCAGCCCTACCGGGTGCTGGCATTCTTGTAAAACCTCCAGCACGCGGCGCGTGAGTTTGCGTTCGCGCTCGCAGGGCTGGTAGGCGTCCGTGTTGACGCCGAGGGCGATCGCGGACGGCTCGTAGGCAGCCTTGGCCAACTCGCGCCGCAGCACTTCCGGCGCGTTGACCTTGGCGAAGATCTTGCTCTCGAAATCCATGCCCGGCGACAGGCCGAGGTAGCTGTGCGTTGGCCGCGCGAAGCAGTAAATGCATCCGTGTTCGCAGCCCCGGTACGGATTCAGCGATACGCTGAACGGCAAGTCCGGCGAGGCGTTGCGGCTGAGGATGGATTTGCAGTATTCGTCCGTGACCACGGTCTTCAATGCGGAGGGTTCTTCCTCTTCACGCTCCCAGCCATCGTCGTAGGCGACGCGGGCGTTGACCTCGAACCGGCCCTGTAGGTTCGACACCGCGCCACGGCCTTTTTGCGCCTTCAGCGAAGGAGGCGGCAGCATCACTTGTTCATGGTTGTTTTCATCGTGGGACATGGCGGCACCAAACTACTGTATACATATACAGTATTCTAGGCGCTAAAAACGGCGATATCAAGCGAAATATCAATCTCGCGGGCTTGCTGTCTTGGGGACAACGTGGTCAAGCTGGTATCATGCGGGCTTCCGGGGGAAGGACTTTCCCCGCGCCACGCGCGCCCCCACCCCCGCATCGCCAGGATGCCGCCGATGCGGCGTCCCGGCTCACCCAATACGAGCAAACACATGAACAACTCGACTCAACCATTGCCGTCTTTTTTTAGCCGGATCTCCATCGCGATCGGCGCGTTCTTCCGCGCCCTGTCCGACGCCGAATACGCTGCGCGCCTGACGCGCATCGACGACGCGCCGCAACCAGCCGCCGCACCTGTCGCCGCGCCGGCTCCAGCACCTGCTCCAGCGCCTGCGCCGACGCCGTTGCGCGTCGCCACGCCGGATGCCGCCTTGCAGCTGCTTGGCCTGTTCCAGCGTGAAGCGCGCCTGATCGACTTCACGCAAGAAAACCTGAGCGCCTATTCCGACGCCGACATCGGCGCCGCCGCGCGCGTGGTGCATGAAGGCTGCAGCAAGGTGCTGCGCGAGCACTTCACCATCGAAGCGGTGCGCAGCGAGGCCGAAGGCAGCCGCATCGTGCTGGAAGAAGGCTTCGACGCCAGCGCCGTGCGCCTGACCGGCAACGTGGTCGGCAGCGCGCCGTTCCGCGGCGCCTTGAGCCATCGCGGCTGGCGCGCTTCCAACGTGCGTCTGCCGAAACTGGCCGAAGCGCACGACGCAGCCATCCTGGCGCCGGCGGAGGTGGAATTATGAGCGACCCACGCTACGCCATCGGCATCGACCTTGGCACCACGCACAGTGCGCTGTCCTATGTGGACCTGGGCGCCAGCGACGGCGAGAGAACCCAGCACGGCGTGCTGGCCATTCCGCAGCTGACCGCACCGGGCACGGTGGAAGAACTGCCGTTGCTGCCGTCCTTCCTCTACCTGCCGCACGCGGACGAACTGGCGCCGGGCGAATTGAGCCTGCCATGGCCGCAATCAGAACAAGAACAAACCGGCGTGGCCGGCGAGATGGCGCGCAGCCGTGGCGCCACCACGCCTATCCGCCTGGTCTCCAGCGCCAAGAGCTGGTTGAGCCATCCGGGTGTAGACCGCCGCTCCGCCCTGCTGCCGAATGACGCGCCGGAAGAAGTGACGCGCGTCTCGCCGCTGGAAGCATCGACCCGCTATCTGACGCATCTGCGCCAGGCATGGGAGCAAGCCTATCCTGACGCACCGTTCGGCGAGCAGGCGGTGACGGTGACGATTCCCGCCTCGTTCGATCCGGGCGCGCGCGAACTGACGGCCGAAGCGGCACGCGCCGCCGGCTACACCAACCTGACCTTGCTGGAAGAGCCGCAAGCGGCCCTGTACAGCTGGATCCAGGGCAGCGAGGGCCGCTGGCGCAAGGAAGTCAAGCCGGGCGACATTATCCTCGTGGTCGACGTCGGCGGCGGCACCAGCGACTTCTCGCTGATCGCCGTGCTGGAGCGCGACGGCGTGCTGGAACCGCACCGCATCGCGGTGGGCGACCACATTCTGCTCGGTGGCGACAATATGGACCTGGCGCTGGCGCACCTGGTGGCGCGCAAGCTCGCCGCCAGCGGCACGCAGCTCGACGCCTGGCAAATGCGCGCACTGACCTACGGCTGCCGCAGCGCCAAGGAAAAACTGCTGGCCGACGCCAGCGTCGATACCTGGCCTATCGTGGTGCCAAGCCGTGGCTCGAAACTGATCGGCGGTTCGATCCGCACCGAACTGACGCGCGACGAAGTGACCACCTTTATCCTCGACGGCTTCTTCCCTCAGGTGGATGCGTCGGCACGGCCGGCGGTGCGCACGCGCGCAGGCCTGACGCAGCTTGGCCTGCCGTACGCGCAGGACGCGGGCATCACGCGCCATCTGGCGGCCTTCCTGGCACGCCAGGTCGGCGCGACCAGCGAACTGGAAGGCTATGCCGGCAAGCAGAACGCCGACGCCACCTTCCTGCATCCGACGGCGGTGCTGTTCAACGGCGGCGTGTTCAAGTCGGAGCTGCTGGCGCAGCGCATCATGGGCACCATCAACGACTGGCTGTACATGGAAGGCGCGGAGCCTGCACGCATGCTGGGCGGCGCGGACCTGGACCTGGCCGTGGCGCGCGGCGCGGCTTACTACTCGTATGTGCGTCGCGGTAGCGGCGTGCGCATTCGCGGTGGCACGGCGCGTGCCTACTACGTGGCGATCGAATCGTCGATGCCGGCGATTCCAGGCATGGAGCCGCCTATCCAGGCGCTGTGCGTGGCGCCGTTCGGCATGGAGGAAGGCAGCGAGATCGAATTGCCGAATCAGGAATTCGGCCTGGTGGTCGGCGAGCCAGTGCAGTTCCGCTTCTTCGGTTCGTCGGTGCGACGCCAGGACCAGATCGGCGACCTTCTGGACTTCTGGGGCCCCGATGAGCTGATCGAGATGAACGAGATCCAGGCGACGCTGTCGCCGGAAGGCCGCCTGGCCGGCGACGTGGCGCAGGTCCGCCTGCATGCGATGGCAACCGAATCGGGCACGCTGGAACTGCTGGCTGTGGCCAACGACGGCCAGCGCTGGAAGGTGGAGTTCGACGTGCGCACCGGCGCGGCGTAAGCATCGCTGCCTGAGCATGAGTCAATACGTCGTCAGCATCGACCTGGGCACCACCAATACGGTGCTCGCTTACGCGGAGCCGGGCAGCGCGCAGATACAGCTGTTCGAGATCGATCAGCTGGTGGCGCCCGGCGAGGTTGCTGCGGGCGCGCTGCTGCCGTCCCTGCGCTATCACCCGGCGCAGGGCGAGCTGGCGGACGGCGATCTGCAACTGCCGTGGCCCGCTGCGGATGTGGCGGGGCTGTCGCAGGTGGTCGTCGGCAGTCTGGCGCGCAAGCTGGGCGCGCAGGTACCGGGGCGTCTGGTTTCCAGCGCCAAGAGCTGGCTGTCGCATCCTCACGTGGACCGCACCGCGCCGATCCTGCCGTGGGGCGCGGAGGCCGATGTGGCCAAGGTTTCGCCAGTGGCGGCCAGCGCTTCCTATCTGGCGCATGTGCGCGCCGCGTGGAACGCGCGCTTCCCTAAGCATCCGTTGGAACGCCAGCAGCTGGTGTTGACGATACCCGCGTCCTTCGACGAAGGTGCGCGCGCGCTGACGCTGGAGGCTGCGCGCATGGCCGGCCTGGCCAGCCTGCGTTTGCTGGAGGAGCCGCAGGCGGCCTTCTACGATTGGCTGTACCGGCAGCGCGCAACGCTGGCGACCGACCTGACGGATACGCGCCTGGTGCTGATCTGCGACGTCGGCGGCGGCACTACCGATTTCAGTTTAATCAAAGTCGACATGGCCGACGGCCAGCCGCGGATGAGCCGCATCGGCGTGGGCAACCACCTGATACTTGGCGGCGACAATATGGATCTGGCGCTGGCCCATCTGGTCGAGACGCGCATGACGTCTGCGGCCGATGGTGCGGCGCCCACGCGCTTGTCGGCCAGCCGTCTGTCGCAACTGGCGGAGCGCTGCCGGGCCGCCAAGGAACTGCTGCTGGCAACCGACGCGCCGGAACGCACCACCGTCACGCTGCTCGGCTCCGGCGCGCGCCTGATCGGCGGCTCGCGCTCCGCCGACCTGACGCGCGATGAAGTCGCGGAACTGGTGGTGGACGGCTTCTTCCCCTTGAATGAAACGCAGGAGGCCGCACGACGCGGCCGGGGCGCGATCGTGGAGTTCGGCCTGCCCTACGCCAGCGATGCGGCGATCACGCGCCACCTTGCCAGCTTCCTGCGCCAGCACGCGGCAGCCGCGCGCGAGGCGCTGGGCATAACAGCCGACGACAGCACTGCCATCCCCATTCCCGACACGCTGCTGCTCAACGGCGGCGTGTTCCGGGCAGACGCGCTGGCCAACCGGCTGGAAGCCACGCTGACCAACTGGCGCGGACAAGCCCTGCACGTTCTGCACAACGACAACCCCGACGTCGCGGTGGCACGCGGCGGCGTCGCCTACGCGCTGGGCCAGGCCGGCCAAGCACCGGTGATCGGCGGCGGCTCGCCGCGCAGCTACTTCCTGCTGCTCGACGACGAGGCACGCCAGGACAAGCCACGCCGCGCCATCTGCATCCTGCCGCGCGGTAGCGTGGAGAACCGGGAGATCCTGCTGGCCGACCGCACCTTCGCGCTGCGCGTCGGACGGCCGGTACGCTTTCACCTGGCCTCGTCGATCGCCGAAGTGGCCACACCGCAAGCCGGCGAGCTGGTCGAGCTGCAGCCCGACGAATACGTCCAGCTGCCGCCTATCGCCACGGTCCTGCGCGACAGCAGCGCCACCGATGCGCGCAAGGAGATCCCGGTGCAACTGGCCGCCACGCTGAGCGAAGTCGGCACGCTGGATGTGCACTGCGTCGCCATCGAAGGCGCACAGCGCTGGCTGCTGGAGTTCCAGCTGCGCGGCGATGCCGCCGCCATCGACGGCGACACTGACACCGCTGCGCCACAGGAAGCGCCGATGCCCGCAGGCTTCGATGCCGCCATCGAAAAGATAGACCGCATCTTCGGCAGCCGCGCGCAGCAGGTCGAGGTGAAGGAAGTGAAGCAGTTGCGCACGCAGCTCGAACACCTGCTGGGCAGCCGCGAAAGCTGGGCCACGCCGCTGCTGCGCCGCCTGTTCGACGCGCTGATCCAGCGCGCCAAGGGCCGCCGCCGTTCGTCCGAGCATGAGCGCGCGTGGTTGAACCTGAGCGGCTACTGCCTGCGCCCCGGCTTCGGCTACACGCTGGACGAGTGGCGCATCGAGCAGTTGTGGGCGCTGTTCGATACCGGCGCCCAGCACCACAAGGACAGCCAGGTCTGCGCCGAATGGTGGACGCTGTGGCGCCGCGTTGCCGGCGGCCTCAGTGTGGAAGCGCAGCTGCGCGTGCTGGACGATTTTGCCTTCAACGTGCAGGCCGACGACCAGGAACGCGGACGCCGTCCGCACACGCTGGTCAACGGCAGCGAGGAAGACATGCTGCGCCTGGGCGCGTCGCTGGAGCGCATCCCCGGCAACTACAAGGCCGAAATCGGCGCATGGATGCTGGGCCAGTTGCAGGCGGCGACCAAGGCGGCAGCCAAAGCCGCCGTCAACAAGACACGCGGCGGCGCCGACGCCGCCGGCAAGGCCGAAGCGGCACAGGCGCGTTTCCTGTGGGGTCTGAGCCGCGTCGGCGCACGCCAGCCTTTCCACGGCAGCGCGCACGATGTGGTGGAGACGGCCGTGGTCGAGCATTGGCTGGCGGTTATCGTGTCGCTGGATTGGAAGAAGGTCGAGCCGGCCGGTTTCGCCGCAGCCCATCTGGCGCGCATGACGGGCGACCGTTCGCGCGATATCGGCGAAGCGCTGCGGGCCGATATCCTGCGCCGCCTTGCCGCCGTTGGCGCTCCCGCAAACTGGAGCGCGATGGTGCGCGAGGTGGTGCAGCTCGACCAGGCCGACGAGAAGCGCATGCTGGGCGAAGCCCTGCCGCCCGGTCTAAAGCTGATCGCCTGACGGCGGGCGGGCTACGTAGGCCGCCTGCTGCGCGACGAAGCCGTCGAAGGCATCGATCAGTGGATTGAATTTATTTATATCGTTTTCCAGCCGGGCCAGCGCATAGACGGTGGCCTCCAGCGTGGACAACTGGTCCGGCAGGTGCGCCTTGCGGATCAGGTAGTGCGATGGCGGCGTATCGCGCAAGGGCAGGCGCGGCAGGCTTTGCAGCGCCGGATTCAGATACAGCATCTTGCGGCTCTTGCGCCAGGTTCCATCCAATACCACCAGCCGCAAAAGCTGCGGCTCACGCAACCACGTCGCATCGAAGGGCCGCGCTGAGGCCAGGCCCAGCGACTTGTCCTCCACCGTGTCGGGATACAGTAGCACGCTGCGGCGCTCCGGCGACAGCAGCGCCTGCAGACGCTCCGGCGCGAACGCCTCCCCTACTTCCAATCGGCTGCGGGCCAAGCTCAGATGCAGCAGGCGCGCGCTGCCCTTGGCATTGTTGACTTCCATAGGGTGTTGAAGGATCAGCACCTCCACCTGGTTCGGCAGCGCCGCGACCCAATGACAGATGCAGGTCTGCTGCGGACGCAGGCACGCGGCGCAATGCGCGCGCGTGGAGCGTGGAGCTGGAGGCGTGGATGAGGCGGCGGTCGTCATAGACCGCCATTGTACCGAAGCTTAGAACTCTTCCCAGCCGTCCGATTCGCTGGAAGCGACCGTCGCGCGCTTGGGCGCGACCGCCAGCGCCTTCCTGGCCGGTGCCGCCACCGTCGGCGCGGGACGCGTCTTCGGCACTGCGGCGCGTGGCCGCGCAGGCGGCAAGGCCGGTGTCTTCACCGCCATCTGCGCCGCATCCAGCTTGAACACGCTGACCACGTCGGCCAGCTTGGCCGACTGTTCCTGCATCGATTCGGCCGCCGCTGCGGCCTGCTCCACCAGCGCCGCGTTCTGCTGCGTCACCTGGTCCATCTGGGTGATCGCGTCGTTTACCTGGGCGATGCCGATGCTCTGTTCTTCGCTGGCGTTGCTGATCTGGTTCATGATCTGCGTGACGCGACCGATGCTGTCGACGATCTCGCTCATGGTCTGTCCGGCCTTATCGACCAGGTCCGAACCCAGCGCCACCTTCTGCACCGAATCGTCGATCAAGCCCTTGATGTCCTTGGCGGCGGCGGCCGAGCGCTGCGCCAGGTTGCGCACTTCGGATGCGACCACCGCGAAGCCACGTCCCTGCTCGCCCGCGCGCGCCGCTTCCACTGCCGCGTTCAGCGCCAGGATATTGGTCTGGAAGGCGATGCCGTCGATGACCGAAATGATGTCGACGATCTTGCGCGACGAGTCGTTGATCGAACCCATGGTGTGAACCACCTCGCCCACGACGGCGCCGCCACGGCTGGCGATCTCCGAGGCATTGACGGCCAGCTTGTTGGCCTCGCGCGCATTCTCGGCGTTGAAGCGCACGGTGGACGTCAGCTGCTCCATCGAGGACGCGGTCTCCTGCAGCGAGCTGGCTTGCTCCTCGGTGCGCGAGGACAGGTCATGGTTGCCGGCGGCGATCTCGGTCGAGGCATGGGCCATCAAATCCGTCCCGCTGCGCACCTGGCCGACGATGTTGACCAGGTTTGTGTTCATGTTCTTCAGTGCGGTCATCAGTTGGCCGGTTTCATCGTTGCTGCCGACCTGGATGTCGCTGGTCAGGTCGCCCGACGATACCGTCTCCGCCACCTTCACCGCCTGGTTGATCGGCTGCGTGATGGTACGCGTGATCCACCATGCGGCGGTGACGCCGAGGATAATCGCGGCCACGCCCAGCAGCATGAGCAGCGTGCGGCCGCTGGTGTACTGGTGCTGGATATCGACCGCCGCCTGGTCGAGCAAGGCGCCCTGGCGGTCGGCGAATTTTTTCAGCGCGTCGAGGTAGAGGGTGCGGCTCTGGGCCATGTCGGTCTCGTAGAGCTTCTTGCCCTTTTCCAGATCGCCGGCGTTCTTGGCGGCGAAGACGGACTTGCGGATCTCGGTGTAGACCTTGCGGGTCTCCAGCACTTTCTGGAACAGGGGCTTGAGTTCCTCGTCTTCGATGTCGGCGCCGATCCGGTCCTGGATCTTGGTGGCGCGGCCGGAGGATTCGGCCATCATGCCTTCGAGCGTCTTCTGGTCGGCGGGATCGGCGACCATCCATGCGCCGGTGGTGCGGGCGGCGTTCACTTCGATGATCTTGCCCCACTCCGCAATCAGCCGTTCGTCGCGGATCTTCACGTTGATCATGTGGTCGGTCATCGAGCTCGCGCTGCTTAGCCGCAGGATGCCGATAACCGTCATCGCGGTCAGCAGCAACAGGATGAGTGAGAAACCGAAACCGAGGCGTGTGCCGATTTTCAGATTGTTCATAGCTGTCCTCAAAGCGGATGTGAAGGAACTCTCTAATCCATCCTAGCACCATTTGAGGCGAAACTATAGCTCTAAAGGAAATATTTTTTTTGAGCAATACCGCTGTCATTCGCTACGGCTGGGAGAGCCCAGCAGCTCCTCCACGCAGGCGATGGCGGCGGGATCCTTGATGACGGCGCGCAGCCAGACGTGCAGCGGCATGTCGCCCCAGCTGGCGGCCCGGTCGGCCAGGTAGGCCACGGGGCTGTGCGGCTCCGTGCGGCGGAAGAAATCGGCGACGGCGCGCAACTGCGCCAGCGCCTGGTAACGGTCTTGCAGCGGACCACCGGCCTGGTTGGGCAGCGTGCCGTTCGCGGCTGCGTTTGCGGCCTGTCCAGCCGCCAGCGCCGCCATGTTGCCCAAGGGCGCGATGCTGCGGATGACCGCCTGCACCGCGTCCCTGGCGACGCTGAAGCCCGGGCCCTCCGTGCCCAGCCGCTGGTCGACGATGCGTTCCAGGTTGGCCAGCATGGCGAGGCAGTAGTCGGCGTCCGGCAGCAGCGCAGCCCCCTCCGTCAACGGCATCTCCTTGACCAGCGCCGGCGTGCGGGCCAGGAGCCAGAACAGGTTGCCGATGCGCTGATCGTAGTCGCCATCGTCGGCTTGCGGATACATGCCGTCCCAATAGCGTTCGCACAATTCAGCCAGCACCGCGTAGCCGTCTCCCAGGCCACGCAGGCCCTGCGTTTTGGCGCGGGCTTCGGCCAGCCAGACGGCCAGCCGCATGTCCTTGCTGCGGGTGGCGATCATGTCGGCGCAGCGCGCGCCGACGAACTCCCAGTCGGCTTCCTTCAAGGCCGAGACCCATTCGCCCTGGTCGAGCGAGGGGTCGTCGTACTGGCGCGCTTGCGCGATCTGGTCCACCTCCGCACTGAAGGCGACATCCTCGCCGCAGGGATGCGCTGCGCTGATCGGTTCCAGCAGTTGGGCGACACTGAACATGAAGGCCTCCGCGCTATTTGATGGTGTATTTGAACTGGCCCTGCTTGCTGGCGCCGACCTTGATGCGGGTGATGGCTACGCCTTCCGACATCCGCTGCAGCACCGCCTCGGCGATCTCCGGCAGCAGGCTGCCGTTGAGGATGTGGTCGACGTTGCGGGCGCCGGAATCGACTTCGGTGCAGCGCGCCAGCACGGCGTCGACCAGGGCCTGGTCGTAGCTGAATTCCGCGTGGTGGTGATCGCGAATGCGCCGGCCGATGCGGTCCAGCTTGAGCGCGACGATCTGCGCCAGCACCGCGTCCGGAATCGGGTAGTACGGCACCACCTTCAGGCGGCCGAGGAAGGCCGGCTTGAAATGCTTGAACAAGTGTGGGCGCAGCAGCGCTTCCAGGTCGCCCCCATCCGGCGGCGCCTCCTTGTTCAGGCAAGCCTGCATGATGGCGGCCGAGCCGGCGTTGGAGGTGGCGATGATGATGGTGTTGCGGAAGTCGATCTCGCGGCCTTCGGCATCGTCCATCACGCCCTTGTCGAAGACCTGGAACCAGATTCTTCGCATCATGGGTCGAGGCCGGCGTGAACGATAGCGCCTGAGCAGCAAGCGGACCGATCAATGGTGCCACCAACGATGCGGCAATTTCTTGACGCAAAACAACGATATCCGTGCGTCGTCCTATTTCCGTACCGTGCCCGCCACGCGCAGTTCGGTGTGGCCGAAGTCCATCATGGTCCAACGCCCGCCCCAGCGCAGGCCGACCGATTCGGCCGCTTCGCCATACAAGCGGTAGCCGCGCATGGCCCACGGATCGCGCTCCGAAATCAGCAGCTTGCCGTCGCGCAGGAAGGCGCAGTCTGCCGCCAGGCCGAACTGGTGATAGCTCTGGAAAGCCTTGGCGTTGGTGACGGCAGGGCCGGCTGCGGCCAGCGCATTCTGCCGCTCCGGACTGCGGTAGCCCTCCAGGATCGCCATGTCGTAGCCGTGGTTCTCTTTCATGATCTTGAACACCAGCAGCAGGCGCTGCGCAAAGTCGGGATCGAGCAACTGCCAGTTGCGATTGGCGCTGTCGAGCATGGGCCGCACCAGCGTCACCTCCGCCGTGGTGAACACCAGCGGCGGCAACGGCGCCGGCGCCGCCAGTTGTTCGCCTTTCAGCAGGTCCGCGACCTGGTCGTTGATGGCGTGGCTGTCGCTGTCGAATCCGCCCAGCATGTTGCGGCCGCTGAGCACCAGCGCCAGCATCGGCGGCACGGTCAGCAGCACCGCGGCCGACAGCACCAGTAGATAACGGCGCTGCAAAAACACCAGCGTGCGCATCACGCCGCCGCCGGCGCTGCGCCCGGCCTGCACCGCCTGTTGCGCGCCCTGCCGGCAGCCGCCGCGCAGCCCCCGCCCGATGCGGCGGCCGATGGCCGACATCGACTGCGCCACCACATCGCGCCCGGCGGGGAACAAGGCCAGCCACGCGCCCAGGCATGCCAGCACAAAGAACAGCAGTACCGAAAAGAGAAACATGATGCGCTCCGTCAAAGCAAGGTCGCACCGCAGATCGGACACTGAAGGGCGAGCACGCTTCATCGTAGGCGCTTGCGCCGGCGGCGTGAAAGACCAGATCAAATTCGGAGGAAATACCGTGGATACGTCCAAGCAAAAACCCGACCTGATGAGTTCGAATCGCCCGGCGGCGGACAGCGGCAAGCGCATCCTGGCGAACCTGGAGCATGGCCCCCGCCCCGCCGCCAAAGCGCCGCGCCCCACCGGCTGGACCATCGACGGCTGGACCATCGGCCTGGGGGTGCTGCTGGCGACCATGGGCACGGTCGCGTGGCTGATGCACGAGAGGACGCTGACGCCAAGCTCGTTCGCCCGCAGCCGCGACCACGTCGGCAGCGCCGTCGCGCGGCGCCAGGCCGAACCGGATGACCCGGCCGCCGTGCAAGCCGAACAGCCGGCGGCGATCGTCAACGAGGTCGTGGCACGGCCGCCGGCGGCTGTCGACGCATCGCCCATGCCCAGGCCGGTTGCCGTCGCGCAGGTCAAGCCCGAGTCGCCACATGTGGCATCCACTTCGCACAAACCGGCGGCAGCAAGCAGCGTCATCATGGCAGGCGCCGCGAACCCGCGTCCGACGGCGACGCGCACCGCCGCCTCCGCTCCTGCAACAAGCGGCGACACCGACGTCGCCCTGCTCACGGCGCTGGTCGCCCACGCGGGCAAGCCGGCCGCCGTGCTGCCCGAGCGCAGCCGCGACGTGGTCGAACGTCAGGAAGGCGACAGCACCGCGCAACTGCTGGCGCGCTGCAAGCAGCTGGGGCTGATCGAAGGCATGTTGTGCCGGTCGCGTATCTGCTCAGGCCGCTGGGACGCCGACCCGGCCTGCAACGCCCCCGCGCACTGATTACTGGATGGCCAGCTGCTTGCCGCCCGTGCCGACCTTCTTCGGCAGCGTCAGGTGCAGTACGCCGTTCTCGTAGCGGGCTTCGGCCTGGTCGTCGTCCACATCCTGCGGCAGCGTGAAGCTGCGCTGCAGCTGGCCGTAGTAGCGTTCGCTGCGCAGGGCGCCGCTCTTGCCGGTGCTGGCCGGCTGTTCGTCCTTGATCTCCGCGCTCAGCGACACCTGGTTGCCGTTGATGGCGACCTTGATGTCCTCCTTCTGCACGCCGGGGATTTCGGCTTTGACGAGATACTCTTTTTCGGTTTCACTCACATCCATGCGCATGCGCGGCGCCACATCGGCGTTGCGCCAGACCGAGGGCGCAAAGTCGCGGAACATTTCATCCATGTCGCGGAAGGGATCGAAGCGGGCAATGTCGCGGAAGGGATCGAGACGCATCAAACTGTTGGCCATGGCAGCCTCCATTCAAAGGGTGGACTACCATGATAAGAAGCGCCACGCCCCCTCCTTTGACGCACATCAAGGTGCGGCCTTGCCTCCGCGCGCGGCCAGCGCATCGACCATGGCCTCGCTGTAGATTTCGCCCTTGCCGTCGGCGGCGGCGATCATGTCGCGCCACAGCGGCACGATGCCGACCTTGAGCCGGCTGAAGCGCTCGAAGCCGCAGGCATAGATGCCGCGATAAGTGGCGAAGCTGTGTTCCAGCTTTTCGCATTCGGCCACAGTGGCATCGGTGTAGGCTTTGCCTTGCTCGGCGCTCCAGATGCCGGTACGCAGCAGGCCGTCGAGCGCCATCGCCTCGGCGCCGCCCTCGTGCACCCACGGCGGCGACTGGCCGCTGATGCCGCCACGGCGCACATTGCCCTGCCACAGATGCGCCATTTCATGCGCGACCACCTGGGTGATGATCTCCCGTTTCTTCGGGCTTTCGGGGGTCAGCAAGGCCGTGCCGCCGAGGCGGTAGGCGATCTGCGCACCGATCACGCCGCCCTTGAACGACAGGCCCGGCGTGGTGGTATCGTTGACGGCCACCATCAGCAGCATGGGTTGCCGCAGCTTCTGTCCGTACGCCGCGCTGTAATAGACGGACATCTTGGCGGTCGTGTCGAGCAGCAGGCTTTTGGCCCAGGGGGAGAGTTGAGGATCGAGCAGGACTTGCCCCTCGCCGGCAGTGAACGGCGACTGCGGGCCGAAGTAGGCATACGGCGTCGCGCTGCCGGCGGGACCGGTGGCGACGGCCGGCATCAGCACGTTTTCCTTGCCGAGTCCTTGCAGCGTGAAGTCGGCTGCGATATCGCGCACCGCCTTGTCCTGCAACGCCTCGCCTTGTAGGAAGCCCAGATAGATCAGGCGGCCGCCATCCGAAAACCGGTCGGTCGCCAGGTAGTACTTGCCCAGGGGCTGTTCAATCGCCGAAATTTCCACGGAGAGTAGCTGCATCGGCTTGCCGTCGGCGGCGGCCAGCGCATCGTAGGTGGCGTCGGTGGTCAGCGCCACGCCTGGCGTCAGCACCTTCCAGGCGGACTTGCGCAGCTCGCCCACCGGCTCGAACCGCATCGCCGTCACCGGCTGCGAAAATTGGTAATCCGCGCGCCAGGTATCGGGCGCCACGTGCGTCAGGCGCACCTGGACCGGCAAAGGCTCCGCACACAGGCCGGCCGCCATCGGCAAGGCCAGCGCAACCGCGACAAACAATCTCTTCAGCATTTGCGTCATCCCGTCAAAGTGGTGAGCCGCAAAATATAGCATAAAAGACATCCCTGGCTCACGTGAGACCAGCAACACGCCGTCGGTATCTGGCTATAATAAAGGAAGGAAACTGGTCCGATGGGGGGCGCCGATGTGGTTAACCGCCGTGGTTTTTACAGCAGCCGCCGCCGCAACGCCGGTCGCCGAGCTGGCATCAGTCAGCGCCAGCCCAGCCACTGTCAAGATCGGCCCGCAAAGCGTGATTGCGCCATTCGTGTTGTCGGATCACGCATCCGGCTTATATGCGGACGTACTGCGCGCCGCGTTCGCATCGCAGCAGATCACCGTTGAATTCCTCTATTTGCCCAACGTGCGTTTCGAAGAGCAATTTCGTCAAGGCGTGTTCGACATCACGACGGCATCCTCTTCTCAACCAGTGCCGGGGGGCTACCTGAGCCGCTGGCCGGTTTCATATTTTCACAACATGGCGATTACCTTGCGCAGCCGGATACCCGCGCTATCGAACGTGGACGACTTGAAAAAGTACCGGGTGATCGCGTTCCGCAACGCGCAAAAGGTGCTGGGGCCAGCCTACGCCGCAGCGATGGCGGATCATCCGAATTACCGGGAAGCGGCAACTATGCCCTCCGGCACCCTCTTCCTCGACCGCACGGACGTCATTATTTCGCAACCCGATGTGTTTCGGTATTACCTCAAGCTGCAACTGCCGCAGAAACGCAATGCCGACGCGGAGCTGGCATTCCACGATGTGTTGGGGCCGGGCAGATTTTACTGGATGCGGTTTCGTACCGAAGCCCAGCGCGATGCATTCGAGCGCGGCATCGCCCAGCTTTACGCCACAGGGGAGATCGACCGCATACTGGAACGCTACCAGCGCGACTACCACGTCACGCGCGACTTCTTCATCGCCCTGGACTGCCGCTTCCGACCGGAGCTGAGCCCGCAGAAGTGCAAGAAGCTCAGCAAGGGCTGGGGCGGCACGCCTTAACACAAGGGAAGTGGACGCGACGCCAGCAGGCCTTGGCATGACGAACGAAAAAAAGCCGCATATGGCATTGCAACGATCTTGATCGTCGCAAGCACACATGCGGCCTTTCGTATTCTGGCTCCCCGACCTGGACTCGAACCAGGGACCTGCGGATTAACAGTCCGTCGCTCTACCAACTGAGCTATCAGGGAAAAGAGGCCGCATTATATACGGCCAATTTCTAGCTGTCTAGGCTAGCGGGCAAAATTCCAAAAATCAGAAGCTGCCCTTGAACTGCACACCGAACTGGCGCGGTTCGTTGACGAAGCCGGTCAGGTTGTTGAAGTCGATCGCGCCGGTGATGCGCTCGGTGTTGGTGATGTTGCGACCGAAGGCCGCCACTTCGTACTTGCCGCCCTGCCAGTTGTAACCCACGCGCAGGCCGCCTTCAACCATAGGCTTGCCGGTGAATTCCTTGGCTTCGTACAGGAAGAAGTTGATCTTGCTGCGGTAGGCCCAGTCGGTCAGCACGAACAGGTTGCCATCGGCCAGCGCCCAGTTGTAGCGCGCGGTGGCGTTGACGATGTACTTCGGCGCCTGTGGCAGCGGGTTGCCGTCGATGACGACGCGGCCGGCCGCGTTCAGCGGATTGGTCACGGTGCACGAACCGCACTTGGCCACGGACAGCGATGGATCCTTGATCTCGGTGAAGTTGTACGAACCGCCAGCCGTGACTTTGAAGTCAGGCGTGATGAAGGCTTCGAAGTCCGCCTCCACGCCACGGCCCACGGTCTTGGCCGCGTTGATCAGCTTGGTGACGTTGGAGTTACCGCCAACCACGGTCAGCTGCTGGTTCTTCACATCGTAGTTGTAGACGCTGACCGATGCGCGGGCGCGGCGGTTGAACAGGTCGGCCTTGATACCGGCTTCGTACGAGGTGATGGTTTCGGCATCGGCCACGGTGATCGGCACCGATGCCGAAGCGGCGGCGATACTCGGCGCGCGGAAGCCGGTCGCTACGCGGGCGTAGGCGTTGACGTCCTTGTTGATCTTGTAGGTCGCGCTCATGTCCCAGTTGGCCTTGTGCTTGCTCTCGTCGACCGAATCAGGACCGGTCTGCGTGACGTTCATGCGCGCGGTGGTGGCGAAGTCCTTCTTGTCGTTGGTGTAGCGCACGCCGCCGCGCAGCACCAGCTGGTCGGACACGTCATAGGTCAGCGAACCGAACACTGCCGCAGCGGTGTTGTTCTGGTGGCTGGCCAGGTGCGTGGTCTGCAGCTGGGTATTGCTGTCGAAGTTGTCGCTGTAGCCGCTGGCGCTTTCCTTGAAGTAGTAGACGCCGGTCTGCCAGTTCAGCGGACCTGCGTTCTTCGACTCGACGCGGAATTCCTGGGTGTACTGGTGCAGGCCGCTCAAGCCCCCGCCGGTCTGCACCTGGAAGGGAATGAAGCCAGGACCGGCCGGGTTGCCGCCGTCGATGTCGCCGCGGCTGTAGTAGTCGTCCACGGCTTCGTAGCCGGTGATCGAGAACAGCTTGACCGCACCCAGGTCCCAGGTCAGGCGGGCGTTGGCGCCGTTGGTGCTCAGGCTCTGCGTGTTCTGGCCGTTGGTGGCGATCTTGGTGAAGTCGTAGCCGTCAGCGAAGTCGTTGCTGCCCTTCTTGATCAGGTTGGCGCGGAACAGACGGGCGCTGCCGCCGGTGGTGCGCGAGTGCACGTTGAACAAGGCGCTGAAGGTGGTGCTTGGGGTGTACAGGAACTGCACGCGCTCGGCGTGTTCGTTGTAGCCTTCCAGCACATCGTTCTGCTTGGTGAAGGTGTTGTCGACGAAGTTGTCGCGGTGCTGGCGCAGCGTCGATACGCGCATCGCCCACTCGCTCGACAGCGGCACGTTGACGGCGCCTTCGGCGTTGATGGTGTTGTGGGTGGCCCACGACAGGTTGTAGTAACCCTCGATTTTCTTGGTGTTCGGTTTTTCCGATTCAAACTTGACCACGCCGGCCGGGGTGTTGCGGCCGAACAGCGTGCCCTGCGGGCCACGCAGCACTTCCACGCCGGCCACGTCGAACATCGGGTAGCCTTTCAGGATGCCGTTTTCCTGCACCACGTCGTCATACACCAGCGATACCGGCTGCGAAGCGAAGGTGCTGAAGTCGGTGTTGCCGTAGCCGCGGATGTAGAAGCGCGGGAAGGTACGGCCGTTCGACGATTCCACGTTCAGCGACGGCACTTTGCCGGCCAGCACGCGGATATCCTGGCCGCCGGACAGCAGCACGTCCAGCTTCTCATCCTTCAGCAGCGTGACGGAGACCGGTACGTCCTTGATGTTTTCGGCACGGCGCTGGGCGGTGACGGTCACGGTTTCCAGCTGTGGCTGGACAGCGGTTTGCGCGATGGCGGAACCGATAGGCATAACAGCGCTCAGCGCCAGCAAGCGCTTGTGCATCTTCGACAGTTTGATCATTCAATATCCCGATTTGAGGTAATGCAAAGAGTAAAAAACAGTGTGTCTCCTGTTCTCTCTTTCTTTTGATACTATCCGATCATCTGACGTGACCGTGGCAGCGCAAGCGGAGTTGAGGCCGTTTTCGATGCTTAGAATGCACCGTCTTGCAAAAAGGCGGTATTTTCTTTCATTGATAGCAGGTATTGCAAGAGCAATATAAGCTTATGCGAATTTACTGTTAGAAATTTGGTGCGCCAGTGGGGCGGACTGAATAATAAAAGGGCAAACAGTCCGCCCCGACCGGGCGTATGAAGAATTGCTCAAACTTGCCGTTCAGGCATGATGGATCGCCAACCGTTGTTGTTTTGCCACAGGCCGTGCTGCCGGACGCGGCGTCGGGTTGCCGCCACGCTCCTCCGTGCCCAGCACGAAGCGGCTCATCGCCCCCACCAACTGCTGGGTCTGCTCTTCCAGGCTGGCCGAGGCCGCCGCCGTCTGTTCGACCAGGGCGGCGTTCTGCTGGGTCATGTCGTCCATCTGCGTGACGGCCTCGTTGACCTGCTCGATGCCCGTGCCCTGCTCGGCCGACGCGGTGGCGATGTCCGACATGATGATGGTGATGCGCTGCACGCTGCTGACGATCTCGCCCATCGCCTCGCCGGCCTGGCCGGCCAGGCGGTTGCCGATCTCGACCTTCTCGACGCTGCGGCCGATCAGCTCCTTGATTTCCTTGGCGGCGGCGGCCGAGCGCTGCGCCAGGTTGCGCACCTCGCTGGCGACCACCGCGAAGCCGCGGCCCTGCTCGCCCGCACGCGCCGCCTCGACGGCAGCGTTCAGCGCCAGGATGTTGGTCTGGAAGGCGATGCCGTCGATCACGCTGATGATGTCGACGATCTTGTGCGAACTCTCGTTGATCTCGCCCATCGTCTGCACCACCTGCGACACCACCTCGCCGCCGTGGGTGGCGACATCGGCCGCGCTGATCACCAGCTGGTTGGCCTGGCGCGCGTTGTCGACGTTCTGGCGCACGGTCGAGGTCAGCTCTTCCATCGACGACGCGGTCTCCTCCAGATTGGAAGCCTGCGATTCCAGCCGCGCCGACACATCGGCATTGCCGCTGGCGATGTCGCGCGTGGCCGCGCTGATATGGTCGATGCTGCCGCGCACCTCGCCGACGATGCCGCGCAGGCTGTCGTTCATGTCGCGCAGCGCGCGCAGCATCTGCCCCACTTCGTTGGGGGCGCCGACGTCGAAGTCGTTGACCAGATTGCCGCGCGCCACGCTCTGCGCCACGGCGATGGCGTTGTTCAGCGGCCGCGTCACCGAACGCGCGATCAGCAAGGCCACGTAGCCGGCCAGCGCCAGCAGGCCCAGCATGGCGCCCAGCATCGACCAGCGGGTGACGTAGAAGGCACGTATCTTGTCGTCGAGGATGGTGTCGAGCTGCTTGCTGGCCGCCGCGTTGAGCGCGAACTGCAGGTCGATGGCCTTGGTCGACAGCGCCACGTAATTTTCCGCCGAATAGCTCAGCGCCTCGGGTTGCACGATCTCACGATTGGCCAGCTCGATGATCTGGCGCGCGGCCTGGTCGGCGTCGCGCATGGCGGGCGCCAGCGTGGTTTCAAACTCGCCGTTGTAGCGGGTGGCCTTGTAGAACGCGGTCAGCGTCTGGTCCAGCCGGTCCGTCACGCGCGCCACGATGGACGACAGTTGCAGCCGGTCGGCCGGGGTCGCCTCCTTCTTCGCCAGCAAGCCGGCGCCGCGTGCGCGCGTCTTGCCCAGCTCCTCGGCCAGGTAGGGCAGCTGGTAGAACATGGCCTGGATCAACTGGTAGGTGTCGCGGTCGGGGTCAAGGCTGAGGCCGTAGAAATCGCCGATCAGGTCGTTCACCTTGAGCAGCTTGGGCACCAGCGCCGTATGCGCGGCGTAGCTTTGCGCGACCGAGATGCTCTTGCTGGCGACCTGGCTGCGCAGGGTTTCCCAGTCGCCGCGCGCCTGCGACCAGGCCGCGTCCAGCGTGGTGTCATGCAGGCTTTTCACCAGCGCGTCGGTGATCGCGTAGGCGCTGTCGGCCTCCTTTTGCTTGGCCGCGCGTTTCTCCTCGGACGCCGCCACCCCGCCCAGCACCAGCGCCGACAGGCCGCGGTGCTGTTGGGTCAGCTGCACCACGCGCAGGCCGTCGAGCACGGCGGGGACGCCGGTACGCTCGTCCACGTAGGCATCGAGCGACTTGCCCGCTTCCCGCATGTACAGCCAGGTCGGTATGCTCGCCAGTATCACGGCAATCAGGCTCAGGATCAGGAACTTGTGCCCCAGCCGGAGGCCGCCAAGAGAGGTGTGCTTGTCCATGTCGCGCTTTCGTGAGTGCCGATCACTGGACCGCACCGCGTCAGGCCCGGCAGCGGTCCCCCTGCTTTCGATCATAGTCCGATACAACTCGGCTGTGGTGGCTTTAAAGGCACAAGCCACCTGATCGCCCCGCCTCTACATGCCCAGGGATTTCAGCAGCTCGTCATTGGCCTCGTCCTCGGCCGAGATGTCGGACGCCATCGATGACCCACCCTGATTGCTGCGCTCCTGATCCATGAGCGCATCGGGATCTTCCACCTCGCTGGAATCGAAGTCGTGCAGACGGATGAACTCGGTTCGGTCGATCGCCAATTCCAGATAAAAGATATTACTCTTTTCTGTGTAAAACGTGACGCGCCGCATCTCAGGGCGATCCAACGGTGTGTCGACGCTGAGCATGACCTGCTTGGTCAGCACCAGCATCTTCGGCTGGTTCTGCGTGATATTGGTTTGCAGTTCGCGCCGCACCTTGCCGGTGAAGTCGCCGACGATCTGGTTCATCAGCTCGCCCATGATGTTGGACACCTCGTCCGACGTGTGGGAACTGGCCAGCTCCGACTTCGGCATGCCCATGTGCAGCATATAGCGTTCGTAGATTTCCATGGCCGTGTCGGCCGCAAAGTTCAGCACCACCAGGCCGGTGAAGCCGCCGTCGAACAACACGAAACAGCCGATGTCCGGCTTCAGGCCGGTCTTGGTGATGCGCTGCACCATGCCGGAATAATTGACTTTGCTTTGGGTGGCGACGTTCAAGACACGGGTCACTGAATTGCACAGACTCATCAGCAAGTCTTCGGTCCCGTAAACGACTTCCTTGTTTTCCTCGCTCATAATCTACCTCTATTTATTTTTAAAAGATGAAAGCACAGTTTCCTGGTCCAGCGAGAGACGGAACAAGACCACTTCGCTCAGCAAGCGGACGACCTCATCTTTCCATTCCTGGTTACTGCCTGCGGCCGGCATGCTGGCCAGGGTGGTACGCAAGAGCGCGACTTCGCGCTCCAAGGCACGCACCCGCTGCACCTGGTCGACCGCGTCGGCTGAGATGACCATCGCTTTCCCTTCTGGCCAGAAATAAGATTCAGAATACCGAGGTGCAAGATTTCCGTCCACCGGAATCGCGCATTTCAGTGAGAATTGCGTGCCAAAATGCAAAAAGCCCAACGGCTGCAAAAAAACGCCGCAAAGCCCGTGATTTCCAACTGGACAGTAGCGATAATGGCATGACACCGTTCATCCACGAAACGCCCATGCGCGCCCTACTCCTCGCCCTGAGCCTCACGCTGCCCGCCAGTGCGGCGGCGCAGGCTGTGATGACCTGGCTGATGCCGGACCTGCCGCCGGCGTCGATACGCGCGCGCAACAGTCCCGGCGCCGGCATCACCGACGCCCAGATCGCCTACGTGCAGGGGCGCTGGCCGGAAGTCCAGCACCGCTTCCTGTATGCCAACCTCAAACGCAGCTGGACCATGCTCGATGCCGGCGAGCAGGTGTGCTACTCCTTCACCCTGATTAACGCCGAGCGCATGCAGCGCGCCCACATCGTCGAAACCGGCCTGTTGCCGCCGCTGCAGCTGGTGGCGCGGGCCGAGGTCGCGGCGGCGCTGCCGCTCAACGCCGGCGGCGAGGTCGACCTGCCCCGGCTGCTGGCGATGCCCGCACTGCGCGGCCTGGTCAGCGAGAAGCGCAGCTTCGGCGCGCGCCTCGACGCCGCGCTGCGCCGGCGCCCGCCGGACTCCACGCTCAAGCAGACGACGATCGGCAGCTACGGCGAAAACATCCTGTCGAAAATGCTGCTGAGCCGGGCCGACTACACCATCGACTACGACTTCGTCCTCGCCTACTACAAAGACCGCAACCCCAAGCTGAGCGAGCTGCGCAGCTTCCCGATCGCCGGCAATGCCGAGCCGATCAAACTCGGCTTCGCCTGCCCGCGAACCGAATGGGGCAAGGCCACGGCACGCAAGCTGGACAGTCTGCTGGCAAGCAAGGAAGGCGCGCAAGCCTTGCGCGGCAGCGTGGACAAATGGATCAGCCAGGATGCCCGGCAGCGCTATGCCGAACAGTTCGCGGCCTTCTACCGGCGGCGCGAAAAGCCGATGCTGGCGCCGGTCGAACCGTAGACCAAGGAGGGCAAACCATGCCCGACCAATGTAACATTAAGTAACGCACTGTATCCGCAATTGCCAAAATTGATACATTTTATTCTTTCCCATTAAGAAAGAGGTTTTATGAAATCAATTTTTGGCCACAGCATGCTGTGCTTGCTGACCGCCGGCCTGCTGGCCAGCCCACACGCGGGCGCTGGCGACGTGGCGGCAGGCAAAAAACCGGTTGTCAGCATCCGTAGAATGAGTGAGCTGGTCAAGGAGTTGGCCAGCCCGCAATACGCCGGCCGTCTGCCTGGCACCCCGGGGGACCGCCTGTCGCTCAACGTCATCGTCAACGAGTTCAAGGCTATAGGACTGCAGCCGGCCGGCACCGAGGGCTATCTACAGCCCTTTACCACGACGATCGTCGAGCCGGACGGCGAAAGCCACGGCAATCCGGAGAATCCGCTGCTGGGCCAGCGCATGGCGACCAGCAATGTAATCGGCATCATCCCCGGCAACGATCCGGACTTATCCGATGAAGTTATCATCATCAGCGCCCACCGTGACCATCTGGGCCAGACGCCCGACGACCTCCACTACCCTGGCGCCAACGACGACTTGTCCGGGCTGGCCGCGACGCTGGAACTGGCGCGCATGTTCATGCAGTACAAGGGGGAAAACAAGCGCACGCTGATGTTTGTCGCCTATGGCGCGGAAGAGCAGCATGAGATGGGCTCGATGTACCACGTCGCCCACCCGCTGCCGGACTTCCCGAATGAGAACATCGTGCTGATGATCTCGATCGACATGATAGGCCTGGGATATGACAAGTGGAGCAGCTTCACGCCCGCACAGCTGAACCGCTACGCCAGCACGTGGTACGAGGAGGTGTACAACGGCGTCAACGACGACAGCGACGACTATTCACACGAATACCCGCCTGAGAAAAATCCAACTTTCTCCTACGACGCCGGCCCTTTCGGCAAAATCGGTATCAACAACCGGGTATTCGGCAAGGCGGAGGGTATCCCCCACTACCACAAGACCACCGACAGCTGGGAGAACGTGCACTTCGGCCCGGCCGCCATCGTCACCAGGACGATTTTTGACTTCCTGTGGAAGGTGGATCAGGATCCGAGAACGCACGCCAAGCGTTGAAGGGCGCGCAGACGCCGGGCGCGGCGGTACGGAAACGGCCAGTTCGTCTTTACCGGAGAAGCTACACGCTAAAACATGTAGCCTAGCCTCCCGTGTGACAGCAACTCAGCCGTCCGACAGGTCAACCATGCTAAACAACAAAGAAATCTCGCCTGTTTTACCGAAGTCGCAAGAATCGATAATCGCCCGGTGCCTGGCAATCTGCTCTTTCAGGGGCGCCATTTTAGCCTCAGCGTTTGCTTCGATCGTCGCCCCAGCTTCTTTCTGAGGCTTGATGATGTATTTTGCCACTAACATCACTAGGAGGACGGTATTCGGAATCGACAGCCAAAGCGGAATTGACGCCGCATCAACCAGAATTAATGCAACGACAATGCCGACTAACAAGAGAAAACCCATAAGACAGCCCTTCTTGCCTTGAGTCTCGTGCCAAACTCGCAGATTTTCGTCGCGCTCTTTGCATATATCGGAAATATCATTTTCAAATCGCGCGATCGCCTGTTCCGATGCCATGCGCTTCATGAAAAGACTCCGGCCCGCATCGTCCCGCACTTCCTCCTGCTCCGATACCGAAACCTCCTCCGCATCGCGTTCGACTAGCTGCTCTCCGCCGCAGTAGCTGCAAACGCATGTGCTGGCTTTGGGAGCAATATCGAGTTGTGCACCACAGTTCTCACATTTCAGCGAAAGTACTTTCATACGCCTCTCATTTTTATCAAATGCATTTCCGGCCACGCTATTTCAGGCCGGGCATGGGACTGGAACGAAAAAAGGGGCTACACGCCGAAACATGTAACCCCTTGATTCTGTACAACTAAAATTCTGGCTCCCCGACCTGGACTCGAACCAGGGACCTGCGGATTAACAGTCCGTCGCTCTACCAACTGAGCTATCAGGGAATTGAGGCCCGAATTATATCTGCTCAAAACGGATTTGGCGACCCCGTCGTGAAATTTTTTGTGCTGATTTGCAAGATCGCCAACTTGGCGGCGTCAGGCGGCAGGTTCCGCCGGCGCCACCCTCGGCATGCGCAGCGTGAAACGGGAGCCCTGGCCCGGCTCGCTGTCCACGCGCACGCTGCCGCGCAAGGCGGCCGTGACCTGGTTGTACACCACGTGCAAGCCCAGCCCGCCACCGCCCTGCCCCAGCCGGGTGGTGAAGAAGGGATCGAACACGCGCGCCAGATTGAGCGCAGGGATGCCGACGCCGTCGTCGGCCACGCTCACTTCGATCCAGTCATCGGCCTGCCGGTGCGCAGCGATCCGGATCTGGCCCTGCACGCCGCCGGGGAACGCATGTATCAACGCATTGTTGACCAGTTTGACCAGCACCTGCCCCAGCGTGTCCGGATAACTGTCCATGGTGATGCCGTCGTCCACCTCGCACAGCACGCTGTGGCCGCTCTGGCGGACGGCCGACGCCAGCGTCGCCAGGATCTCGCCGAACGTCTTTTTCAAATCGAACTCGCGCCGCCCTGTACCGGACTGATCCACCGCGACCTGCTTGAAACTGTCGACCAGCTCGGCCGCCCTGCCCAGGCTGTGCAGCAGGATATCCGCGCCCCGGTCGATACCGCCGATGAAGTCGTGCATGCGCGTGCGCGTCACGCCTGCCTCAAGCTCAGCGGAGATCGCCTCGGCATTGCTCTTGAGCGTACTGGCCACCATCAAGCCGTTGCCGATCGGCGTATTCAGCTCATGCGCCACGCCCGCCACCAGCTTGCCCAGGGCCGACATTTTTTCGGCCCGCAACAACTCCGCCTGCATCGTGCTGATCCGCTCCAGCGCCTCCTTCAGTTCGCCATTGCTGCGCAACAGCGCCCGGTTGACCTTGAGCAGGTCGGCATTGCTAGCCATCAGCTTCTGCTGCTGGTCCATGACCTGAAAGTCAGCCTCGATCGCCCGCTTGATCTCCCACAGCAGATCGACATAACGTTGTTGATACACCCGCTTCTTGCTATCGAGCACACAGATCGTGCCGAACACCTCGTCATCGGGCCACAGCAGCGGCACGCCCAGGTAGGAAACCATGTTCAGCGCAACGTCGGGATTGTTTTTCCAGTGCTCGTCCTCCAGCGCATGCGGCACGTGCAGCATGGCGCGCGTGGACATCACGGTTTCGCAGTACAGACCGGTGTTCAGATGGGCTTTTTCATCCGCCTCGTAGGGATTGCCGGGTGTATGGCTGGAGACCAGCACCTCGATCTGCTGCGGCAGCACACGCATGATCAGGCCGGCCGGCACATCGAAGACCTCGGCCATTACATTCGTGGTCTTCTGCCACTTCCCCAGGAAATCATCGGAAACTACATGCTCTTGAACCATCACGACAGGCTCCTTGATCAGTCGAAAACTGTGCAGTGATCCAGATGGTAGGCCGATTCGGCGAATAGTTGTAAAAAATTCTCGCCGCAATGCAAAAAGCCCAACCGGTTAAGGCTGGGCTTTTCTATATTCTGGCTCCCCGACCTGGACTCGAACCAGGGACCTGCGGATTAACAGTCCGTCGCTCTACCAACTGAGCTATCAGGGATTAGAGGCAACATTTTATACTGTTTAGATCATTCTATCAAGGTTTCTGACAGAGCAAGTTTTTCAGTATTTGTTGCATCCTTCCGGATTAAGCTTAGTCGCTCAACCCGAAGAAGCAAGAGTTTAAAGCACTTTGGCGATCGCGTCAATGACGATGTCGATATTGCGGGAATTGAGCGCCGCGACGCAGATGCGGCCGGTATCGACGGCGTAGATCGACTGCTCGCGCAGCTTCTCCACTTGCGCCTTGCTCAGGCCCGAGTACGAGAACATGCCGACCTGGTCGCGCACGAAGGCGAAGTCATGGGCCGGCGCCTTGGCCTTGAGCTTGGCCACGAAAGCTTCGCGCATTTCCTTGATGCGCACGCGCATGCCGGCCAGCTCGTCTTCCCACAGCTGGCGCAGCTCAGGCGTGGTCAACACGGTGGCCACCACCTTGCCGCCGTGGACCGGAGGATTCGAGTAGTTGGTGCGCACCACGCGCTTCAGCTGCGACATCACGCGGCCGGCCTCTTCGCCGGTGGCGGCGACCACGCTCAGCGCGCCCACGCGCTCGCCGTACAGCGAGAACGACTTCGAGAACGAATTCGACACCAGCAGCGGGCCGCCCGCTGCGGCGAAACGGCGCACCACGGCGCCGTCTTCCGCGATGCCCGCGCCGAAGCCCTGGTACGCCATGTCCAGGAACGGCACCAGGCCGCCACTGGTGACGGCGGCGATCACTTCATCCCACTGGGCCGACGTCAGGTCGGCGCCGGTCGGGTTGTGGCAGCAGGCGTGCAGCAGCACGATGGAACCGCGCGGCATGGCCTTCAGGCCGGCCAGCATGCCGGCGAAGTTCACGCCGTGGGTGGCGGCATCGTAGTAGGCGTAGTTGTTGACGGTGAAGCCGGCGCTCTCGAACAGCGCGCGGTGGTTTTCCCAGCTTGGGTCGCTGATGTAGACCTGCGAATCCGGGGCGAAACGCTTGAGGAAGTCGGCGCCGATCTTCAGCGCGCCGGTGCCGCCGATAGCCTGCACCGTCACTGCCCGCTTCTCTTGAATTACCGCGCTGTCGGCGCCAAATACCAGCTCTTGCACCGCCTTGTCGTAGGCAGCCAGGCCTTCGATCGGCAGGTAGGTGCGCGGGGCCGGCGCGGCGATCAGGATTGCTTCCGCTTTTTGCACGCACGACAGCAGCGGCACTTTGCCGTTGTCGTCATAATAGACGCCTACGCCCAGGTTGATTTTGGCCGGATTCTGGTCGGCGTTAAATGCTTCGGTAATGCCCAGGATAGGGTCGCGTGGCGCCATGTCGATGGCGCTGAACAAGCTAGGATTCGTCATGATAAGATTGGATTCGATTGGAAGCGGTACGCAGCGGTTGAAGGTAGACAGCGCCCCTCGAAAAAAAACGCTCAGGCCGCTGGCAGGCCATTATTTTAACAAAGGTCGGACAAGATGGCTGATTTACCAGTAGTAGATACCCCAGGCGCAACGGTAGTCACCTTCCCCGACTCGCCGTTCAAGCTGCACCAACCCTTCCCGCCCGCAGGCGACCAGCCCACCGCGATCGACCAGCTGTGCGAGGGCATCGACGACGGCCTGTTCTTCCAGACGCTGCTCGGCGTGACCGGATCCGGCAAGACCTACACGATGGCCAACGTGATCGCCCGCAAGGGCCGCCCCGCCATCGTCTTCGCGCCGAACAAGACGCTGGCCGCGCAGCTGTACTCGGAGTTCCGCGAATTCTTCCCGGAGAACGCGGTCGAGTACTTCGTCTCCTACTACGACTACTACCAGCCGGAAGCCTACGTGCCGCAGCGCGACCTGTTCATCGAAAAGGATTCGTCCATCAATGAGCACATCGAGCAGATGCGCCTGTCGTGCACCAAGTCGCTGATGGAGCGGCGCGACGTCATCATCGTCGCCACCGTGTCGGCGATCTACGGTATCGGTAATCCGACCGAATATCACCAGATGATCCTGACGCTGCGCGCCAAGGACCGCGTGTCGCAGCGCGACATCATCGCCCGCCTGATCCAGATGCAGTACACCCGCAACGAAGTGGACTTCGGCCGCGGCACCTTCCGCGTGCGCGGCGACACGCTCGACATCTTCCCGGCGGAGAATGCGGAACTGGCGGTGCGCCTGGACCTGTTCGACGACGAGCTGGAATCGATCCAGCTGTTCGATCCGCTGACCGGCCGCGTCAAGCAGAAGATCCCGCGCTTCACCGTCTACCCGGGTTCGCACTACGTCACGCCGCGCTCGACCGTGCTGCGCGCGATCGAGACCATCAAGGTGGAACTGCGCGAGCGGCTGGAGTTCTACCGCAAGGAGAACAAGCTGATCGAAGAGCAGCGCCTGGAACAGCGCACCCGCTTCGACCTGGAGATGATGGCCGAGATCGGCTTCACCAAGGGCATCGAGAACTACTCGCGCCACCTGAGCGGCGCCCAGCCCGGCGAACCGCCGCCGACGCTGGTCGACTACCTGCCCAAGGACGCGCTGATGTTCCTCGACGAGTCGCACGTGCTGATCGGCCAGTTGAGCGCCATGTACAACGGCGACCGCTCGCGCAAGGCCAACCTGGTGGACTACGGTTTCCGCCTGCCGTCCGCGATGGACAACCGGCCGCTGAAGTTCGAGGAATTCGAGCAGAAGATGCGGCAGACCGTGTTCGTCTCCGCCACCCCGGCCGAATACGAACGCACCCACGCCGACCAGGTGGTCGAGCAGGTGGTGCGCCCGACCGGCCTGGTGGACCCGCTGATCATCGTGCGTCCGGCCAGCTCGCAGGTGGACGACCTGATGTCCGAGATCACGCTGCGCGTCGCCAAGAACGAGCGCGTGCTGGTGACGACGCTGACCAAGCGCATGTCCGAACAGCTGACCGAATACCTGAGCGACCATGGCATCAAGGTGCGCTACCTGCACAGCGATATCGAGACGGTGGAACGGGTCGAGCTGCTGCGCGACCTGCGCATCGGCACCTTCGACGTGCTGGTGGGGATCAACCTGCTGCGCGAGGGACTGGACTTGCCCGAGGTGTCGCTGGTGGCGATCCTGGACGCCGACAAGGAAGGCTTCCTGCGCTCCGAACGCTCGCTGATCCAGACCATCGGCCGCGCCGCGCGTAACCTGAACGGCGTGGCGCTGCTGTACGCGGACCGCATGACCGATTCGATGGAACGCGCCATCGGCGAGACCGAGCGCCGCCGCGCCAAGCAGATCGCCTTCAACACCGCCAACGGCATCGTGCCGCGCGGCGTGCACAAGGTCATCAAGGACATGATCGACGGCGTCTACAGCCCGCAGGATGCACGCGAAGAGCTGCAAGTGGCGCAGGAGACGGCCAAGTACGAATCCATGAGCGAGAAGCAGATCAGCAAGGAGATCAAGCGCCTGGAGAAAGCCATGCTCGATCACGCCAAGAACCTGGAGTTCGAAAAAGCCGCGCAGGTGCGCGACCAGCTGCATCACCTCAAGCAGCAGCTGTTCGGCGCACCGGGCGCGGACAATATCGCCTGACGCCTACTTGCCCGCTGATGGCGCCTTGACGAACGTGCTCAAGGCGTCGATTAGCTGCGGCGCCACCGGCAATTCCGGGCTGCCGTAGGATTTCATCTGCAAGGCTTCGTCGCTGCCGACGATCTTCAGCAGATGGTTCATGCCCTCCACCACCACCAGCCTGGCGCGCGGCGCGGCGGCCGCCAGCGTCTGCGCTTCCGCGGCCTGCACCTGGATGTCCGACGTGCCCTGCAGGATCAGCACCGGCATGGACAGCGCCGCAATCGCCGCACGCGGATCGTGCTTCAGCGACGAAATCAGATATGGCTGCACCGACGGATGGTAGAGCATCATCAAGCCTTGCGGCACGTCGTCGACCGTCTTGCCCTGCTTGAGCGCGGCCAGTATGCGCTCGCTCTGGTCGAAGAGCGGCGGCGGCAGCTTGGGTTTGAGCTGGTCGCGCAGGATGTCGTCGAGCGGATGTCCGGCGCCGGCGATCAGCACGCAGGCATCTGCCGGCGCCTGCCGGCAAGCCTCGGCGGCGATTTGCGCGCCTTCGCTGTGGCCTGCCATCACCACGCGCGAGAAGCGCGGATCGGCGCGCAGTTTGCGCAGCCAGGCGGTGGCGTCGCCGATGTAGTCGTCCAGCCGCAGATCCTGCTCCTTCCACACCGGCAGCGCGCTGGCGGCTATGCCGCGCTTGTCGTAACGCACCGAGGCGATGCCACGCCTGGCCAGCGCCTCGGCCACCATGCGCAGCGAATCGTTGGGGCCCGGCAGCAGCTTGCTGTTGCCGTCGCGGTCAGTCGGGCCGGAGCCCGCGTGCAGCAGCACCACCGGCACCTTGCCGCCGCCATCCGGCAGCAGCTCCGTTCCATACAGGGTGCCGCCGCCGACATCCAGCGACACCGGCCGCTGCGCCGCATGGGCCGACACAGATAACATCAACAACGACAGCAAGAGCTTGAAGCGCATACCTATTCTCCGATTTGTTGAGGAAGACGTTTGTACAGCAGCAGCGAGTAGCCGACCGCCAGCGGGGTCCAGGCCATGATCAGCACCAGCAGCACCCAGTGCGGGGCGCCCAGCCACAAGGCCAGCAGGCCCAATACGCCGCTGCCCACCATCATCCGCGCCGCCAGCCGGTGCGTGGCGTACCAGACGCGTTCGCTGGCGATGGTCCACGGCGTGCGTATGCCCAGGAAGAAGTTGCGGCGCACCTTGCCCATCGGGTTGCCGGTCAGGATAAGCAGGATGAAGACGCCGGCCGGAATGGCGCGGTCCATCGGCACGGCCACGTGCAGCGTGGCCGCCAGCACCAACGCGTAAACGTAGGCCAGCATGCCGACGACAACGCCGAAGGTGTAGTAGTAAGTCGATTCGAAACCGGCCATGTCGAAGCGCCGCGGCGAGATGGCCGGCAGCACCGCGCCGGTCAGCGCGAGCGCCGTCATCAGGCCGGGGCCCAGCAGCAACAAGGCCGCGCGCGAGCTGTAGCCGTCCACCACGCCGTCGATATTCCAGTGCGTGGGCACGCGCTCGGGCAACTGCGGCCAGAGGCAGAAGGTGGCCGCGCAGGCGGCGGCGATCAATGCGAAGCAAAATAGCAGATAGCGTGTTCTCATTTTTTCCTCGGTTTGGTTTCGGGGCCGGCCAGGTCCATCATCCACGACAGCACATCCTGAAGCACCGTGGTGTTCAAGCCGTACCAGATGGTCTGCCCTTCGCGGCGGCGGGTAATCAGGTCGGCTTCCGCCAGCACCGCGAAGTGATGGGACATGGTGGGTTTGCTCATGTCGAAATGCGCCGCCAGGTCGCCGGCCGTCATCTCGCCCGGACGCAGCAGGCGCAATATCTCGCGCCTTGCCGGATCGGCGATCGCCTTGAACGCGTTGTTGGAAGCCTTCATATTGAGACAAACGTCTAATTAGATAACCATCTAAATATAGACCTCCATCGAACCCCGGTCAAGCGATTTGACGCATGCCGCCGGCGTGACTATGATTTGCCTTTTAATTAACTGCGAAAGCGACAATCGATGCGTCTTGCCGCCACACTGGCTTTGATACCCGCCCTGCTCCTCACCTCCACCGCCGGCGCCTTCGAGCGCCAGGACTGGCTGGACGACTACGCCGCGCTGAAGACGGCGCTGGAGCAGCGCTACGCCAACCTGGCGTGGTTTGCATCGCCACAGGGCGGCGTCAATCTGCCGGCGCTGGACAAGCGCACCCGCCGCCTGCTGGAGATCGCCGAAGACGATGCGATGGCCAAGGTCGCACTGTCCGGCTTCATCAGCGGCTTCCGCGACGGCCACCTCTCCTCCGCCGGCCCTGTATTGCAAACGAAGATAGCGCAGCCGCTGGCGCTGCCCAACGTCGACTACTCCAAGCTGAGCGCAACGCAAGCCTGCGCGGCACTCGGCTACGCACCGCAGCGCGGCGTGGCGTTCTCGCTGCCGTTCGAGAGCCTGCCCGGCACCACGCTGGAAGCCGACGGTCTGACACGCAGCTTCCGCAGCGGCGTGGTAACGGCGCCGGATGGCACGCGCCTGGGTGTCGTGCGCATCGCCCGCTTCCGCCAGCAGGATGCCTCCCCTGCCGCCTGCATGCAAGCCTGGGCGGAGCGCCAGGCCAGGGGCGCGATGGGCGACGCCGACGTCAAGCCGGTGAAGGAAGCCGCCAGCGCGGCCTGGATGCGCACGCTCGCGGCGCAATTACAGAGCTTCCGCGAGCAGAAGGTGGCGGCGGTGCTGGTCGACGTGGGCGGCAACCCGGGCGGCAACGACAGCGGCGACTGGGCCACGCGCCTGTTCACCGCGCGCGACGTGCATTCGGCACGCTTGCTGATGGTGGCGGCGCCGCTGGCCATCCCCTACTTCGACGAGCAGCTGGGCCAACTGCGCGCGGCGCAAAAGGAAAAGGACGCGACGCCTGAAGCGCGGGCGATGCTGGAACAATCGATCGCCGCGTTCGAGGCGCGCAAGGCCGGCATCGCGGCGCGCGGCTGCGACCTGTCGTGGGTGTGGAATGAGCAGCGGCCGTGGCAGCCGTATGGATGCAGCCGCCTGATCGACGCCGGCTACGCCAGCGGACAGGCCGACTATCTGCCGGCCAAGGCCTTCGGCAACAAGAATATCGCCTCCAGCATCTACTGGGCGGCCGAGGTGGACGATTTGCGCGGCGCCTGGAACGGCCCGGTCTACGTGCTGACCGACGGCGGCAGCGCCTCGTCGGCCGAGATGTTTGCCACGCTGATGCAGGACGCCGTCGGCGCCCGCATCGTCGGCCGCGCCAGCAGCGGCGACGGCTGCGGCTTCATGACCGACGCGCCACCTGTGGAGCTGCCGCATTCGCACCTGCGTTACCGCGTGCCCAACTGCACGCGCCTGCGCGCCGATGGCAGCAACGAGGTGGCCGGCGTCAAGCCGGACCTGCCCATCCAGCCGGCCGACGGCGAAGGCGACCGCGCCCGCGCCTGGCGTCTGCTCGATGCGGTGGCGGCCGACTTGCACGCCCGCGCAGCCCGGCCTTAAAGCGTCTTGACGAACTCGCGTATGCCGCCGAGCAGCATTTCGACGGACATCGCGGTCAGGATCAGGCCCATCAAGCGTTCGAAGGCGGTCATCACCTGGGGGCCGAGAACTTTCTGCAGCTTCTCGGCGCTCAGGAACACCGCCAGCCAGACCACGCCGACGGCCGCCAGCGCGGCCACGTGCACCAGCACCTCGCCGGTGCTCTCGCGCGAGAACAGCAGCACCGTGGCCAGCGCCGACGGTCCGGCCAGCGCCGGGATCGCCAGCGGCACGATGAACGGCTCGCCGCCTTCGGTGCGGCCCAGCACGCCGTCAGGGTGCGGGAAGATCATGCGGATCGAGATCAGCAGCAGGATCACGCTGCCGCCTATGCGCAGCGACACTTCCGACAACTGCAGCGCGGTCAGGAAGTGGCGGCCGAAGAACATGAAGACCAGCAGCAGCACGAAGGCGATCGCGCACTCGCGGATGACGATGCGCGAGCGGCGCGCGACCGGCACGGGGTTGAGCACGCTGGCGAACAGCGGCACGTTGCCGAACGGGTCAGTCACCAGCAGCAGCAGGATGAAGGTCTGGAAAAAGTTCTGGGTCATGGCATCCCTGGGTCAAAAGAAAAACGGGAGCCGAAGCTCCCGTTTGCAGTGTACCACCAGATTCGACTTAAGCCGATTTGCGGCGGCGTGCAACCACACCCATCAGACCCAGGCCAGCCAGCAGCATGGCGTAGGTTTCTGGTTCTGGTACTGGTGCGGTTTCGTAGGTGTAGGTTACGTGAGCGTAGCCGTCCAGGTTGATGCGTGGCGTGTAGGTGGCGTTGCCGCTACCCGAAGTCACCTGGGTCGACCAGCCGGTCAGCAGGGCGTGGAATTCGTCGCCGCCGATGAAGGCGCTCAGATCGGTAGCCGACGACAGCAGAACCACGGAACCGCTTTCGGTCCATGGCGACAGGGTCACGTGGCCGCTCTGGCCCGGGGCCAGGTTGAAGGTCTTGGAGACCGAACCGATAGCCGAAACGGTGCCGCCCAGCAGGTCGCCATCGATCTGGCCGCCGGCCGTCACGGTGAAGTCGGTGGCAACGCCGGTCAGGGCGTTGTTGGTGACGTCGATCGAGCCGCTCAGCAGGTTGAACAGTTCAAATTTCACCGAAGTCAGGGTACCCAGCGACTGGTTGAACTTGGCGAAGTGCAGATCGCCGTCGTTGTCTTCAACGTTGGTGGCAATGTTCGAAACAATGGTTGGCTGCACAACGGTAGCTGCGCTGGCGCCCAGTGCCACGGTCATGGCGGCTGCGGCGAAAATAGTTTGCGTCAATTTTTTCATAGTCTTATCGGAATTCGTTGTCGTGAGGTTCGAGTGTTCAGCTTAGGCGGCGCGCGATTTGCGCTTGGCCGCGAAGGCGACAACACCCAGGCCCAGCAGCAACATGCCGTAGGTTTCTGGTTCAGGTACCGGAGCGGCGTTGTAGGTGTAGGTTACTTTGCCCTGGCCGTTGGCCCAGGTGGTGAACGTGTTGGTGATGGTCTGGCCGGAGACATCGCTCAGAGCCGAGATATTCAGCCAGGCGCCAACGTCGCCGGTACCGGTGAACAGGCTGAAGTTGGTGTTGCCGCTCAGCAGAGTGCTGCTGGACAGGTCGGCGGTGCCGGTTTTGCCGATGACGTTGGCGGTGTTTTTCACTGCAGTCACCGAAGCGCTGAACAGCGATTTCGAATCGCTACCCAGGTTCAAGCCGGCAGGACCGGTCAGCGACATGGTCGACGACAAGCTGAACACGGCGGTCTTGTCTTTTTTCAGGCTTTCGTTGGTGACAGCGACTTGACCCAGCAGGTGCGAACCGTAGTCGATTTCGATGCCGGTCAGGGTGCCCAGCAGAGCATCGAACTGCTTGATGTTCAACAGGGTCAGGATGTTGGTCTTGGTGCCAGCGGCGACGCTGGTGATGTCGTAGCTAACCGTTGTGGCCATCGCAGGTGCGGAGACCGCGCTGGCTGCGATGCACAGAGCTGCAGCAATATTCTTAAATTTCATCTAGTTTTCCTTATTGAAAAAATGCCGAACGTGCGGCCTTGCGGAAACGGCCACAGTTCACTTGCAGCACTGCCACTTCCTTACTTAATGCAATCTTAACACAAAATATCCTATATGCATTTCTTTTTACGCATCTAACAGATAATATTTGCAACTTTAATTGCCTCAAAGAATATATTTGTTGTCCATGACATACAAATAAGAAAAGCGGCCAGTGGCCGCTTTTCCATGGAGCAACAAAACAGCTTAGTTTGCGCTCTCGCCCTTCTTGATCCATGCCGCCAGCTGGTGCGGACGGATGCCATCGTAGTCTTCGAACGGCTGGTGGATCCACGGGTTGTGCGGCAGTTCTTCCATCTGGTAGTCCGGCTTGAACACCGAGCTGCCCTTGGTCCAGATCACGGCCGAACGCACTTCGGTCACGCCTTCGAAGTTGTCTTTCAAGTGCTTCATCACCTTGACCAGCGTGACGCCCGAATCGGCCAGGTCGTCGACCAGCAGGATGCGGCCACTCAGCGGGCCCTTGGTCATCGTCATGTATTTGGCGATGTCCAGGTCGCCGCGCACGGTGCCGGCTTCTTCACGGTACGAGCTAGTCGACAGGATCGCCAGCGGCACGTCGAAGATGCGCGAGAACACGTCGCCCGGACGCACGCCGCCGCGCGCCAGGCACAGCACCTGGTCGAACTTCCAGCCCGACTCGTGCACCTTGAGCGCCAGGCGCTCGATCAGGCGGTGATACTCATCCCAGGAGACCCAGAGGTGTTTTTCGTTCGTTTGTGGGGTCGTCATTTTTGTGCAATCCTTTTATTACTCGAATGGATGACGCAGCACGATCGTTTCTTCGCGATCCGGGCCGGTCGAAACCATGTCAACCGGCACGCCGACCAACTCTTCGATACGTTTGATGTAAGCGCGGGCCGTGGCCGGCAGCGCCGCCAGCGACTTGGCGCCCACGGTGCTGTCGGTCCAACCCGGCATTTCTTCGTACACCGGCACGCAACGGGCGGCTTCTTCAGCGCCGGACGGGAAGATGTCCACGGCCACGCCGTCGATGGTGTAGCCGGTGCACAGCTTCAGCGTTTCCAGGCCGTCCAGAACGTCCAGCTTGGTCAGGCACATGCCCGTCACGCCGTTGATCTGCACCGAACGGCGCAGCAGCGCAGCGTCGAACCAGCCGCAGCGGCGGGCGCGGCCCGTCACGGTGCCGAATTCGTGGCCCACTTGCGCCAGGTGATGGCCAACGCCTGCATCGGTAGGCAGTTCCGAAGGGAACGGGCCGGAGCCGACGCGGGTGGTGTAGGCCTTGGTGATGCCCATGATGTAGTGCAGCATGTTCGGACCGACGCCGGCACCGGCGGCGGCATTGCCGGCCACGCAGTTCGACGAGGTGACGAACGGATAGGTGCCGTGGTCCACGTCCAGCAGCGAGCCTTGCGCGCCTTCGAACAGCAGGTTGGCGCCGGCCTTGTGCGCCGCGTACAGCGCGCTCGACACGTCAGTCACCATAGGACGCAGGCGCGGCACGTAGGCCAGCGCGTCTTCCAGGGTCTTCTGATAGTCGACCTTGGGCGCCTTCAGGTAGTGCTCCAGCACGAAGTTGTGGTAGTCCAGGTTCTCGGCCAGTTTTTCTGCGAAGCGCTTTTCGTTCAGCAGGTCGGCGACGCGGATCGCGCGGCGCGCGACCTTGTCTTCGTAGGCCGGGCCGATGCCCTTGCCGGTGGTGCCGATCTTGGCTTCGCCACGCTTGGCTTCACGGGCCAGGTCCAGTGCCGAGTGGTAAGGCAGGATCACAGGCGCCGCGTCCGACACCTTCAGGCGCGACGCGACTTCGACGCCGACCTTTTCCAGCTTGTCGATTTCGCGCAGCACGTCCGGCACCGACACCACCACACCGTTACCGATGTAGCAGGCCACGCCCGGGCGCATGATGCCCGACGGGATCAGTTGCAGCGCGGTCTTGACGCCGCCGATGACCAGCGTATGGCCAGCGTTGTGGCCGCCCTGGAAGCGGACCACACCTTGTGCATGATCGGTCAACCAGTCGACGATCTTGCCTTTACCTTCATCGCCCCATTGGGTACCGATGACGACGACGTTTTTTGCGTTTTTCTTTGACATCACACTAACCTAAGTTTTTAAGAATCCAGTTGCTACCATTATCGTCGAGAACCAGAGCGCGGTCGCACTCGAACTCGTCCAGTTCGTTGCTGTGACCCGGCAAACTCTGGATCACGACTTCGCCGGACTTGCGCAGTTCGGCGATTTTTTCCTTCAATTCCGGCGCATTGCCCCACGGCGCGCGGATCGAATGCTTGCGCTCCGCGGTCGGCAACAATCGCGCCAGTTCGCGCAGGTCGAGCGAGAAGCCGGTGGCGGGACGCGCCCGGCCGAAGGCCTCGCCTACGTGATCGTAACGGCCGCCGCGCGCCACGGCGTTCGGCAGGCCCGGCACGTACAGCGCAAACATCGCGCCGCTCTCGTACTGATAGCCGCGCAGGTCGGCCAGGTCGATCGCCACTTCGGCGCGGTTGATGGCCGAGGCCGCCAACGCCGCCAGTTCGGCCAGCGCCTTGGCGATGCCCGGCAGATCGGGCAGCACTTCGCGCGCCCGCTTCAGCACTTCGACATCGCCGTACAGATTCGGCAGGGCCAGCAGCGCGTCGCGCACCACCGGCGAGTATTTTTCAGTCAGGGCCTGCAGGCCCGGCACGTCTTTGGCGCGCAGCAGCAGGTACAGGCTGGCTTCGTCCCTGGCCGCGGCGGCGTCGCCTTCGATGATGGCGCGCAGCACGCCCACATGCGTCAGGTCCAGCCGCACTTCGGTGAAGCCGGCCAGGGCCAGCGAGGCCAGCGCCAGTTCCTGGATCTCGGCGTCGGCTTCCAGGCCGGCGTGGCCGTAGATCTCGGCGCCGATCTGCAGCGGCTCGCGGGTCGAGTGCAGGCCCGACGGACGGGTATGCAGCACGCTGCCGGCGTAGCACAGGCGCGTGACCGAGGCACGGTTCAGCAGGTGGGCGTCGATGCGCGCCACCTGGATGGTCATGTCGGCGCGCAGGCCCAGCATGCGGCCAGACAACTGGTCCACCAGCTTGAAGGTGCGCAGGTCGGTATCCTCGCCGGCGCCGGTCAGCAGCGACTCCAGGTACTCCAGCAGCGGAGGCATCACCAGCTCATATCCGTACAGACGGAAATTATCCAGCATCAGGCGACGCAACTCTTCAATCTTGCGGGCTTCCGACGGCAAAACGTCGGCGATATTCTCGGGCAAAAGCCAATTCGGCATGGGGAGGCAATTTAAAAATGAACAATGTGACGCACGCGCCGTGGCCCGTGAAGCGGAAGGCCGAACCTGATATTTTACGCGAAAATGCGTTGCGGGAGGGGAAAAAGATACGATAGCTGCCATTTCCGCCTAGGCGGAAATGGCTATACAACTTATTTTTTGGCGGGAGCCGGGGCTGAGCCGGCGGCGCCGGAGCCCTTGAAATACTTGAAGAAGTCCGAGCTCGAATCCATCACCATCACGTCGCCGTGATTCTTGAAGGTGGCGCGGTAGGCTTCCAGGCTGCGATAGAACTTGTAGAACTCCGGGTTCCTGCCAAATGCTTCGGCATAGATCGCCGAAGCCTTGGCATCGCCCTCGCCTCGCATCTGCTCCGCATCGCGATAGGCTTCCGCCAGGATCACGGCGCGCTGGCGATCGGCATCGGCGCGGATCTTCTCCGAGTCGGCCGAACCGGTCGAACGCAGCTCGTTGGCCACGCGCAGGCGCTCGGCCTTCATGCGCTCGTACACCGAGTTGTTGATCTGCTCAACGTACTCCACGCGCTTGAGGCGCACGTCGATGATCTCGACGCCGATCTGTGCCGACTCCGCCACCACCTTGGCGCGGATGCCCTCCATCACCTTGCCGCGCTGGCCGGAGATCACTTCGCCGACGGTGCGCTTGGTGATTTCCTCGTTCAGCGCCGCCTTGACGATCTGCGACATGCGGTCACGGGCGCGATTCTCATCGCCGCCGAAGGTCACGTAGTACAGCTTGGGCTGGTTCTCGTTGCGGCCGATGCGCCATTTGACGAAGCTGTCGACCAGGATGTTCATCTTCTCGGCCGTGATGAAGCGCTCGGCGTCCGGCGTCTCGATGGTCATGATGCGGTTGTCCAGATACACGACGTTCTGGAACGGCGGCGGCAGTTTGAAATGCAGCCCCGGCTCGCGTATCACTTCCTTGATCTGGCCCAGCGCGAACACGATCGCATACTTGCGCTGGTCGACCACGAACATGGTCGACGACAGCAGCAGGAAGGCGACGAAGGCCGCTATGAGGGTACTGGCTATGCGGTTCATTAACGACCCTCCCGTTCACGTAAGGCATCGCGGGCGCGTGAATCGCGCTGGCGACTGACTTCCACCTGCGGCATCACATCGGCCGGCAGCGTGGTGGTCGATGGCGGCATGGCGGCTGCCTGCGCGGCGGCGCGGGCCGCTGCGGCGGCGCTGTCGGTGGCCGCGGCCTGGGCGATCAATTTGTCCAGCGGCAGATACAGCAGGTTGCTGCCGCTCTTGGCATCGACCATCACCTTGCTTGCGCTGGTGAAGATCTGCTGCATGGTTTCCAGGTACATGCGGTCGCGCGTGACGCCTGGCGCCTTCTGGTACTCGGTCAGCACCTGCTTGAAGCGCGCCGCGTTACCGGTGGCGTTTTCAGTGACCATCGAGCGATAGCCCTCGGCTTCCTGCAACAGGCGCGAGGCGGCGCCGCGCGCTTTAGGAATCACGTCGTTGGCGTAGGCCTGGCCTTCGTTCTTCTGGCGCTCGCGGTCCTGGCCTGCTTTGACCGCATCGTCGAAGGCGCCCTGCACCTGCTCCGGCGGTTGCACCGCTTGCAGGGTGACGTTCGAGATCAGCACGCCGGAAGCGTAGCGGTCGAGGATCTGCTGCATCAGCTGCTGGGTTTCGAGGGCGACCTTGTCGCGGCCCTCGTACAGCACGAAGTCCATCTTGTTCTTGCCGACGATTTCGCGGATCGAAGTCTCGGCCACCTGGCGTACGGTGTCCTCCTCGTCGCGGTTGTTCATCAGCCAGGCCACCGGGTCTTTCAGCTTGAACTGAACGGCGAACTGGATGTCGATGATGTTCTCGTCGTCGGTCAGCATCAGCGATTCGCGCGCCTGCTTGTTCTTGACGTTGCCGCGATAGCCGATTTCCACCATGCGCATCTGCGAGACCTTGACGGTTTCGTCGCTCTGGAACGGGTACGGCCAGCGCCAGTTGAAACCGGAGCCGGCGAGGTGGCTGACTTTGCCGAAGGTGTAGACCACGCCGGCCTGCCCTTCCTGCACGATGAAGGAGCCGCTGGCGAGCCAGATCAGCGCGATCACGGCGCCGATGGCGCCTGCGGTGGCGCGCATGCCGGCCAGGTCGGAACGGCCGCCGTTGCCGCCGCTGCCGCCGCCATTGCCGCCGTTACCGTCGGGACGATTCTTCTGGCCAAAGAAGCTGTTCAGGCGCTGATTGAAATCGCGCCACAGCTGCTCCATATCCGGCGGACCTTCGCCGGGCTTCTTGCCTTCATTGGCTTGCGGCTTGCCTTCTTTCTGGTCCGAGCCCCAGCGGGGATCGTTCAGCGACAGCTTCAAGCCGAGACGTTTCATAAGTGACGAGACACGCATTAGTGTGATCCGACATGAGTAAGGGTGGGACTGCTATCCGGTTCCGCTTCGGGTTCAGCTGGTTCTTCGTCTGCTTCTTCATCAACGTGGTAGGCCTGATTGAGCCGGGCACCCGGCGCGTTCTTGGCCCATTCCACGATGGCGCCGCGTAAAAGGTCCAGTCCTTGACCGGTGCGGGCACTGAGGAAAACGCGGGAAATCTTATCATATTCATCCCGCTCAACCGACGGCTCCAGGCCTGCGGCGTCGATCTTGTTCCACACCAGTATCTGCGGGATATGATCGGCGCCGATTTCCTTGAGCACCAGGTTGACCTGCTCGATCTGCTCCATGCGCACCGGCGACGAAGCGTCGACGACGTGCAGCAGCAGGTCGGCATGGATGGTCTCCTCCAGCGTGGCGCGGAACGCCGCCACCAGCTGGTGCGGCAGCTCGCGCACGAAACCGACCGTATCGGAGATCACCACATTGCCCACTTCCTGCCCCATGTAGACACGGCGCGAGGTGGTGTCCAGCGTGGCGAACAATTGATCTGCCACATACACGCCGGCCTTGGTGACGGCGTTGAACAGCGTCGACTTGCCGGCATTGGTGTAGCCAACCAGCGACACCGAGAAGGTCTGGCTGCGGCCGCGCGAACGGCGCTGGGTTTCATGCTGCTTGCGCAGCTTGTCCAGGCGCGCGCGCAAGGCCTTGACCCGCTCGCCGATCAGCCGGCGGTCGGTCTCGAGCTGGGTTTCGCCGGGACCGCGCAAACCGATACCGCCCTTTTGACGCTCAAGGTGGGTCCAGCCGCGTATCAGGCGCGTGGCCAGATGCTGCAGCTGAGCCAACTCCACCTGCAGCTTGCCCTCATGGGAGGCGGCGCGCTGGGCGAAGATGTCGAGTATCAGGCTGGTGCGGTCCAGCACCCGGATGTTCAGGCGCTTTTCCAGGTTACGCTGTTGAGCCGGCGACAGCGCGTGATTGAAGATGACGATTTCGATGCGGTGATCCAGCACGGCCAGACCGATTTCATCGGCCTTGCCGCTGCCGACGAAATAGGCTGCGTCCGGGGAGGAGCGCTTGGCCGTGATCGTCGTCACCGGTTCCGCACCTGCTGAGCGGGCCAGCAGTTGCAGTTCCTCGACGCTGGCGGCAAAGTCGCCTTGACCGAAATCGATACCGACTAGAGCTGCGCGCATACGACGGTCAGGCAGATTGGGAAGAAGCGGTGTTGCAAGCGCTTATTCCGCTTCGGATTCAATGTTGAGGTTGACGGCGCGTGCCGGTACCACGGTGGAGATGGCGTGCTTGTAGACCATCTGGGTCACGGTGTTACGCAGCAGTACGACGTACTGGTCGAACGATTCGATATGGCCCTGCAGCTTGATGCCGTTGACCAGGTAGATCGAGACAGGAACATGCTCTTTGCGCAAGGCATTGAGGAATGGGTCTTGTAACAGTTGCCCTTTGTTGCTCATAACAGCTCCATTTTATGTTGTTGTGTTGGAATTGGAGGCGAAACGCTTAATTTCAAGTACGTGGCCCAGCGAAAGTCAAACATTTTTCGCTGAAACACCTTTCGCCACGGGGAGAATGGTGCTTCTAAGCCACTGTAACCTGTTTTTGCCTTTTTTGCAGGGCGCACCCGTAAAAAAACGCTTATTTCGACGGAGTTTTCGCGAATGGATTCTTACCGGTACGCAGTTCGATGCGCAGCGGCGTACCCACCAGGTTAAACGTATCGCGGAAATGTTTTTCCAGATAGCGCTTGTACGGCTCGCCGACCGCGTCCAGGGCATTGCCGTGGATGACGATCACCGGTGGATTCATGCCGCCCTGGTGCGCATAGCGCAGCTTGGGACGGATCGAACCCTTGCGGCGCGGCTCCTGCTTCTCCACCGCCTCGATCAGCGCGCGGGTCAGCTTGGGCGTCGACAGGTCGGCGAACGCGGCCGCGTAAGCCTGGTCCAGCGACTTCATCAACGGACCGATGCCCTGCGCCTTCAGCGCCGAGATGAAGTGCATCTTGGCGAAGCCGAGGAAGTCCAGCTTGCGGTCGATGTCGATCTTGATCTCGTCGCGCTCGTCGGTGCGCAGGCCGTCCCACTTGTTGACGGCGATGACCAGCGCGCGGCCCGTTTCCAGCACGAAGCCGGCGATGTGGGCATCCTGCTCGGAGATGTCCTGCTGGGCATCGAGCATCAGCACGACCACGTTCGCTTCCGAGATCGATTGCAGGGTTTTGACGACCGAGAATTTCTCGATCGCCTCGAACACCTTGCCGCGGCGGCGGATGCCGGCCGTGTCGATCAGCGTGTACTGCTTGCCGTCGCGCTCGAACGGAATCTCGATCGAGTCGCGGGTGGTGCCCGGCATGTCGAAGGCGATCACGCGCTCTTCGCCCACCAGGGTGTTGATCAGCGTGGACTTGCCGACGTTCGGACGGCCGACCAGCGCGATCTTGATGCCGTGGTCGGTCTTCTCCAGCTCGGCCGCGTCTTCGGGACGCTGGGCGAAGGCCAGGTCGAGCGCCTCGTCCACCAGGTCGGCGACGCCGTCGCCGTGTGCCGACGAGATCGAGTAAGGCTCGCCCAGTCCCAGTTCGTAGAAGTCGGCGACGACTGCGGTGTAGCGCATGCCTTCCGACTTGTTCACGACCAGCATGACCGGACGGCCGCTTTTACGCAGGAAGTCGGTAATGGTTTTGTCATGCGGCGTCAGGCCCTGGCGGCCGTCGACCAGGAAGACGACGATGTCGGCTTCGGCCACGGCCTGCTTGGTCTGCTTGGCCATCTCATGCATGATGCCTTCCTTGGCGACCGGCTCGAAGCCGCCCGTGTCGATGACGAGGAAGGGACGTTCGCCGACACGGCCCTCGCCATAGTGACGATCTCGCGTCAACCCAGGCAAGTCCGCCACCAGCGCATCGCGCGAGCGGGTCAGACGATTAAACAAGGTCGATTTCCCTACATTGGGTCGACCCACTAGTGCGATTACCGGCTTCATTTTATTACTCGACCGCGAGAGCGGTCACTGTCCCTGATTGGGTTTGGAAAATCAAATTCGTGCCGGCGATGACAGGGTCCGATTGGATCGGGCTGCCATCGGTCGCGGCGCGACCTAGCAAAGCGCCATCTTCCCGCGACAGGAGATGGATGTAACCCTGGTAGTCGCCGACGGCTACGGCACGGCCGTAGGACACAGGCGTCGACAGGCGGCGGTAAGCCAGCTTGTCGTTCTTCCAGGCGTTGCTGCCGTTTTCACGGCTATAGGCTGCAACTTCGCCTTTGTCGTCGGAGACGAATACAAAACGCTGGTCCACCGCCACGCCCACATCGGACGAGGCAGGCTTGCTCCAGTGCGGCGCGCCGGTGATGGCGTCGTAGCAGGCCACGCGGCCCTGGTACGACACGGCGCACACATCTTTTTCCAGGATCACCGGGGTGCCGGCGATATCGGTCACGCGTTCCAGCTCGGTGGCGCCGCGCGGTTCGCCGACCACCACCTCGAAGCGCTGCAGGCCGGTGGCCAGCACCAGCGCCAGCAGCTTGCCGCCCGGCTGGGCGACATACACATTCGGACCGTTGATGACCATGCCCGGCGCGTTGCGCAGGGTCAGGGCCGGCGTGGTGCGGGTGACGTTCCAGCGCTTGACGCCGGTCTTGGCGTCATACGCGGTGATCAGGTTGTCGACGCTGCGCACGATGACCACGCCGCCGCCCACCACCGGCGAGGACAGCACCTCGCTGGTGGCCTGGGCCTTCCACAGCTGCTTGCCGCTGGCGTCGAACGCAAGGATAACACCCTTGACGCCGCCAACCACCGTTACCTCGCCGTCACTGCCGACGCCGGCCGTCAGGTCGACACCGGTCTTGATGCGCCATTGTTCCTTGCCGGTGGCCGCGTTCAGGCGCACCAGCGCGCCGCCGGCGTCGGCCACGTACAGACTGTCGCCCACCAGCGCCGGGGTGAACACGGCGGTGCCGGCCTTGCCCAACGAGTATTTCCAGACCGTCTTGGGCGTGACACCGCCCTTCAGTTCAACCAGCGGCGCCGGCAGGTTCTTGGTTTCTTTGGACGAGAACAAGGAACAACCGGCCAACATCGCAAACACGCTTGCAGCAATAACTTTTTCGGTAATACGCATTTTTTAACCTTGATCTGGAGGCGCCGGCGATGGCCGGCGCCGATGAATTACGCTGCGTCCTTGGCGGCAGGCACGGAGCCGCCGATGGCTTCGAATTTCAGCTGGATCAGCTGACGGCCAGGGTTCTTCTTGTCCGTGGCGTCCAGCGCGGCCTGGTAGGCGGCGCGGGCTTCCACCAGCTTGTTCTGCGCGACCAGGATGTCGCCCTTGCGGTCGGCCACGGAGCCGGCGAACTGCGGCGCCACTTCACCGGCCAGCACTTTCAGCGCTTCATCGTAGGCTTTCTCGTCCAGCAGCAGGCCGGCCAGGCGTACCTTGGCCACCGCCTTGAACTCGTCGCCGCCGTGATCGGCAGCCCACTGCAGCTGGGCCTTGGCCGATTTCAGGTCGTTCGCTTCGAAGCTGCTCTTGGCCGCGACCAGTGCGCTCATCGAGGCGTAGGCGGTGCTGCCGAATTTGCTTTCCATGTCGCCGGCGGCGCGCAGCACCTTGGCGTTGTCCTTGGTGCCCACGGCTGCCTGCAGCTCATCGTACAGCGCCGACGCTTGTGCGGCCTGGGTGCGCTGGTAGTAGTTCCAGCCGGTAAAGCCCGAATAAGCGGCCAGGCCGGCGATCAGTACCCACGAGGTCAGATTGCCGTACTTGTCCCACCATGCTTTGAGGGTTGCAATTTGTTCTTGTTCTTCGAGATCGTATGCCATGTCAGTTCGTCTGCTAGTTATGGGTTATTGAAAGTACAGCTTAGTGATTGCAATGCTCGTCGTGCACGTGGTGGTGATGGTCGCCGCTGTCGGTGATCTGGTCGACCACGAAATCGACGACGTCGTCGAACGGCACCGTCGATTGCTGCGCCGCGCCCTCTTCCGCGCGCATCGCCTTGACGCTGGCGGTGTGGTTGGCCACTTCGTCCTCGCCGATGATGACGGCGAACGAGGCGCCGCTGCCATCGGCTTTTTTCATCTGGGTCTTGAAGCTGCCAGGCCCGTTGGCGGTCGAGGCGTGCATGACCACATCCAGGCCGGCGTCGCGCAGGCGCTCGCCCAGCACGAAGGCTTGCAGCTGCGCCGCTTCGCCCTGGTGCACCAGGTAGACGTCGCACTGGCCAGGCGCTTCCGGCTCGCCGGCTTCCTTCATCAGTTCCAGCAGGCGCTCGATGCCCATGGCGAAACCAACGGCAGGCGTCGGCTTGCCGCCGAACGAGGCGATCAGCGGATCGTAACGGCCGCCGGCGCACACGGTGCCTTGCGAGCCCAGTGCGTCCGTCACCCATTCGAACACGGTGCGGTTGTAGTAATCGAGGCCGCGCACCAGGCGCGGGTTGATCACGTACGGAATGTTGTTGTGGTCGAGGATCTTGCGCACGCCGTTGAAGTGGGCCAGCGATTCCTCGCCCAGGTAGTCCAGCAGCTTCGGCGCGGCGTTGACGATTTCCTGCAGCGCCGGATTCTTGGTGTCCAGGATGCGCAGAGGATTGCTGTGCAGGCGGCGCTTGGCTTCGGCGTCGAGCAGCTCTTCGTGCTTTTCCAGGTACGCGATCAGGTCGACGCGGTGGCGCGCGCGCTCTTCGGCGTCGCCGATCGAGTTCAGTTCGAGGCGGATGTTTTCCAGGCCCAGGTCATCCCACAGGCGGCGGCACAGCATGATCATTTCGGCGTCGACGTCCGGGCCGTTGAAGCCGACGGCTTCGCAACCGAACTGGTAGAACTGGCGATAGCGGCCGCGCTGCGGACGCTCGTGGCGGAACATCGGGCCGGTGTACCACAGGCGCTTCGGGCCTTCGTAGACCAGGTTATGCTCGATCACCGCGCGCACCGTGCCGGCCGTGCCTTCAGGACGCAGCGTCAGCTTGTCGCCGTTCATCGAGTCTTCGAACGAATACATTTCCTTTTCCACGATGTCGGTCACGGCGCCGATGGCGCGCGCGAACAGCGCGGTGTTTTCCACGATAGGCGTGCGGATCTGCTGGAAGCCGTAGCTCTGCACTACCGATTGCGCGGTATTTTCAAACAGCTGCCACAGATGCGAATCGGTCGGCAGGATGTCGTTCATGCCTTTGACGGCGACAATTTTCTCAGTTTTGGACATAATTCTTTTTCACGTAATTCAGTACGATTTCCTGGAACTCTTCAACGATGCGATCACCGCGCAGCGTGGCGAACTTGGCGCCGTCGACGAACACCGGCGCGGCCGGCGATTCGCCGGTGCCCGGCAAGCTGATGCCGATGTTGGCGTGCTTCGATTCGCCGGGACCGTTGACGATGCAGCCCATCACGGCCACGTTCATCGCCTCCACGCCCGGATAGGTCTTTTTCCACTCCGGCATCTGGTCGCGCAGATAGGTCTGGATGTTGTCGGCCAGTTCCTGGAAGGTGGTCGAGGTGGTGCGGCCGCAACCCGGGCACGCGATCACCATCGGCGTAAATTTGCGCAGGCCCATGGTCTGCAGGATCTCCTGGCCGACCACGACTTCCTTGGTGCGGTCGCCGCCCGGTTCCGGCGTCAGCGAGATGCGGATGGTGTCGCCGATGCCCTCTTGCAGCAGCACCGACAGCGCGGCCGTCGACGCGACGATGCCCTTGCTGCCCATGCCCGCTTCGGTCAGGCCCAGGTGCAGCGGATAGTCGCAGCGCTTGGCCAGTTCGCGGTACACGGCGATCAGGTCCTGCACGCCCGAGACCTTGCACGACAGGATGATCTTGTCGCGGCCCAGGCCCAGTTCTTCGGCGCGCACGGCGTTCTCGATGGCGGAGGTGATCAGCGCCTCGTACATCACCGCCTGCGCGGACCACGGCTCGGCGCGGCCGGCGTTTTCGTCCATGATGCGGGCCAGCAGCGCCTGGTCCAGGCTGCCCCAGTTGACGCCGATGCGCACCGGCTTGTCGTAGCGCGCGGCCACTTCGATCATCTGCGCAAACTGCGTGTCGCGCTTGGCGCCCTTGCCGACGTTGCCCGGATTGATGCGGTACTTCGACAGCGCCTTGGCGCACTCGGGATAGTCGTTGAGCAGCGTGTGGCCGTTGTAGTGGAAGTCGCCGACCAGCGGCACGTCGATCTCCATCTTGTCCAGCTGTTCGCGGATGTAGGGCACGGCGGCAGCGGCTTCAGGACGGTCCACCGTCAGGCGCACCAGCTCCGAACCGGCGCGCGCCAGTTCCTTGATCTGAATCGCGGTTTCGATCACGTTGGCGGTGTCGGTGTTGGTCATCGACTGCACCACCACGGGGGCGTCGCCGCCCACCCAGATCTTGCGCTGGCCGTGCATCACCAGCACGCGGCGGCTGGCGCGGCGATTCAATGGTCCCGAAGGAATAGCTGTTTGCGTTGAAGACATGATCGTTCTATTCGTACTTTAACTTGCTTATTTGATGTTTACGCGCGAAATCGTACCGCCCGCGACCGGCGGCAACGCCAGCGGCGCGCCGCCCAGCGTGGCTTCCACGCCGCCCGGTTTGCCGACGATCAGCAGCGCCGGATCCTTGATATCGAAGGTCTCGGTGCTGCCGGCTTTCACCAGCCGCGAAATCAGCGGCGTCGTGCCCGGGCGGCGGATTTCCACCCACGAATCCTGCGTCACTTTCAGCACCAGCTGGCTACCGCTGGCTGCCACCGGAGCAGGCGCCGGCGCTGGCGGCGACACTTGCGCAACCGGCGCGGCCGGTGCCGGCGCAGGCGCCGCAGCGGCAGGCGTCGTTGCCGGCGTGGTCGCTGGCGCCGCGTCCGCCGGAGCGCCTGGCGGCGGCACCGAAATCAGCGGCACGCTCGGCGACTGCAACGGCGCGGTTTCCTGGCCTGGCTTGGCGATCGTGGTCTCGATCGGCGCCACGGCCACGTCGGCAGGCTTGGCCGCCTCGGCGGTCGCGCTGGCCGATGCATCCTTGTCCGAGCGCTGGAACAGCGTGGCCGGGATCAAGCCGGCCTGGTAGGCATACGCGCCGGCGGCGGCAACCACCACCACGACGGCCACGCCGACCAGCCATGCGGCCGGACCGGGCGAACGCCCCGTCATCGACGGGAAGCGCGACTCGGTGAAGGTGGCGGCGATTTCCTTGCGCGGCGGCGCAGCCTCATGGCTGGTCGGCGAGATCACTTCAATCATCGCCACCAGCGGCGTAGCGTCTATCTTCACGACCTTGGCGTAGGCGCGCACGAAACCGCGCACCACGGCCATATTGGGCAGCGCGGCGTAGTCGCCCGCTTCCAGCGCCTTGACCTGGCGCGGGGCCAGCTTCAGCTGGTCGGCAATCTGTTCGACCGTCAGCCCCATCGCTTCGCGCTGGGCTGCCAGTTGTGCTCCGGGCGTGGCCAGGCTGCTGCCCTGGTCCTTTGGCGGTTCTGCCCACTCTGAATTCATTGGTATCCCTGTCTCACTCATCAAACGCCCCACGTTGATAAGCAGCATACTCGGTCGAGCCGGGGTGGTGGCGGCGCAATTGCGTCGCCCAGCTGGTTTCCGCACCCGTATCGCCCGCTTTATGCTGCACCTTAATCCCGAGCCACAGCACTTCGGCCGTCAGGCTCTCCATCTTTGCCACCTTGTTCAGACGGGTAATGAAGAAATTGGCGCGCACATAATCGCGCTTTTCAAAATAAACCCGCGCCAGATTGGCGTTGGTGGCCGGCAGGTCGGGCGTCAACTGCAAGGCTTGCAGCAGATAACGCTCCGCGCTGGCGTAATCCTTGATCTTCAGTGCGCAGGAACCGGCGTTGTTCGCGGCGTTGGCCGGCGAACGGTAGGACCGGTTGCCCAGGGCCGCATCGAACAGCGGCAGCGCCTCGGCAACGCGGCCGGCCTGGCACAGGAAAGAGCCGTAATTGTTGGCCAGATCCGGGTTGGCCGGCGCCAGCTTGCGGGCCCGCACGAAGTTATCCTCGGCCAGGCCGTACTCGCCCATCGCCTGGTAGATCAGGCCGCGCATGCCGTAGCCGTCGGCATAGGCCGGATCGGCCGCCAGCGCCAGCTTGACTTCGTCCAGCGCGAACGGGTACTGGCCCTGTTCGTAGTAGCCGACCGCCAGCTGCATGCGGATCTCGACCTTGCGCTGGGCCGCGGTCTGGTCCGACACGGTGGCCAGTTCGGCCTGGCCGCTGTTGCCGCGTTCCGGCCCCGGCGATGCACAGCCGGCCAACGCCCCTGCCGCGCACAAGGCGACGAGACTGAGCCGGCTCCGCTGCGCCAGGAAGGTCATCAGGAACGAATCTCCACGATCTTGCCGAAGTTGGCGCCGAATTTCTGCTGGTACTCGGCCATCTTTTCCATGCGCTGGGCGACCTTGGTGCGGTCCTGGACTTCGCCGGCCAGCTGGCCGCAAGCGGCGTCGATATCGTCGCCGCGCGTTTTGCGGATGGTGGTGACGATGCCGCCGTCGACCAGGATCTGCGCGAAGGCCTTGATGCGCGGGTTCTTCGAGCGCAGCAGGCCCGATTCCGGGAAGGGATTGAACGGAATCAGGTTGAATTTGCAGTTGACGCCGAACTCGCGGTCCTGGACCAGGGCCAGCAGTTCACGGGCGTTCTCGTCGGAGTCGTTGACGCCGTCGAGCATGCAGTACTCGAAGGTGATGAAGTCGCGCGGCGCAAATTCCAGGTAGCGCTTGCAGGCGGCCATCAGCTCTTTGAGGGGGTATTTTTTGTTCAGCGGGATCAGGCTGTCGCGCAGCTTGTCGTTGGACGCGTGCAGCGAGACGGCCAGCGCCACCGGCACTTCCTGCGACAGCTTGTCCATCATCGGCACCACGCCGGAGGTGGACAGGGTCACGCGGCGGCGCGACAGGCCGTAGGCGTTATCGTCCAGCATCAGCTTGAGGGCGGTGGCGGTCGGCTCGAAGTTCAGCAGCGGCTCGCCCATGCCCATCATGACCACGTTGGTGATCTGGCGTTCGCCTTTCGGGCCGGGCTCGATGCCCTTGGTGCGGCGCAGTTCGAATTCCGCCATCCACAGCTGGCCGATGATCTCGCCCACCGACAGATTGCGCGAGAAGCCCTGCTTGCCGGTCGAGCAGAAGCGGCAGTTGACGGCGCAGCCGGCCTGGGTGGAGATGCACAGCGTGCCGCGGTTTTCTTCCGGGATGAACACGGTTTCGACCGCGTTGCCGTTACCGACGTCGACCAGCCATTTGCGCGTGCCGTCGGTGGACGTGTGGTCGCTGATGATGGCCGGCGCCGTGACGTGGGCGCGGGTCTTCAGTTTGTCGCGCAGCGACTTGGCCAGATCGGTCATGCTGTCGAAATCCGACGCGCCGAATTGGTGGATCCAGCGCTGCAGTTGCTTGGCGCGGAACGGCTTCTCTCCCAACTCGGCGCAATAGGCGATGAGCTGCGCGGGATCGAAGTCCAGCAAGTTGGTCAGAGGTGCGTTCAAGGTCGTGCTCATTTCGAGGTTCAAAACAGTACTAATCATTTATTCCGTTTCCGCACCGCGGCGCGGAAACGGATCTACTAAAAATTACTTACCGAAGAAGTAAGCGATTTCAACTGCGGCAGCTTCGACAGCGTCGGAACCGTGAACAGCGTTGGCGTCGATCGAATCGGCGAAGTCGGCGCGGATGGTGCCCTTGTCAGCCTTCTTAGGATCGGTAGCGCCCATCAGTTCGCGGTTTTTCAGGACTGCGTTTTCGCCTTCCAGAGCTTGGATCATGACTGGACCGGAGACCATGAAGTCAACCAGATCCTTGAAGAAACCACGCTCTTTGTGTGCAGCGTAGAAGCCTTCAGCTTCTTCACGCGACAGTTGCTTCATTTGAGCAGCAACGATCTTCAGGCCAGCGCCTTCGAAGCGGCTGTAGATTTGGCCGATTACGTTTTTTGCAACTGCGTCTGGTTTGATGATCGACAGGGTGCGTTCGATTGCCATTTAAAAAACTCCAATAAAAAGAAAGGTTTAAAACAAAATTGATAACTCAATCAACCTTTGATTTTACCATAGAACACCCCATATACCGAGAAACGGCAGTAGATAAGCTTGCAAGATAGGCCATGGGAGGCTGTTTTGCGAGGAAAAATCAGGCGTATGGCCGTATTAAGCCATCTTTAAGCAGGTTTTCGGGGCAATTTTGCGCATTTTTACCCCGACGTGCTATGCTTTTGGCAAGCGGTATTCGAATCACTATGAAGGAGGTTCTCTATGAACAACATGCAAAACACCTACGACCTGGCGGGAAGCCGCCAGTCGGTGCAGCACAAAGTGCTGCGCAACACCTACTGGCTGCTGGCGCTGTCGATGGTACCGACCATTTTTGGCGCGGTGCTGGGCGTCTCGCTGCACCTGCCGCTGGGCGGCGGGCTGATGGCGCTGCTGTTCCTGGGGATCGCCTTCGGCTTCATCTGGGGCATTGAGAAGAACAAGGATTCGGGCCTGGGCGTGGCCCTGCTGCTGGGCTTCACCTTCTTCATGGGCTTGTGGCTGACGCCGCTGCTGTCGCGCATCCTGGGCTTCTCCAACGGCGGCTTCCTGATCATGGCCGCGTTTGGCGGCACGGCGTCGGTGTTCGCGGTGCTGGCGACCATCGCCACGGTATCGAAGCGCGACTTCTCGGGCATGGCCAACTGGCTGTTCGCGGGCGTGGTGGTGATCCTGCTGGCATCGGTCGCCAACATCTTCCTGGGCATCCCGGCGCTGGCGATCGTGATTTCGGTGGTGGCGATCGCGATCTTCTCGGCCTACATCCTGTATGACGTGCAGCAGATCATCAACGGCGGCGAGACCAACTACATCCGCGCCACGCTGAACATCTACCTGGACGTGTACAACATCTTCGTCAACCTGCTGTCGCTGCTGGGCATCTTCGGCGGCAACCGCGACTAAGCGACACCGCAGCACCCTCGAAAGCCGGCCCAGCGCCGGCTTTTTTTATGGTGGGGTCAAGTCTGACATTTGGACACGGCCTCTGCCGTAACCGTTGCTACGGCAGAGGCCGTGTCCAAATGTCAGACTTGACCCCAGGGTTAGCGGACGTGGAAGCGGGTGGTGGCGACGACTTGGGCGCTGGCGTCGATCAAGGCCAGCTGGTGCGGGCCGGGGACGGGGCGCCAGGCGTAGTCGGCGCTGGCCTGGCCGAGGTCGGCCCCGTCCAGGCGCCACGACAAGCCCTTCCCGCCCTGCGCCTGGAAAAACACGCGCTGGATCGCATCCGGGATATCGGGATCGATGGCGATGATGCTCGCTTCGCCCGGGTACAGGATCTTCGGCGCGCGCTGCGTCTCCTGCACCAGCGCGATGACCGGGCTTTCGGTGCCGGCGATGAACCATTCGCCCCGCGCCGATTCCAGTGCCGGCTGGTAGACGATCTGCTGGCGCACCACACCAGCCGGCGGCTGCGGCGCCCTGCCGGGCTGGCCGCGATGCAGGTAGTCCATCACGTCGCGCCACACCGGCGCCGCGCCGCTGACGCCGGAGACATCCCACATCGACTGTCCGTCGAAGTTGCCGACCCAGACGCCCACCGTGTACCGGTCCGTGTAGCCCATGCACCAGTTGTCGCGCATGTCCTTGCTGGTGCCGGTCTTGACCGCGCTCCAGAAGGTCGTGGCCAGCTCGTTCTTGAGGCCGAAGGTCAGGCTGCGCGCCGCGCGGTCGGACAGGATGTCGCCGATGATGAAGGCGGCCCTGGCATCGAGCACCCGGCGCGACGCCGGCTGCGCGGCCGCGCGCGGCGCCAGCGTCACCGGACCATACACGCCGCCGTTGGCCAGCGTGCGATAAGCGTTACTCAGCTCCAGCAGCGTGACCTCGGCCGATCCCAGCGCCAGCGAATAGCCGTAGTAGTCCGGCGATTCGGTCAGGCTGTTCAAGCCGACGTCGTGCAGGCGCTCATAGAAACGGTCCAGGCCCGTCATCACCAGCGTACGCACCGCCGGCACGTTGAGCGAGCTGGCGAGGCTGGTGCGCACGCTGACGTGGCCCTTGAATTCCTTGTCGTAGTTCTGCGGGATATACAGGCCGGTCGGCGTGGAGATATCGATCGCCGTATCGTCCATCACCGACGCCGCCGTGATCAGCCTGCGCTCCAGCGCCAGCTCGTACAGAAAGGGCTTGAGCGTGGACCCGGCCTGCCGCAGCGCCGCCACGCCATCGACCTCGCCGGTGCCGGCATTGCCGACGTAAGCCAGGATCTCGCCGCTGGCGTTATCGAGCACCACCACCGCGCCGTCGTTGACGTTGCGCGTTCTCAGCGACATCAGCTGCTGGCGCAAGGCCGTCTGCGCGTAGCGCTGCAGGTCGGCGTCGAGCGTGCTGCGCACCGACTGTCCGCCGCTGGTCAGCAACTGCTGCGCCACCTGCGGCGCCGGCGGCAGATCGGCCGCCAGCAGCGGGCGGCTCATCGCGATCATGGTCCGCAGTTCGATCTCGCTACAGGTGGCCGGCGCCTTGAGCTCGCGCGACAGCGCACAGGCGCGCTGCCACACCACCTTGGGCGCCGCGCCCGGTCCGCGCAGCAGACTGGCCAGGATCATCGATTCGGTCAGGTTCAGTCCCGATGGCGCCTTGCCGAACAAACCCCGCGCCGCCGCGCCCACGCCTTGCAGCTCGCCGCGGAAGGACACCAGGTTCAGATAGGCTTCCATGATCTGCGGCTTGGTCCAGCTGGCGTCGATCTCGCGGGCGGCCTTGATCTGGTCCCACTTCTGCCCCCAGCTGCGCCCCTTGGCGGAGGCTTGCAGATGCGGGTCCAGCTGCGCAGCCAGCTGCATGGTGATGGTGGAGGCGCCACGCGGACGGTTGCGGAACAGGTTATCCCAGGCGGCCTTGGTGGCCGCGCTCCAGTCCACGCCTCCGTGTTCGTAGAAGCGCTGGTCTTCGGCTTGCAGCACGGCGGCCGGCAGGCTGGGCGAGATGTCGGCCAGCGCCACCCACGGCAGGCGGCGTACCTTCATGTCGATGCGCAGCGACTGCACCGGCTGGCCGTTGCGGTCCAGCAGTTCGGCCTCCGAGGAGCGGTAGCCGGCGCGCACCTGCTCCGGCGTCGGAACGCTCAACGCATCGGCATTCGGCGCGGCGCCATGTGCGGCGCCGGCCAGCGCCAGCAAGCTTGCTGCGATCAGTTTCATTTCACGCTCATCGGTGCATTCGGCGCTTCGCCAAACATCTCCGGGCTGTACATCGCTTCGACACGCGTAGTCGGCAGGTTGAACTGGCCCGGATTATTCAAACGCACAGTGTACTCCACGCTCCACTTACCTTTCGGGACGAACTGGTAGAACGCGTGATAGCCCTCGAAGGTGCGCTCCTCGAACACCGGCCAGGTCCAGCCGGTGCTCTTGTTGCCCGCGCTGAGCAGCTGCGAATCGCGTCCCAGCCCGGAACCGAGCACCGTGGCGCTGGCCGGAATCGGATCGTCCACCACGACCCAGGTCATGTCCGACTGCGCCTCCAGGTCCAGGTGCACGCGATAGACATCGCCACGCGACCAGACACCGGCCTTCTTCTGCTCCACCGGCGTGATGGTCTTGGCGATCTTGTAGCCGCTCGATACCGGCGCCTTCAACGGCAACGCGGCCAGCGTCTGCACCGTCACCCACGGCTTGCCAGTGCCGGCGTGGTTCAGTTCCAGCTCGCCGGTACCGCGCGGCCAAGGCAGCATCGCATTGCCGCCCTGGGACGTGCCGCCGAAAGCGATGCTCTTGCTGGCCTGCGCCAGCGTGGCGCTGCTGGTGCCGATGACGGCCACGCTCTCGAACTTCTGCGAGAAGCGGTCGATCGCCAGCGTGCCCCAGGCGTTGGCCACCGTCGTGCCCCAACGACCTTTCTTCTGGCGTCCCAGCGCGCCGCGCGCCAGGCGGCCCATGTCGTCCTTCCAGGCCGGGTTGTCCGCCATCGCCAGCAGCAGGCGGTTGGCGTTGGTGTCGGCGGACGCCATCAGCCACCACCAGTCGTCGGTGCGCTCGGTCGAGAAGCCCATCGTCGTGCCTTGCAGGTTCAGGCGCGAACGCAGGATCTGGTCGGCCTGCGCCAGCCGCTGCGCGCGCATCGGCAGCTTCGGCGAGCGCTTGAGCACCAGGTACCAGTCGATGACGGCGGACGTCGGCCACAGGTTAGGCTCGGCGGTGAAGGACTCCAGCGCTTCCGGCAGGATGCCGTTGGAGCGCGACAGCGCCTCCAGCGCAGCCACCTTGCGGATCGCCAGGTCGGCGGTCGGCAGCGACGAGTAGCGCACCACTTTGCCCTGCACGAAACCCATCAGGCCCGTCTCCATGCGGCCCTTCAGTTCCGCAGGGATGTCGTAACCGGCTTCCTGCGAGGCCGACAGCACATAGGCGGTCAGCGAGTCGGAGCCCTGCTGCATGCTGGCGAAGTACTTGACCAGGCCATCGGCATCCAAGTGCGCCGGCAGCGTATCGACCGCCGACTGCCACATCGCCTTGTCATGCAGCGCGATGGCGCGCGAGCTGACCTGCTCGAAGCAACGATACGGGTAAGCGCTCATGTAATCGCGCACGCCCGGCAGATCGCTGCCCAGGCGGGCGCTGAACTGTGCCTGCACGCCGCCGCGTCCCGGCAGCGCATCGTCCGGCAGGCGGACCTTCATCGTCTGTTTGCCGTCCAGTTGCAGCAGCGTGGCTTGCGTGGTCCGCACCGGCACGGCGGCCACCACTTTCTGCTTGACCTTCAAGCGGTCCCGCGACGCAGGACCGCCCTCGCCTGCGGCCACGATGCTGGCGCTCACGTCCCACGCCAGCGAACTGACATTCAGCGGCACCTGATAATCCCAGCCGATATCCTGGGCCTGTCCCGCCTCCAGCGACAACTGCTGCGGCGCCAGCGCCTTGCCGCCCGCGTTGGCGGTCAGCGCGACCTTGACGGCGGCGTCGGTGGTGTTACGCAGCGTGAAGCCGGCGCGGAAGCGGTCGCCCTCGCGCACCAGCGCGGGCAGGCCTGACAGCAGTATCAAATCCTGCGAGCTGCGCACCTCGGTGCGGCCGGTGCCGAACAAGTCTGCGTTGGCGCTGGCGATGGCGACGATGCGGAACGCCGTCAACGAATCGTTGATCGGCACCTGCACCGTGGCTTCGCCGTTGGCGTCCAGCGCGACGCGCCCCTTCCAGAACAGCAGCGTGTCGAACAGCTCACGCCCCGCGCCCTTGCCGCCGCCACCGCCGTGCGGCACGGCCTTGCGGCCGAAGTGGCGCTTGCCGACCACCTGCATCTGCGCGGTCGCCGTCTGCACCTGCAGGCTGCGCTGCTGCATCATCGCTTCCAGCAGATCCCAGCTGGTGTTGGGCATCAGCTCCAGCAGGCCGACATCGACCGCCGCCAGCGCCACCTCCGCACCGGCGGGCGGCGCAGAGCCGTCCGCACGTGTGACCTTGACCGCCACCGTGGCCTTGTCGCGGATGTTGTAGACCGGCTTGTCCGCCGTCACCTGAACCTTCAGCTCATTGGCCGACCAGCCCACGCGCAGCGGCGTGATCCCCAGTTTGTAGGCGGGCTTGCCCAGGTCGACCAGCGCGGTCGGCTGCACGCTGGCCACGCGGCCGCGCACCACCAGCGCCGACACGTACACATTCGGCGCATAGCTGTTCTTGACCGGGATGGTGAACACCGGCGCGCTGCCCGACAACGGCCGCACATAGGTATCGATGACGCCTTCGCGCTCCACCGTGATCAGCGCGGTCGCTTCACGGAACGGCATGCGCACCTGGAAGCTGGCCGTTTCGCCCGGCTCGTAACGCTTCTTCTCCGGCAGCAGGTCGATGCGGTCGTTGTCGGTGGCGTTGAACCACCAGTCGGCGCCGTCGGCCACCCAGGTTTCGCGGTTGGTCATCGTCACGCGCTGCTGCGCATCCTGCGTTTTGGCGCGCAGGATCAGGTTGCCCGATGCGGGCGCCTTGACCTGGCAGATCAGCAGGCCCTTGTTGTCGGTCTTGCCTTCGCAGGCGGCGCCCAAGGCCTTGACCTCGCTGTTGTTCTCGTAGGCGTAGAAGCCGCCGATGAGACGGCGTCGATGCGAGTACGACTGCCGCTGGAAGAAGTCCACAGACACAGGAGCATCCGCCACAGGCTTGCCTTGCAGGTCGAGCACCACCACCTGGAACTTCAGCGCATCCTTGCTCAGCACCCAGCCGTCCGGCTGTATGCCGATCACATAACTGGACGGCCACAATGGGATGCGCGTGGAGACGGACAGTGTTTCGCCGTTGGCATCCTGGTAGGACATTTCGGCGGTCAGGTCGCGCGGGGTCTGCACCACCGGCAGTTGATCGAGCGTGATGCGGGCGCCGCCGGCCTTGTCCAGCGCCAGGCTGCGGGTCTTGATGCCGGCGGGGCCGCTGACCGCGCCATTACCTGTGCCAGCATCGGTTTCCCCCTCGTCGAACATGCCTTCGTCTTCATCGAAAGCGCCGTTGCCGCGCTCGACGCCGACCTTGACATCGCCGGTACTGAAGGTGAAGTCCGCATAGTCTTCAAAGCTGACCGCCTTGTCCTGCACCACGGTGCGCAGCTGCACTGGAGCGCCGCCCGCGCCGCCGGACAGGTAGCTGAGCTGCACATCCAGATCCACCGACGGCGCCTGGATGGCAGGCGTCTTCGGTCCTTGCAGGACGGCTTTCATGGTCGGCACGCGGAACTGCTCGACGCGGAAGCGTCCCGCAGTGCGGCCACCCAGCATGACCTGGTACCATCCCTGCTTCGCGTCGGCCGGGATCACCCATTGATTTTCCGCGCTGCCGTTGGCGCTCCAGCTGATCGGCAGTTCGTATTTCTGCTCGCTGCCTTCATGCATGAGGAACATGCTGCCCGGCTGCGCCTTGCGCTGCGCGTCGCCCGCGCCGACCAGCGCAATGCCCTGCTGCACATGGCGGCGCAGGAAGTGCTTCATGTGCACCGTCTCGCCGGCGCGCAGCAGCGTGCGGTCGAAGACGGTGGCGGCGATGACGGTGTCGGCGCTGCTGTCTTCCGTCGGCAGGTTGAAGCGCCAGCTCTCGATGCCGCGCGTCCAGCTGGACAGCGTAAAGGTCATGTCGGCGCCGCTGCGCGCGCTGATGAAGTAGCCGCTGGTATTGTCGCAGCGGCCTTCCACCAGCTCCTGCGCGATACGGGCCACGCCCATGCCGTCGGTGGCGCCCTGCCACACCTGCTTGCCGGCGCAATCGCGCACCGTCACCTGCGCCTGCGGCACGGGCTTGCCCTTGTCCAGCGACGTGACCCACACCAGCGACGATTGCGCGCCGCGCTTGAAGTGCGCCACCATGTTCGTCACCAGCGCCGCCGAGCTGACGTAGGCGATGGAAGGCTTGTCGTTCAGCGCCGCGCCCAGCTTGGGGCTGGCCAGTTCGACCACGTAGAAGCCAGGCTTGCGCAGCGGGATGCCGACCACTTCGAACGCCTGCTTGCCGCCCGGCTTGGGCATGGTGAAGCGCTCGACCGCGGCGGCCGGCGCGCGCTTGCTGTCGCCCAGCAGCGGCTTGTACAGCGCGTCGCCGTACAGCTCCTGCGGCTCCCAGCCGTAGCCGGACATGCGGCGCAGCCAGGCCATGATCTGCTTGTCCTGTTCATCCTGTGCGACCGCGCTATCGTTGACGCGCAAGGCGGCGCCGTCGACCCGCGACGTACGGCCTGCCAGGCTACCCTCGATATTGCGCACCGTGACCGGCAGCAGGCGGTCGCCCCTGGCCTCGATGATGCCGAAGCGCGCAGGGAATTTGACCAGCGGCGGCTGTGCGTCGGTCTGCACCGTCATCGGGAAGCGCGCCTGATTCAATAAGGCCCGGTTGGCGTCGTCCTTCAAGCCGGCCGGCAGCGACAGCGTCAGTTTGGACTTCTCGGGGAACGGTCCGTTGATGGTCAGCCAGCTGACATATTCGGCCTTGGCCTCCTCCTTGTCGACGCCGGCCTTGAAGGTTTTGCCGCCAGGGCCGGTCAGCTTGATGGCCAGCGCGTCGGCCATGCGGATAGGCGCGGTGAACTGCACACGCATCGGCAGGAAGGGAATGCAGCCGCCATCAACCTTCAATCGGTCGCAGCTGAAACTGGCGGTGAATTCGCGCCGGGTCTTGTACGACCAGGTCTGGTCGTGCGTGGTGACGATGCCGCTGTCGGCGGTGATGCCCGCGCCCCAGACCAGCGACACGTCCGCATTCGCCGGCAGGCGGCGCTTGCATTGCAGGACCGTCAGCGGCAGCTGTTCCAGGCGCTTGCTGCGCACCTTGGTGGTGGCGCCCCACACCACGCCGCGTGCCTTGAAGTACAGCGTGAGATAGCGGTCGGTGAAGGATTTGCGCTGCTCCAGTATCTGCTCGCGCTCCGCGCCTTTCAGCACGCGCACGCCGATCTTCTCGTTGACGCCTTCGGCGCGGCACCAGGCGTTGGCGGCGACGGTGTCGTCGCCGGCCGGCGCATCGAGGCCGAGGATGAAGATCTGCTGTTCGTCGATGTCCGACGCGCCCTCGCGCGGCACCGATTGAACAATCGCGGGACCGCCGGTGTTAAAGGCGAAACGGCGTTCGCCGGCGATCGGCTTGCCCGCCAGGTCTTGGGCGTCGCTCTTCAGCGTGAAGCTGCATGCCACGCCGGCCGGCAAGTCGCGGACGAAATCGTAGCTCCAGTTTTTGCCGTCTATCCAACGGCCCTTGCCCTCTTCCGGACAGTCGACAGTGAAGGGATCGCCCAGGCGCATGTCGCCCAAAGGGACCATCTGGCCGCTGAAGCGCGCCGTGACCTGGCGCACGCCTTTGACGACGCCGCTGGGAGAAAAGGAGGTGACGGTGGTTTGGGCCAGAACGGCCAGCGGCAGGCTGCACAGGGCAGCCATGCCGATAAAGCGGGACAGGAGGCGCATGCCAACTCCGGTGCTGATGAAGAATCAGACCAGTGTTGCAAACGCCCCGGGCAAAGTCAACAACATTACCGGAAATACATCAGGCGAGGTTGAACACACCCATCGACTCCACGTGCGAAGTGTGCGGGAACATATTGACCACGCCTGCCTTGTCGAGCACATAGCCGGCATTGACCAGGATGCCGGCGTCCCGCGCCAGCGTGGACGGGCTGCACGACACGTAGACGATACGCTTGGGCAGCAGATCGGCGCGGGTCTGGCTCAACGCCACCAGCGCTTCGCTGAGCGCCATGGCGCCGTCGCGCGGCGGGTCGATCAGCATGCGGTCGAACTTACCCAGCTCGACCAGGTGATCGGCCGTCACTTCAAACAGGTTGCGGGTGTAGAAGGTCGTCTTGTCGGACAGGCCGTTGGCCTTGGCGTTGTCCAGCGCGCGCTCGGTCAGCGAGGTCGCGCCTTCGATGCCCACCACTTCGCGCGCCTGCGTCGCCAGCGGCAGCGTGAAGTTGCCCAGGCCGCAGAACAGGTCGGCCACGCGGTCTTCAGGCTGCACCTCCAGCAGGCGCAAGGCCTTGGCCACCAGCACCCGGTTGATGTAGTGGTTCACCTGCGTGAAATCGACCGGCTTGAATGGCATCTTGATACCGAATTCCGGCAGCAGGTAGTACAGCTCCTGGTCCAGCGGATAGTACGGCGCGGCCGTTTCCGGGCCCTTGGTCTGCAGCCAGAACTGGATGTTGTGCTGGTCGGCGAAGGCCTTCAGCTTGGCGTCGTCGCCGTTGCCCAGCGGCGCCATGATGCGCAGCACCAGCGCGGTCACGCCTTCGCCGATGGCGACTTCGATCTGCGGGATCTGGTCGAACAAGGTCATCGAGCCGATCAGCGCGCGCAGCGGCAGCAGCAGGTCCGACACATGCTTGGGCAGGATCTGGCAGCTCTGGATGTCGGCCACGAAGATGGTTTTCTTTTCCTTGAAGCCGACCAGCACCGTGTTCTTCTTGGCCACGTGGCGCACCGACAGGCGCGCGCGGTAGCGGTAGCCCCAGGTCGGGCCATACATCGGGCGCATCACCGACAGCGGACGCACCTTGCCGATGTGCTGCAGATTGTCTTCCAGCACGCGCTGCTTGATCGCCACCTGCGCGGTCGGCTCCAGGTGCTGCATCGAGCAGCCGCCGCACATTTCAAAGTGCACGCACTTCGGCTGCACGCGCATATGGGATTCGTGCAGCAGCTCGTCCATGCGCGCCATTTCCCAGTTTTTCTTCTTCTTGAACGTGGTGAATTTCACCGTCTCGCCGGGCAAGGCGCCTTCGACAAACACCACTTTACCTTGGGAGCCGTCTTCATTTTGCAGATGGCCGACGCCGCGGGCGTCCATGTCGAGCGACTTGATGAAGATTGTATTTTCTTGCATAACGTTCAATATTGGATTGGGAATGGCTAGCGCCGGCAAGCAGTTGCCGGGGCCGATATGATAGCAGAATGGGAAGGGACTACAGCAGGGAATCGCGCACCACGCCGCGCGCGGCCATGGCCCGTTTCAGCTTGACCAGCGCTTCCTGCTGGATCTGGCGCACGCGCTCGCGGGTGACGCCCATTTCCTCGGCCAGGGTTTCCAGCGTGGCCGGGTCGTCGTTGTCGAGGCCGAAGCGGCGCATGATGACGATGCGCTGCTTGTCCGGCAGCTTGGTCAGCCAGTCGCGCACCAGCAGCGTCATCTCGTGGTGCTCGGCGCGGGCGTCGGGGCTGTCCTCGGCGTCGCCGGGCAGCATGTCCATCAGCGACGATTGCGGATCGTTGTCCAGCGGCGCGTCGAGCGAAGTGGCGTGCTCGGACAGCGCCAGGATGTCCTGCACCTCCTCCACCGGGCGGCCGACCAGCTCGGCGATGTCCTCGGCGGTGGCGTCCTTGCCGTTGTGGTGCTGGGCTTCGAGGTGGTATTTGCCGCGCAGGATCTGGTTCAGCTCGCGCACCATGTGCACCGGCAGGCGCACCGTGCGGGCCTGGTTCATGATCGCGCGCTCTATGCTCTGGCGTATCCACCAGGTGGCGTAGGTGGAGAAGCGGAAGCCGCGCTCCGGCTCGAACTTGTCGATGGCGCGCATCAGGCCGATGTTGCCCTCCTCGATCATGTCGAGCAGGACCACGCCGCGGTTGATGTAGTGCTTGGCGATGGACACCACCAGACGCAGATTGTGTTCGATCATGGTCTGGCGGGCGCTGAAATCGCCGGCCTTGGCCAGCGTGGCGTAGTGTACTTCCTGCGGCGCCGTCAGCAGCGGCCGGGTGCCGATCTGGTTCAGGTAGTGCTGGGTGGTGTCGGTCGACAGCTCGGCCGCCAGCACTTTCTTCAATTCATCGACGCTTTCCAGCACCGCAGCGGGTTCGGCGACTTCGGCTTCGCCGTCCGCCGATTCGATGGCGACATCATCATTGCTCTCGTCCGGGAATTCGTCCGGGGCCGAGTCGTCATCCATCGGGTCGTGCGGCGTCTGTGTCATGGCTAGTCTAGCGGTTAGGCAGGAATCTGGACGGGTCCACCGGTTTGCCCTGCTGCCTGATTTCAAAGTGCAGTTTGACGGAGTCGGCGTCGGAATCGCCCATTTCCGCAATCATTTGTCCCTTGCTCACGCTCTGGCCTTCCTTGACCACTATCGTGCGATTGTGGGCGTAGGCCGACAACAAGCTATTACTGTGTTTCACAATAACGAGATTACCATATCCGCGGATGCCGCTGCCGGCATACATCACTTTTCCGGCCCCGGCAGCCACGACTTGCTGGCCCGCCTTGCCGGCGATATCGACGCCCTTGTTCTTGCCTTCATCGAAGGTGGCGATGACGCGGCCGTCGGACGGCCACATCCAGCTCAGTTTTTCATCTTCGGCACTGGCGGCGGACGATGCGGCCGCCGCCGCGACCGGCGGCGCGGCGACGACGGCCGGCGACGGTTTGATGCTGCCGCCGTTGCCCTCGCTCTTGCCGCTGCCCTCGGGGCGCTGCAGCTCGGCCAGCGCGCTTTCCGAGTAGGCTTTTTTCTCGCCTTTCGGCTCGGTTTTCTTGACCACAGGCGGCGGTGGCGGCGTCTTGTCCGGCGGCGGCATGACGATGGCGCCGGTCTGCACGCCATTGCCGGCCGCGCTGTCCGGCGGCAGCACGCGCAGCACCTGGTCGACCTTGATATCGTTCGGGTTGGCGAGGTTATTCCACGTCACCAGGTCGCGGTAGTTCTGGCCGTATTCCAGCGCGATGCGGATCAGCGTGTCGCCCTTCTTGACCGTGTACAGGCCACGCTCGTCGCGGGCGATCTGCGCCGTTTCGCTGGGGGTGGCGGGTTTGACTGGCGGTGGCACGGTGCGGTCGACGACCGGTGCCTGATTCGGGGTGGTGCTACAGGCGCTCAAGAAAGCGAGCGCAAAGCTCAATGCGAGCAGGTTGCTTTTATTTGTCATTCTCATCTTAATCTAATGGTACGGGCACATCATATTGTGCCCGGACGCAGCGGGACGAAATGGCAGTCTTCCAGCGTTAGTCTGGTCCACTCCGCCTTGCCGATGCGTGTAATTAATTCCAGGTGCTGCGCGCGCGCGCCCACCGGCGCCACCAGCCGACCGCCCATGGTCAGCTGCTCCAGCAGTGCTTGCGGCACTTCCAGACCGGCGGCGGCCAGGATGATACCGTCGAACGGGGCCGCTTGCGGCAGGCCTAGCATACCATCTCCGTAGTGCAAACGCAGGTTCGGCACGCGCAGCGGCCGCAGATTGGCCTTGGCCAGCTCGTGCAGCGGCTTGATGCGCTCGATCGAATACACCTCCTGCGCCACGCAGGACAGCACCGCCGCCTGGTAGCCGCAACCGGTGCCGATTTCCAGCACGCGCTGCAAGGGGCCGCCGTTGCGCATCACCTCGATCATGCGGGCGACGATGTAGGGCTGGGAGATGGTCTGGTGGTGGCCGATCGGCAGCGACGCGTCGATATAGGCTTGCGAGGCCAGCGCCTCGTCCATGAACATGTGGCGCGGCACGTTCTCCATCGCGCCCAGCACCACCGCATCCTTGACGCCCTGCCTGGCAATGCGCTGCACCATGGCGCGGCGCACCGCGTCGGACACCAGCGGATTGCCGCGCGGCGCCTGGGCCACCGCCGGCTGCGCCCGCTCCATCGCGTAGCTGTGCGACTTGGACGGCGCCGCCACCGGCCGCGCGTTGGAATAACCGTGCTGCGGCGGCACGTGGCGGGCCGCGTTCTGGGTCGCCGTCTGCGGCGTGGCCACCGGCGCGAACACCGTCGCCTTCTTGGCCCCCTTGTCGACTACCGAGGATAGCGGGAGGGGAAAGCTACGGTTCTTCTCGTTCATGCCAGGGCCTTTGCCAATGCATCGCGTTGAGTTTGGTGGGTCAGGTCGATCTGCAGCGGCGTGATCGAGGTCTGTCCCTGGGCGCAGGCATGGAAATCCGTGCCCTCGCCCGCGTCCTTGGTCGCACCCGGCGGGCCGATCCAGAAAATTTCCCTGCCGCGCGGATCCTTGGCCCGTATCACAGGCTCGGCCTGGTGACGCCGGCCCAGCCGCGTGGCGACCGGGGTGGTCAGCTGCTCGTAGGGGCGGTTGGGGATGTTGACGTTCAGCAGATACGGCGCCGGCAACGTTTCATAATAGCGCTGGATGATGTCGCGCGCATGACGGGCGGCGTCTTCGATGTGCTCCCAGCCGTAGGCGCCCTGCGAGAAGGCGATGGCGGGTATGCCGAACAGATAGCCCTCGGTGGCGGCGGCGACGGTGCCCGAATACAGCGTGTCGTCGCCCATATTGGGGCCGTTGTTGATGCCGGACACCACCAGGTCGGGCCGGTAGTCCAGCATGCCGGTCAGCGCGACGTGGACGCAGTCGGTCGGCGTGCCGTTAACAAAATAGAAACCGTTGGCGGCCCGCTGCACCGACAGCGGCCGGTCCAGCGACAGCGAATTGGAGGCGCCGGAGCGGTTGCTGTCGGGCGCGACGACCACGATGTCGGCGATGGGTGCAAGGGCCTCGGCCAGCGCGTTGATGCCCGGCGCCAGGTAGCCGTCGTCATTACTGATCAGGATTCTCATACAATGATTTTACCTGAAGCAATGGCCGGACTGCGCGTGCCGGCGGGCTCCACACCAGATAAATTTGCGCTAGCGCGACGGCGGCCTGGCAGCGGACAGATGGCCGTCCAGCGCGAGCAATTCGTCGCCGGCGCGTGTCCATAGCCCGCTCTGGCTGGGCACGCCGCGCGGGCGCAACGGCCGCGACAGGGCGTCGCCATAGTCGTCCATGGCCCCATCCTGATGTAGTTCCGGCACCAGCGCCTGCTCGCCGATGCGCGCCCCCATCGGGCCGCCCAGCTGCATTTGCACATCAGCCAGCTGCTCGCGCACCTTGCGGGTTTCCGGGTGATCCGGGCCCAGACGCCTGACCTGCGCCTGCAGCACGGCATCGAACAGACTGCCGGCGGCGTCCAGCTCCTGCATCCGCAACAGCGTGGTGGCCAGCGCGGCCTTGCTGCGCAGTGTGTCGGCATGCTCGGCGCCCAGCAGCCGTTTGCGTGCGGCCAGCACCTGCTCCTGCGCGATGCGGGCGTGTTCGGTGTCGCCGCGCAGGAACAGCATGTCGGCCCGGCCGGCCTTGCAGGCCAGCGTCAGCAGGTGTTCCGCGCCGAGCATGCGCACGTAGGCTTCCAGCACCGCATCCTGCATGGCCAGCGCTTCGGCCAGCCGCCCCTGCCCCGCCAGCGTGGCGGCCAGATTGGCGCGCGCCGCCAGCGTATCGAGATGCTCCGCCCCCAGCATGCGCTCGCGCGCTTCGACGATGCACTCCTCAAGGAACTGCGCATCGTCCAGCTGGCCTTGCGAACGCAGCACAACCGCCAGATTGCTCTTGCTGACCAGTGTGTCGGGATGGTCTTCGCCCAAGCCGCGCTGGCGCAGCGCCATGCTTTCCTCGAAACAAGCCGACGCCTGCCGCAACTTGCCCTCGCTACGGTAGAGCTCGCCCAACTGGTTGAGGCCGAGCGCCAGCGGCTGCGACAGCGCGCGCGCACCGCCTGCCGCCAGCACCCGGCGCGCGTCCGCAATCGTGTCCATCAGGCGGATTTCGCGGCTGGACTGCCACGGGAAATAGCCGCCGGCCAGCCAGTCGAGGAAGGCGTCGAACGTGCGTGTCAGCGAAAAACGGTCGCCGCCCCGGTCCATGCACACCGCCAGCTGCTCGCCGTAGGCGAAGGTGCGGGTTTGCTGCAGCTGGACTTCGTCGAAATAGCTGTCCAGCGAGATGTTCGGCATGGCGTAACTGCTGCTCAGCAACTGCTCGAAGATGGGCTGGTAGCCGGTGATGCGGCGCGCCGGGTCGCCGCGCCGCCACTGGGCGCGCTGCACGCTGTCGCCCATTTCGATGCGCGATGGCAGAGGATAGACCAGTAATGGCCGCTGTTCGTCCTCATGGCTGCGGCGGTAGGCGGTCGCGCGCGTGATCATCGCCTGCACGCCTTCGAGGCTCTGGCGGTTGGGCGTGAACACCACCACCAGCTTGCGCGGCAGCAAGGTCGTGCAGATGCCGGCGCTGTCGGTGCGGCCGGTGCGGGAATCAACCAGCACGTGGCGGAAATGGCGCGCGAGATTGTCGGCGAAGCAACGGAACAGCGCCGGGCAGCTGTCGAACAGCTGATCCCAGTGCATCGCCGCCAGCCGTTCGCCATAGCTGTCGTCGAAGCGGCCGGCGCGCATCAGGTACAGCTGGCTGCCCTGGTCGACCCGGCTGACGTATTGCTCCCAGCCGACGGCGGCCAGCACCTCGCGCGCCAACGCCTCCTCGTCCAGCAGGGCTGCGCCCTTGCCCCGGCGCATCAGCTGCTCACGGCAAGCCTCGAACAGTTCCAGCACCCCGGGCCGCTCCTCGTGGTGGTCGAAATAATGGTGCAGGCCGGGCGCCTCCAGGTCCCAATCGATCATCAACACGGGCGAGGTGGCGTTCTGCTGGCGGGCCAGCAGCACCGCGATATTGGACAAGGCCATGGTGCGCCCCGTTCCGCCCTTGTAAGAATAGAAAGTGATGACTTCGCCGGTTCCGGTCAGCGGCGGCAGCGACAAGACAGTGGTTTCCATGGCAAACCTTTTAGCGTGGGAAGTGTGGAGGAGGAATGGCACGCCATTCCGCCGGAATGTCCGGCATAACAAAACGGCCACAGTCATGCTCCGGCGGCGTGCATCGTTTTAGGTAGTGGTAATGCTCGGCTATGCGCGCGACGACTTTCTTGATGTCGGGAATGAATTCCGGATTGGTTTTCAAATCGGCGCTGGCCAGCGTGTAACGCGAAAAATCGACATACATGCCCGGCCCGGAAATTTGGGGCGGCAAGCCGTCCGGGTGCGGGGTCATGATGATGGGGATGATCAGGTGGCTGGGCAGCGGATACCAATGCTTGCGCTCATTTTCAATAAGTTGCATTGCTGCAAACTCACGGCGGGTGTACGCATGGGCTTCGTACTTCGGTGTATAAATAACAATCATGCAAGCGCTCTCACACATGGCGCGCGCCAGCTTCTGGTCGATGTCGTCTCCGCCGCCGAGTTGCTCGCTATCAACAAAGAGTTCGTTCTCGTTGTCGAAGTGCGGCTCCAGGTAGCATTTGAGCGCATCCACCAGATCGTTTTTAAACTTGCTCATGTAAGCGTGCTGGCCGTGCGCGTAACTGAAAAAGCAGCCGTGACGGATAGTCATGACATCCTCCGATGCCGCTCCGACAGAGGGGCAGCGTTTAACCAACTCTAACAAGCCGTTCCGCAGACACTTTGCGCGAGCGCAAACGTGCGGCAGGCCGAACTTTGCGCAAACGGGTGGCGGTTTCAGGTATCATAAAAATCTAACGACCGTTCTATTTTTAAAACAAGGAGACCATGATGAAAGCTGTCGTATGCCAGAACTGGGGGTTGCCGGACACCCTGACCGTCCAGGATTTACCCGATCCGCAAGCCGGTCCGGGACAGGTCGTGATCGATGTCAAAGCAGCCGGCGTCAATTTTCCGGACGTGCTCATCATTCAAGGCAAGTATCAATTCAAGCCGGAACTGCCCTTCGTTCCGGGTAGCGAAGTGGCTGGCGTGGTGCGCTCGGTTGCTGATGATGTGACAACTTTCAAAGCCGGCGACCGCGTCATCGCCTTCACTTCCACCGGTGGTTTCGGGCAACAACTTTTAGCGCCTGTGCAAGCACTGGCTCCCATGCCGCCAGGCATGGATTTCGAGACGGCGGCGGCCATCACTTTGACCTACGGCACCTCGCATCACGCGGTAGTGGACCGAGCCGCGCTAAAAGCTGGCGAAATCATGCTAGTACTTGGCGCGGCAGGCGGTGTGGGGCTGGCTGCGATAGAGATAGGCAAAGCCCTTGGAGCCCGCATCATTGCTTGCGCTTCGACCGATGAGAAGCTGGAAGTGTGCAAGGCGCATGGCGCCGACGTGCTGATCAACTACAGCAAGGAAGATTTGCGCGAGGCGATCAAGGCGGCGACCGGCGGCAAGGGTCCGGACGTGATTTACGACCCGGTCGGCGGGGAATACTCGGAGCCGGCTTTCCGCTCGATAGCCTGGCGCGGGCGCTATCTGGTGGTCGGATTCGCCAACGGCGAGATCCCGAAACTGCCGCTCAATTTGACGCTACTCAAAGGCGCATCGCTGGTCGGCGTGTTTTGGGGTGAGTTCGTCAAACGCGAGCCCAAGGCCAACCTGGCCGGCATGCGGCAGTTGATAGGATGGTTGCAAGAGGGAAAGATCAAGCCGCATATTTCGGGCCGGTACAAACTGGAAGAGACGGCCCAGGCGCTGATGGACATGGCGGCCAGGAAGGTCACGGGCAAGGTGGTGATATTGCCTGGCTGATAAGTGGAGCGCACCGCCGGCGTCTGTGCGAAGCTGCCGTCGGCGGCGCGGCGGCAGCATTTATCGATACCAATAGTTACTGATCTGAATTCTTGTTTTTGAAGAATTCGATGACTTCGGCCTGCTCGCGGGTGCGTTTGAAGGACGGCAAACTCTGCCAAATCCGCTTGCCGTAGGGCTTGGAAATCACGCGCGGATCGCACAACATCAGCACACCACGGTCGCCCTCGTCGCGGATCAGACGGCCGGCACCTTGCTTCAGGTTAATAATCGCTTCGGGCAAAGTGTGGTGCATGAAGCCGTTTTTGCCCTGTTTTTCCATCACCTCGATGCGCGCGGCCAGCACCGGATCATCCGGCGGAGCGAATGGAAGCTTGTCGATAATAACTAAAGACAGCGCATCGCCGCGCACGTCGACGCCTTCCCAGAAGCTTTGCGAGCCGATCAGCACGCCATTTCCCGCCTTGCGGAACTGGTCCAAGAGCTCGGTACGGCCCTTATCGCCCTGGACAAACAGCGGATACGGCAAGCCGCGCTTCTCGAACTCGTCGCGCAAACGCTCGGCGGCGCGCTTGACGGCGCGCAAAGTCGTGCACAAAAGGAAAGTTTTCCCGCCCGCCGCTTCGATAATCGGCAGCGCATGATCCAGCACGGCGTCGGTATAACCCATGGAATTCGGGTCCGGCAAGCCTTGCGGGACGTACAAAATCCCCTGCTGCTCGTAGTTAAACGGGCTCGGCCAGGTCTTCGACGGCTCGCCCTCCAGCCCCATTTGCTCGGAGAAATGGGTGAAATCATTCTTCACCGCCAAGGTCGCAGAGGTGAAAATCCAGCTGCGCGGCACGCCTTCGCGCTGGCCGTTGAAGATGGGCGCGATCGACAAAGGCGTCTTGTGCAGCTGCAGGGAGGATGCATAAGCCTCCACCCAGAACACCGCCTCGGCGCCCTTCTCCACTCGCGCTTTCGGGTCGAATTTCCAATCCGACAATTTTTGCGCAAGTTCCAGGCCGCGCTGGCGGCATTGTTCCAGCGTCTCCGCGCGGGCCGCCTGGGTTTCCAGCACCGCCAGCATGCCGTCCAGTTCGTCTTTCAGCGTCTGCAAAGCCGGGAAGAAGTCGCTCGACGGCGCGATTTGCGGCAGCGACAGGCGCACGATATCCTGCGGGAAAGTCAGGCGCAGGTCGCGCGCCGCCTTCTCCACCACCGTGACAACCTTGCCCCAGTCGGCGCCGTCGCGGGCGTTGGACAAGCCTTCGGCCAGCACATCACGGCACAATTCCAGCACTTGCGAGGTCGAAAACGTGTCGCCGAAGAACAAGGTGGCGGTATCCGGCAGCTGGTGGGCCTCATCGAAGATCACGGTATTGGCCGACGGCAGCAGCTCGGCGATGCCGGAATCCTTCAGCGCAACGTCGGCGAAGAACAGGTGGTGGTTGACCACCACCACATCGGCCTGCTGCGCCTCCTTGCGCGCCTTCATGACGAAGCAATCCTGGTAATACTGGCATTCCGCGCCCATGCAATTGTCGCGGGTCGATGTCACCAGGTTCCAGATCAACGCGTTTTCCGGGACGCGGGCCAGCTCGGCCTTGTCGCCGGAGCTGGTCATTTTCAGGAAACGCGAGATTTCGCGCAGGTGGCCGACGTCGTCGCGCGAGGTCATGCGGCCGTTCTGCAGCGTGCGCTCCAGGTGATAGTGGCAGACGTAGTTCGAGCGCCCCTTCAGCAAGGCCACCGACACCGGCGCCTGCAAGGCGGTGCGCACGGTCGGGATGTCGCGCAGGAACAGTTGATCCTGCAAGTTCTTGGTGCCGGTGGAAACGATGGTCTTGCCGCCCCACAGCAGCGCCGGCACCAGGTAGGCGAAGGTCTTGCCCGTGCCCGTGCCGGCCTCGGCGATCAAGGTGGTCTGGTTGGCGATGGCGTCGGCCACGGCCTTGGCCATCTCCGTCTGCGAGCGGCGCGGACGGTACTCGCCCACAGCCGGACCCAACGGCCCGCCGGCGCCGAACAGGCGCTCGACCTCGGCATCGTGTTTTCCGGGGGGCTGCTCGGGCGTGGCGCCGACTACGGCGGGAGTGGTGTCGGCGGGCGTGGGAAGGTGTTCGGTCAAAATAAACTTAGTTGGGGCAGCCGGACTCAGGCCGGAACGTCGGGCACTAGTTGCATTTTCAGCAGAGTGATGTGGTCTTTCAATTGCAGCTTGCGCTTTTTCAAGCGCCGCAATTGCAGCTGGTCGTGATGACCGTCCAGTGTGAGCAGGTCGATGACCGCGTCCAAATCGCGGTGTTCGACGTCGAGTTCAATCAGACGACGCTGGATATCTTGTACATCAGTCATAATTCTCAGTCTTTACTCACACAGATAGTTTCACTGGAACAACAGGCGTATTGCAAACAAACTGCGACACGGTGCATAGTTTAATCTACGGCAGCCCGCGCCGCCAACATTATGATGGCTCGCCCGCACAGTAGGATACAGTGTCAGATATATGAGCGCATACAAAATAGAAGCCGGCACAGCCCAGCACATCGGAAACAGGTCGCAGCAGAACGACAGGGTGGCCCTGTACACGGCCGCCCAGGCGCCCGGCTATGTGATGGCGGTGCTGGCGGACGGCAATCACAGCCCCATCGGTTCGGACCAGGTGCTGTTGACCAGCAAGCATTTATTCGATGAATTGCGGGTCGGCGACACGCCCAGCCTGCCCCGCCTGCAGGAATTGATGCGCGCCATCGCCGAGGAGGCGCACCAGGTCATCAAGATGAATCCGATCGCCCAGACCGTCGAGCCGCAAAGCGCGCTGGCGCTGATGGTGCTGACACCGGCCGGCCAGGCGGTCTGGGCCCATGTCGGCGATGCGCGGATCTACCGTTTCACCGGCGAGACCTGCGCCATGCGCACCAATGACAGCGCCTATGTCGAGCACTTGGTCAACGAGGACAAGCTGCCGCTGGACGCGGCAAAGAAGCACCGCAGTTCCAAGCTGCTCAGCAATGCGCTGGGCAATAGTTTCAAGTCGCCCTACGTCACGCTCGGCGTGCATGAAGGACTGGCCGCGGGCGATGCCTTCCTGCTGTGCTCGGACGGCCTGTGGCAATTATTCAAGGATACGGAACTGGCGGCGGCGGTACAGCGCAACACGCCGCGCCAGGCGGCCGAACGCCTGATCGCCAAGGCCGGCGAGCGCGCACAGGGCAAGGGGGACAACTGCTCGATGGCGATCATCAAGCTGGTGGAGCCGCCCAAGGAAGCGGCCAACTACACCGTACAGAAAATGCGGCGCGCGGTCTGAGAGGCCGCGCACCGGCCGCTTACTGCTTCTTGGCGGCCGAAGCCGCAGCGGCGGCAGCGGCCGCTTCAGCAGCGGCAGCCTTCTTCTTCTCCGACTCTTCATGCGCGGCGCGCTTGGCGTCGCTTTCAGCCTTTTTCTTCGCCACTTTTTCCTGGCGTTTTTGCGCATCGACCTGCTTCTTCTCGAACGCTGCGACAGCGGCGGCGCGCTTGCCGGCATCGGCCGCATCCTGCGCTTGCTGGCGCTGCACCTTGGCCGCATGCTCGGCCTCGCGGTCGACTATCTTGCCACCCTTCGGCGCCGGACGCGGCGTGTCATCCACCACCTTCGCTTCCTTCGGCGGCAGGGTGGCGCGGTAACTCTCTTCCTCTGCATCCTTGCGGGCGCGCTCGGCCAGGTCGGCGTCGCGCTTCTCGACCGAATCGGCACGCTTGAAGTGCTCGGCTTCCACCTCGGTGGCGCGCAGTCTGGACAGCGCCACACGGCGCTTTTCCTTGGCCTGGTCGAGGCAGTGATTGACGAAGAACTTGGTGTAGCACACGCTCTCGCTGGCGGCGAATTCCTCATGCACCACGGCGCGGTCCTTGGCCACCTTGGCCAGCGTGGCGTTGGCCTGCTCGACCGAGCGCGTAGGCGGCACGGGCTGCACATTGCTCTCGGCCTGGACCGGCGCCGCCAGCGCCGCCAGGGCGGCCAGCGCTGCGACGGCGATCATATCGCCCAGCGGTTTCAAACTTGGTCTCATATTTTTATCCTGTTGCTTCAAGCCAGCGCCCCGGCTGCGGCGCGCTGCTCTTTATCCATGTACTCGCGCGATTGCATCTCGACGATGCGCGATACCGTGCGGTGAAATTCGTTGGCCAGCGTGCCGTTGGTGTACAGCTCCTCCGGCTCGACCTCGGCCGACATCAACAGCTTGACGCCCTGGTCGTAGAACACGTCGATCAGCCAGGTGAAGCGGCGCGCCTCCGACGACATCGCGGCCGACATCATCGGGATCCCGGACAATATCACGGTATGGAAGCGGCTGGCGATTTCCAGGTAATCGTTCTGCGAGCGGGGGCCGCCGCACAGGGTGTTGAAGTCGAACCAGATGATGGTGCCGGCGCGGCGCAGCGCGCGGATCTCGCGCGCCTCGATGCGCACCACCGGATCCTCGTCGGCGCTCTCGGCGATGCTGGCGTAGGCCTCGCGCAGTTTGCGGTCGGTGTTGGCGTTGAGCGGCGTCAGGTAGGAATCGACCTGCTCCAGCGCGCGGCCGCGATAGTCGACGCCGGCGTCGATGTTCATCACGTCCAGCTTGTCGTACAGCAGCTGGATGGTGGGCAGGATGCGGTCGCGGTGCAGGCCGTCCGGATACAGCAGTTTCGGATCGTAGTTCGACGTCATGATGAAGGACACGCCGTTGTCGAACAATGCGCTCAACAGGTTGTACATGATCATGGCGTCGGCCACGTCGGAGATATGGAATTCGTCGAAGCAGATCAGGCGGTATTTCTTGGCGATGCGCTTGGCCACTTCATCCAGCGGATTGGCGACGCCGGTCAGCTCGTCGAGCTGGCGGTGCACGCCGCGCATGAACTCGTGGAAGTGCAAGCGCGTCTTGCGCACCAGCGGCACCACCGAATAGAAGCTGTCCATCAGGAAGGACTTGCCGCGCCCTACCCCGCCCCACATGTACACGCCCTTCGGCACGTCGGGACGGTTGATCAGGCGCTTGAAGGTGCTGGAACGCTGGCCCTTGTAGGCCACCCACTCGTCGTAGCAGAGCTGCAGGCGGTCGACCGCGCGACGCTGGGCGGCATCGGCCTTGAAATTGCGCTCTTGCAGCGCATGCTGGTAAAACTCTTCGACGTTCATGTGTTCGATTCTTAGTGGCGGCGCGCAAATAAAAACGGGCGGACCGCAGTCCGCCCGCAGTCCGCTCAGGGGTGCTGCTTAGAAGTTCAGCGTGCGCTTGTCGATTGCCAGCGCAGCTTCCTTGGTTGCTTCCGACAGCGACGGGTGGGCGTGGCAGATGCGCGCGATGTCTTCAGCCGAAGCCTTGAACTCCATCGCGACAACAGCTTCGGCGATCAGCTCGGACGCCATAGGTCCGATGATGTGCACGCCCAGGATTTCGTCGGTCGTGGCATCGGCCAGGAACTTGACCATGCCCGAGGTGTCGCCCAGCGCGCGTGCGCGGCCGTTCGCCAGGAATGGGAAGGTGCCTGCCTTGTAGGCGACGCCGTCGGCCTTCAGTTGCTGCTCGGTGCGGCCTACCCACGCGATTTCCGGCGAGGTGTAGATGACCCAAGGAATGGTGTTGAAGTTGGTGTGGCCGTGCTGGCCAGCCATGCGCTCTGCAACAGCAACGCCTTCTTCTTCCGCCTTGTGCGCCAGCATCGGGCCGCGTACCACGTCGCCCACTGCCCATACGCCTGGCAGGTTGGTTTTGCAGTCGTCGTCGACGGCCACGAAACCACGCTCGTCCAGCTTCAGGCCCACTTTGTCGGCGGCCAGGCCGTCGGTGTTCGGGGTGCGGCCGATCGAAATGATCAGCTTGTCGAACACGGCGGTCTGCGCTTCGCCCTTGGCGTTTTCGTAGGCCACGGTGACGTTGTCGGCGCCCTTGGTGATGGTGCCGATCTTGCAGCCCAGGTTGATGTTCAGGCCTTGTTTGGCGAACAGCTTGCCGGCTTCCTTGGCGATCTGCTCATCGACCGCGCCCAGGAACACAGGCAGGCCTTCCAGCACGGTGACTTCGGAACCCAGGCGGCGCCATACGGAACCCATTTCCAGGCCGATCACGCCGGCGCCGATCACGCCCAGCTTGGCAGGCACGCCTTCGATGGCCAGTGCGCCGGTGTTCGACAGGATCAGTTTTTCATCGAACTCTGCGCCTGGCAGGGCACGGGCGTTGGAGCCGGTGGCGATGATGACTTGCTTGGCGTTGATGGTCTCGTTGGCAGGCGCGGAGATCGTCAGCGGGTAGCCGTCAGCCGTGGCGGCGCCGGCGAACGCTGCGCGGCCGTGGAAGAAGGTGACTTTGTTTTTCTTGAACAGGAACAGGATGCCGTCGTTGTTTTGCTTCACAACGGTGTTCTTGCGCTTCAGCATTTGCGGCAGGTTCAGCGACAGGCCGGCGACATCGATGCCGTGGTCCTTGAACGCGTGGCCGGCGTGCTCGAAGTGCTCGGACGACTGCAGCAGCGCTTTCGACGGGATGCAACCTACGTTGGTGCACGTGCCGCCTGGGGCCGGGCCGCCCTTTTCATTTTCCCATGCGTCGACGCAAGCGACCGAGAAACCCAGTTGCGCTGCGCGGATCGCCGCGATGTAACCGCCAGGACCGGCGCCGATGACTACTACGTCAAATTGTTTACTCATTTTTTTATTTTCCTATCAGTTCTCTTCTGGTACGAAAATCCATAGCAGAATGTAGATGGCGAGTCCGAAGCCAAAGGTCAGCACGAACAATACGAACAGCAAACGCCAGATCCAGGCTTCGACGCCGGTGATCTGTCCCAGGCCGCCGCACACGCCACCCAGCCAGCGATCGCTTTGCGAGCGGCGTAGTCGGGTGATGTCGTTGGAGAGGCCGGAAGGTGCTTCCTTGTCCAGCAACCGGGCTTTGGCAGCGGCGAACTCTTCGTCCGACAGCGCGCCAGCCTGGTGCAATTCGTGCAAACGTTTGATTTCTTCAGATACGCTCATTGATGACCCTCTGAGAATTCCCCCGGCCCGGACGGGCCGGAGGATGTGGCAATGACAGCCCGGCGATTACAGGTCCAGCAGCAGACGTGCTGGATCTTCCAGCGCTTCTTTCATCGCGACCAGGCCCAGTACGGCTTCGCGGCCGTCGATGATGCGGTGGTCGTAGGACATCGCCAGGTAGTTCATCGGACGGATCACGATCTGGCCGTTTTCAACCACGGCGCGGTCCTTGGTCGCGTGCACGCCCAGGATGGCCGATTGTGGCGGGTTGATGATCGGGGTCGACAGCATGGAGCCGAAGGTGCCGCCGTTCGAGATCGAGAAGGTGCCGCCGGTCAGGTCGTCCAGGGTCAGCTTGCCGTCCTTGGCTTTGGCGCCGAATTCGCCGATTTTCTTCTCGATGTCGGCGATCGACATCTGGTCTGCATTGCGCAGGATAGGCACGACCAGGCCGCGTGGCGAACCGACAGCGATACCGATGTCGAAGTAGCCGTGGTAGACGATGTCGTTGCCATCGACCGATGCGTTGATGATCGGGTATTTCTTCAGCGCGGCAACAGCAGCCTTGACGAAGAAGGACATGAAGCCCAGCTTGACGCCGTGCTCTTTTTCGAACTTGTCTTTGTACTTGTTGCGCAGTTCCATGACCGGCGCCATGTTCACTTCATTGAACGTGGTCAGGATGGCGTTGGTCGATTGCGACTGGATCAGACGCTCGGCGATACGTGCGCGCAGGCGGCTCATAGGCACGCGCTCTTCCGGACGCTCGCCCAGGCTGGCGACCGATGGAGCGGCAACTTGTTGCAGTGCTGGCTTGGCAGCGGCTGGAGCCAGTGGGGCTACGGCTGGTGCCTTGGCGCCGGCGGCCAGGGCGTCGCCCTTGGTGACGCGGCCATCTTTGCCCGAACCGGCGACATCGCCAGCGCTCAGGCCTTTTTCCGACAGGATCTTGGCGGCGGCAGGCATGGCCACGTCGCCTTTCGAACCGCCGGTTGCGGCAGCGGCTGCTGCTGGAGCGGCTGCTGGTGCTGCGGCGGCTGGCGCGGCTGCGGCTACTGGAGCGGCTGCTGCTGCGGCTGCATCGGTGTCGATGATAGCGATCAGTTCGTCGGCAACCACGGTGCTGCCGTCGCCCTTGATGATCTTGACCAGAACGCCTGCGGCTGGAGCCGGCAGTTCCAGAACGACTTTATCGGTTTCGATGTCAATCAGGTTTTCGTCGCGAGCGACTGCGTCGCCGACTTTTTTATGCCAGGTCAGCATGGTTGCTTCTGCTACCGATTCCGACAGCTGGGGGACTTTGACTTCGATTTGTGCCATTGTAAAACTCCGTATATTTTATTGTTGCGGCGCCCCGCCGCGTAGCAGCAGGGCGCTCCGTCATTAAGTGATTATTTGGTCAGAATGAAGCCTTTGAGCTTCGAGAACGCCGTTTCCAGCAGGTCTTTTTGCTGGGCGTAGTGCTTGTCGTAGTAGCCGACAGCCGGCGATGCCGACGCTGGGCGGCCGGCGTATGCCAGGCGCTGACCTGCGTCCATGCTCTCGAAGATGTTGTGCTGAATCTGGAACCATGGGCCCTGATTCTGCGGCTCGTCCTGCGCCCACACCACTTCCGCCAGGTTCGGGAACTTCTTCAGTTCGGCAGCGAACGATTTGTGCGGGAACGGATACAGCTGTTCAACACGGATGATGGCGGTGTCGGTCTGGCCACGGGTCTTGCGTGCGTTGACCAGGTCGTAGTAGACCTTGCCCGAGCAGGCGACCACGCGCTTGACTTTCTTGGCGTCGATTTTCTCGTCGACTTCGCCGATCACGGTCTGGAACGCGCCTTTGGCCAGCTCGTTCAGCGAGGAACCTGCATCCTTGTTACGCAGCAGCGATTTAGGCGTCAGGATCACCAGCGGCTTACGGAACTGACGCACCATCTGGCGACGCAGCACGTGGAAGATCTGCGACGCGGTGGTCGGCTGAACCACTTGCATATTGTTGTCAGCGCACAGTTGCAGGAAGCGTTCCGGACGTGCCGACGAGTGCTCTGGACCCTGGCCTTCGTAACCGTGCGGCAGCATCATGACCAGGCCCGAAGCGCGGCCCCACTTCACTTCGCCGGAGCTGATGAACTGGTCGATAACGACTTGCGCGCCGTTGACGAAGTCGCCGAACTGGGCTTCCCAGATCGTCAGCGTGTTGGGTTCTGCGGTCGAGTAGCCGTATTCGAAGCCCAGTACCGCCTCTTCGGACAGCACGGAGTCGATCACGGTGAACGGCGCCTGGCCTTCGGCGATGTTTTGCAGCGGCACGTAGGTGCCTGCATCCCAACGCTCGCGGTTCTGGTCGTGCAGCACGGCGTGACGGTGTACGAAGGTGCCACGGCCGGCATCCTGACCGGTCAGGCGCACTGCGTAGCCCGAAGCGACCAGCGATGCGTAGGCCAGGTGTTCGCCCATGCCCCAGTCCAGGTTCAGTTCGCCCTTGCCCATGTTGGCGCGGTCGCCCAGTACCTTCTCGACCAGCGAGTGCACTTTGAAGCCTTCAGGCACGGTGGTGATACGGCCGGCCAGACGCTTCAGTTCGGTCATCGGCACGGCGGTATCGGCCGAGTCGGTCCATTTGCGGTTCAGGAACGGCAGCCAGTCGACTGCGTACTTGTTCTTGAAGTTCGAGATCACAGGATCGACGGTGTGCTTGCCGGCGTCCATCGCATCGCGGAAGGCGGCTTGCATCTGTTCGCCGCCGTCGGCTGCGATCACGGTCTGGGCAACCAGCTTGTCCGCGTACAGCTTGCGGGTGCCTGGGTGCTGGCCGATTTTCTTGTACATCAGCGGCTGGGTCAGCGCTGGGGTGTCTTGTTCGTTGTGGCCCAGTTTGCGGTAGCAGATGATGTCGACAACGATATCTTTCTGGAACTGCAGACGGTAATCCATGGCGATCTGCGAAGCCAGTACCACGGCTTCAGGATCGTCGGCGTTCACGTGCAGCACCGGTGCTTCGATCATCTTGACGACGTCCGAGCAGTAGATGGTCGAACGCGCATCGCGCGGGTCGGACGTGGTGAAACCGATCTGGTTGTTGATGACGATGTGCACCGTACCGCCCGTGCCGTAGCCGCGGGTCTGGGCCAGGTTCAGGGTTTCCATCACAACGCCCTGGCCTGCGAATGCCGCATCGCCGTGCACCAGGATAGGCAGCACTTGCTTGCCCAGGGTGTCGCCGCGACGGTCCATGCGCGCCTTGACCGAACCTTCAACCACAGGGTTGACGATTTCCAGGTGCGACGGGTTGAACGCCAGCGACAGGTGGACAGGACCGCCGGCGGTCGAGATGTCCGACGAGAAGCCTTGGTGGTATTTGACGTCGCCGGCCGGCAGGTCGTCGCCGTGCTTGCCTTCGAATTCTTCGAACAGGTCTTTAGGCGATTTGCCCAGGGTGTTGACCAGTACGTTCAGGCGGCCGCGGTGGGCCATGCCGATAACGATCTCCTGCACGCCTTTTTCGCCGGCGCGCTGGATGATTTCGTCGATCGAGGCAATGAACGTTTCGCCGCCTTCCAGCGAAAATCGTTTTTGACCCACATACTTGGTGTGGAGGTAGCGTTCCAGGCCTTCAGCTGCGGTCAGGCGCTCCAGGATGTGCTTTTTCTTCTCGGGCGTGAAGTTCGGGGTCGAACGGATCGATTCCAGGCGCTCCTGCAACCAGCGCTTTTCAGCCGGGTCGGAGATGTACATGTACTCTGCGCCGATCGAACGGGTGTAGGTGTCGCGCAGGTAGTTCAGCAGGTCGCGCAGGGTCGCGGTCTCTGGGCCGAAGTAGGTGTTGCTGATGTTGAATACGGTGTCCATGTCCGCATCGGAGAAACCGTAGAAGCTCGGCTCCAGCTCAGGGATCGACGGACGTTCCTGGCGCTGCAGCGGGTCCAGGTTGGCCCAACGGGAGCCCAGATAGCGGTAAGCGGCGATCAGCTGGGTTGCGGCGACACGCTTGCGGCCCATTTCGGCGTCGGCGGAGGCAACCACGGTGCGGATAGGGCCGGCTTTCGCGCGTTCGGCGAAGGAGGCGATGACGGAAGCGTGAGCGACGTCGGGCTTGTTGGTACCGTCGACGGCCGGCACGTGCTGCATGGCGTCGAAATAGGCACGCCAGTTGTCTGGCACGGAACCTGGATTGTTGAGATACGCTTCGTACAGTTCTTCAACGTACGGGGCGTTCCCACCAAACAGGTAGGAGTTGGACGTATATTGTTGCATCATATTGCTCACCTTTCTTCGCGCTTCGCGAGGAATTAGCGGGTTAATCTAACCTTCCGCGACACGGCCTGACCGGTTAGCGGATTGCACATCAAGTTGTGGGGAAGGGCTATAGTTCTTCAGTACTACAAAAATCGGTCATTCAGGATAGCACCGGTATTGTATCCCAACAACCATTTGTACGACAAAAAGCGTAACAAATGTTTCGATATTAATTTTCATTTAAGCCGCATGGCTGCGCGGTCGGCGGGCAATGTTTCCATATTTTTAACGGCTTTTGGGGCTGGTCATGGAGGTTGTAGAATAGCGCTTTCGATCCCCTCCCCGTCTTCATGCACACCCTAGCGCAGTTACGCGCCGGACAACTGGCTGGTATCCAGCGCTTGCAATTGTCCTGCGGTCTTACCGAGTTCCCTCCTGAGATTTTCGACCTGGCCGACACGCTGGAGATTCTCGACCTGTCCAATAACGCGCTCTCCACGCTGCCGGACGACCTGCCGCGCCTGGGCAAGCTGCGCGTGATCTTCTGCTCGGCCAACCGCTTCACGGTGCTGCCGGCGGTGCTGGGCGCCTGCCCTGGCCTGACGATGGTGGGCTTCAAGAGCAACCAGATCCGCGAAGTGCCTGCAGCATCGCTGCCGCCGCAGCTGCGCTGGCTGATCCTGACCGACAATCGGGTCGAAGAACTGCCCGCCGAGATCGGCGCCTGCACGCAGCTGCAAAAGCTGATGCTGGCGGGGAACCGCCTGCGCGCGCTGCCGCCGCAACTGGCCGCCTGCACGCGGCTGGAGCTGCTGCGCATCGCCGCCAACCGGCTGGAAGAGCTGCCAAGCTGGCTGCTCGGCATGCCGCGCCTGTCGTGGCTGGCCTACGCGGGCAATCCCTTCAGCGAGGCGGATGAGCAGGCGGCCGACGCCGCCACCAGCATCGCCGGCATCGCGTGGGAGCGCTTGCAGATCGGGCAGAAGCTGGGCGAAGGCGCGTCCGGCGTGATCCATCAAGCGGCGCTGCAACAGACGGATGGCGAGCAGGACGTGGCGGTCAAGCTGTTCAAGGGCGCCGTCACCAGCGACGGCCTGCCGCGCTGCGAGATGACGGCCTTCGTCAACTCCGGCGACCATCCCAACCTGATCCCGGTGCTAGGCGAGGTGCTGCACCACCCCGACGGCGTGCACGGCTGCGTGATGCCGCTGATCGATCCCGGCTTCGGCAACCTGGCAGGCCCGCCCAGCCTGGAGAGCTGCACCCGCGACACCTACCCGGCCGGCAAGCGCTTCAGCGTCGAGGAATTGTTCGGCATCGCGGGCGGCATCGCCTCGGCGGCGCGGCATTTGCACCAGCGCGGCATCATGCACGGCGACCTGTACGGACACAACATCCTGCACTGCGGCCGGGGGCGCAGCCTGCTCGGCGACTTCGGCGCGGCCTCGCTGTACGCGCCGGACGGGCCGCACGCGGCGGCGCTGCAACGGCTGGAAGTGCGCGCCTTCGGCCTGCTGCTGGAGGAATTGATGGAACGCTGCGACCTGCCAGCCGCCACGCAAGCGTCGCTGGCGGCCTTGCAGGCGCAATGCGTGTCGGCCGATGTCGGCGCCCGGCCGTCGCTTGCGGAGGCCGAGCAGCGGATCGCCTCGCTGCGGGCTTAAGCGCCGGCGCCCTCAGCGCGGCGGCGTGTGCGCCAGCCAGGCCGGATCGCGGGCGAACCATTCCAGCAAGAAGTCCAGCATCGCCCGCAACGCCGGCGACATGTGCTGGCGCGAGGTGTAGATGCCGTAGATGCCCATCTGCTGCGGCGCGTAGTCCGGCAGCAGCGCCGCCAGCTTGCCCTCGGCGATCAGGGGCGCGGCGCTGTACAACGGTTGCAGCGCGATGCCGGCGCCCTCCGCCGCCGCCTTCAGCAAAATCAAATCCTCATTGGCCGACAGATTGCCGCTGACTGGCACCGAGACCGCCTCGCCGTCGCGGTCCGTGAACTGCCACAGGCTCTTGCCGAAATACGTGTAGGTCAGGCAGTTGTGCGCGGCCAGGTCTTCGGCCCGCGACGGCGTACCGCGTTCGGCCAGGTAGGACGGCGCGGCGCACACCACCGAATCGCACTGCGCCAGCTGGCGCGCGATCAGGTTCGGTTCCAGCGCGTTGGTGATGCGCAACGCCAGGTCGATGCGCTGCTCGACCAGGTTGACGGCGCGGTTGTTCATCTGCAGGTCTACCGCCGTGCGCGGGTAGCGCTTCAAAAACGCCGTGACGGCGACCGACAACGCGGCCTGCGCCAGCGACTGCGAACAGGTGATGCGCAGCAGGCCTTGCGGCGTGTCGGCATCGGCGCCGCCCGCCACCTCCATGGCGTCGGCCAGTTCCAGCATGCGGCGGCAGCGCGCCAGCGTCAGGTCGCCGGCGTCGGTCAGGCTCAGGCGGCGCGTGCTCCGGTGCAGCAGGCGGGCGCCGGCCCACTCCTCCATCTCCGCCAGATAGCGCGTCACCATCGCGCGCGACATGTCCAGCGCCTCGGCCGCCGCGATCATGCTGCCGCGCTCGGCGATGCTGACGAAAACCTGTGCCGCCGTGATCCTGTCCATCGATTCGTCCGATTTATGCAATTAACAGGTGCAGATTACCCTATTTTTCTATCGGATAAAGAAATTTATGATGGCGTCATTCCAACTCCACACGAAAGACCATCATGATCAAGCAAACCCTGTTGTCCGCCGCCCTCGCCGCCACCGTAGCCGGCGCCACCGCCGCCCCGCTGAAGCTGGAAGTGTTCAATCCGGGCGAAGCGGCCATCTTCCCGGTTGCCTCGGTGATCGTCAGCGGCGCCAGGGATGCGGTGCTGATCGACGCCCAGTTCTCGCGCGGCGAAGCGCTCAAGCTGGTCGAACAGATCCGCGCCGGCGGCAAGCACCTGACCACCGTGTACGTCAGCCACAGCGATCCTGACTTCTACTTCGGCCTGGACGTGATCCACGCCGCCTTCCCGGACGCGAAGATCGTCGCCACGCCGCAGACGATTGCCGGCATCGAGAAGAAGAAGGATGCCAAGGTCGCGTTCTGGGGCCCTATCCTGAAAGACAACGCGCCGAAGAGCATCATCGTGCCGCAGCCGCTGCAGGGCGATACGATCAAGCTGGAAGGCCAGTCGCTGAAGATCGAAGGCTTAAAAGGCCCGACGCCTGAGCGCAGCTATGTGTGGATTCCATCGATCAAGGCTGTCGTGGGCGGCGTAGTGCTGTTCAACGACCTGCACGTGTGGACCGCCGATACGCAGACCGCCGAATCGCGCAAGCAATGGCTGGCGGCGCTGGACGGCGTAGCCGCACTGAAGCCTGCCACCATCGTGCCGGGCCACTTCAAGCAAGGCACGGCGCTGACGCCGGACAGCATCGGCTTCACCCGCGACTACCTGGTGCGCTTCGAAGCTGAAACGGCCAAGGCAGCCAACTCGGCGGCCCTGATCGCCCGCATGAAGGAGCTGTATCCGAACGCAGGCCTGAACGGCGCCCTGGAAACCAGCGCCAAAGTCGCCAAGGGCGAAATGAAGTGGTAATGCGGTTGCTGCGTTAGAACTAGACAAATGCATCTAGATATTTTATTCTAGATGCATTGTCCCGCACTCCATCGCCATCATGACCACTGCCCCACCGAAGCCCACCCCGTCCGAACTCGAAATGCTGCGCCTGTTATGGCAAAGTGGACCGGCGACCGCCAAGCAGGTGCACCAGGCGGCGGTGGAAGCGCGTCCCGACATGAACTACGCGACGGTGCTGCGGCTGCTGCAAGTGATGCACACCAAAGGCCTGCTGACGCGCGACGAAAGCCAACGCGCCCACATCTACGCGCCGGCGCAGGAGCAGGACTCGCTGCAGACCAATCTGCTGAAAGAGCTGATCCAGAAAGCCTTCTCCGGCTCCGGCAAGGCGCTGGTGCTGGCCGCGCTGCGCGGCGGCCACGTCAGCAAGAAGGAGCGCGAGGAAATCCAGGCGCTGCTGGATCAGGAAAAATAAAGGCTGGGGTCAAGTCTGACATTTGGACACAGGCTCGACCGGAATCACCGCGCTGAGGTTGAGGCCGTGTCCAAATGTCAGACTTGACCCCTCCTGATCTACAATGAGGCCCCATTCATCAGAGCCTTATCTATGATCAGCCGCCTCAATCACTGGCCCGAGCGCCCTCACCCCGTTATCGCCGTCATGCTCGCGTTGGCGATTTGCGCGGTGCCCATCCTGCTGCCGCATTTCCGCGCGCAGGATTTGATGGCCAATCTGTTTGCTTACTTTGCTTGCTGCATCCTGGCCTATCCGGTTGCGGCGCTGCTGCGGCGCCGCGTCACCAGCCTGCTGTCGATCTGGGCGATCGCCATGGTGCTGTTGCTGGGCGTGTGCCTGTATCACACCAACATCCTCGCGGAAACCGCCAACCTGCCCTGGCCGCAGCGCCAGCCTGTCGTCATCGGCAAGTTCCTGTTCAACCTGCCGCAAGCCACGCTGGGCGTGATCGCCTGGTGGCTGCTGGTGGTGCGGCCCGACCGGCGCAACCCCCAGCCCGAATCGGACTGACAGCGCGCCGCCGGCCGCAACCACTACATCACTTCAAAGGCTGGCCGTTGGCATCGAGCTTGATGACTTCGCCCCAGCCCAGCTCGCGCACGCCCGCCTCGATCTTGCGCACGTCGCCCACCACCAGCCACACCACCTGCTCCGGATGGATGTACTTCGGCGCCGCGTCGGCCAGCTGCGCCTGCGTCAGCGCGCTGATGCGGCTGGCGTAGTTGGTCCAGTAGTCGTCCGGCAGGCGCAGGTTCACGCTCTGCAAGGCCGCGTTCTCCAGCGCGTCGATGGACTCGAAGCGGGCCGGCAGGCGCGACGTCATATTGCGCATGATGCTGGCGTATTCCTCGCCTGCCAGCGGACGCTCGCCCGCCACGCCCTTGATCTCCTTCGCCACTTCCAGCATCGCCTCCTTGGTCTTATCGGTCTGCACCGGCGCCATCACCGTGAAGGCGCGCTGGCCACGCACATTGGTCAGGCCCGCCGTGGTGCCGTAACTCCAGTGCTTGTCCAGGCGCAGATTGCGGTTCAGGCGCGAGGTGCTCATGCCGCCGAAGTTCTGCATCACCGGCTCCATCGCCAGATCCTCAGGCTGGCCGTGCGGCAGCGACACGTGTGCCGCCACGATCATCGATTGCGGCGCGTCGGGACGGTCGATCAGGTACACGCGCTTGCCTTGCGTAGCGGGCGCCGCCGCCGACGGCTTGACCGGCGCGCTGCCGGCCGCCCATTTGCCGAACGACGCTTCCAGCATCGGCATCAGCTTGGCCATGGTGGTGTCGCCGGTGACGACCAGCGTCGAGCTGCCCGGCTTGAACCAGTCGCGATGCCAGTTCACCAGATCGTCGCGGGTCAGCGCTTCGACGGTCTTGTCGTCGCCGCTGACCGGTTTGCCGTAGGCGTTGTCGGCGCCGTACAACAGGCCGCCCATCACGCGCTGCGCGCTGCCGGCCGGCGAGGATTTCTCCTGCGCGATCTGGGCGATGCGGCGCTGCTTCTGCAGCTTGAACTGCTCGGCCGGGAAGCTGGCGTTAAGCACCGCGTCCGCCATCAGATCCAGCGAAGCACCGAAGTTGGCCGCGGTCGATTGCAGGCGCACCAGCGTGCGGTCGGCCTGCGTGGTGGTGCCCAGTTGCGCACCCTGCGTTTCCAGCGCGTTCGACAGCTGGAAGGCGTCGCGGGTTTTGGTGCCCTTGTCCAGCAGCTCCAGCGCCAGCGAGGCCAGGCCGGACTTGGCCGCGCTGTCGCTGGCCGCGCCCGCATCGACCGACAAGGCCGCGTTGACGATGGGCGCGCCATGGCGTTCGATCAGCACCACGTTCAGGCCATTGGCCAGGCGCGCGCGCTGCATGGCCGGGAAGCTGACCGCAGGCGCCTCGCCCAGCGGCGGCAGCACCTTGCGGTCGATCGCGGTCTTGCCCGCGGCCAGTTTGGGGAAAGGCTTGACCACCATCGTGTAGTGATGCGCGCCGTGCAGCCATTTGTTGGAGGTCGCCTTGACGTCGGCCGGCTGGGCCGCTGCCAGCGCGCGCAGGTCGTTCAGGTAAGCGTCCGGCGAGCCGCCGAACATCATGTTCTCGGCCAGCAGGCCGCTGCGGCCACCGCCGCCGCCCAGGCGTTCGATCTGCCGTGCGGCATCGGCAAAGAACTTGGTGCGCACGCGCGCCAGTTCCTCGGCGGTCGGCCCCTGCGCCAGCAGTTCATCAACCACCGCGTCGATCTCCCGCTCGACCACGGCGACATCGACACCCTGCTTCAGCGTGGCGCGGATGGCGAAGGTGCCTGCCAGTTCGTTGCCGTCGGCGCGGGCGCTGACGCTGGTGGCCAGGGCCTTGTCGTACACCAGGCGCTTGGTCAGGCGCGCGCTCTTGGAGCCGGTCAGCACCTCGGCCAGGATGGACAGGCGCAGCGTTTCCGGATCGCCCCACACCGGCGCGTGATAGCTGCGCTGGATGCGCACCTGCGCCACCTGGTCTTCCATCTCGTCGCGGATGTCGCGGTCCAGCGTGGGGATCCAGCTGTTGGTGCGCACCAGCGGCGGGCCGGGCGGGATGCCGTCGAAGTATTTCTTCACCGTGGCCAGCGCCTGCTCCGGCTTGATGTCGCCGGCCAGCACCAGTACCGCGTTGTTCGGACCGTAGTAGGTGCGGTACCACTCCTTGATGTCGTCCAGGCTGGCGGCGTTCAGGTCTTCCATGTAGCCGATCACCGGCCAGGAATACGGATGCGACGCAGGATACATGCGCTGCGCTTCTTCGATGTGCACGCGGCCGTAGGGCTGGTTCTCGCCCTGGCGCTTCTCGTTCTGCACCACGCCGCGCTCGCGCTCCAGCATCTCCTTGTTGATGTAGTTGGCGAGGAAGCCCATGCGGTCGGCCTCCAGGTACAGCGTGCGGTCCAGCGCGGAGACCGGCACGTCCTCATAGAAGTTGGTGCGGTCGTTGCTGGTGGTGCCGTTGCGGCTGCTGGCGCCCAGGTCGTCCATCGCTTCGCGGAAGCCGTGCGGATAGTTTTCCGAGCCGTTGAAGAAGAAGTGTTCGAACAGGTGGGCGAAGCCGGTCTTGCCGCGCTTCTCGTTGCGCGATCCGACGTGGTACCAGACGTTGACGCTGACCAGCGGCACGCTGTGGTCTTCATGGACGATCAGCGTCAGGCCGTTTTGCAGCGTGAATTTCTGGTAGGGGATGGTGTACGGTTTCAGGTCGACCACCGCAGCCTTGGGCGCGGCGGCCGGCGCGGCGCCGGCAGGATTGAAGGCGGACGCCACCAGGGCGGCAAGCAGCGATACACGCAGTGTGCGTTTCATATGGTATGAGGAAAGTTTTTTAGAATGCCAATCCTACAATCTTTCTCTTGTTACTCCAAGTAACAATATGAGGAATGGCCTTTTAAATAAGCATGCTATAAAGACAGCACACCGATCATCAGGAGCCCGTCATGTACAGCAAGCTGCCCTTAGTCCCCTTGTCCATCGCCACGCTTTGCGCCCTCGGCGGCTGCGGCGGCTCCGGCGGCGACAGCACCCCGCCGCCGCCCGTGGCCGCCAAATACGCGATAGGCGGCACCGTCGCCGGCCTACCCGTCGGCGCCGCGCTGACCTTGACCAACGGCGGCGACAGTGTCGATGTCCCGGCCAGCGGCAACTTCACTTTCCCGATCGCCGTCCCGGCAGGCACGGCCTATGCCGCCGTCATCAAAACGCAGAGCGCCAGCGCCACCTGCAAGCTGGAAAACGGCAGCGGCACGGTCGGCAGCGCGGCGGTGAGCAACACCGCCGTCAAGTGCGCGCCGGTGCTGCTGGCCACGCTGCCCTTCACGCCCGCCCCGCAGTTCGCGGCCGATTACCAGGGCAACGTCTACCTGGCGGACACGGGCCAGAACGCCATCCGCAAGCTGTCGCCGAGCGGCGTGCTGACGCTGCACGCGGGCGGCGCGGCCGGCGCGCCGTTCACCGCGCCGAACGCGGTGGGCATCAGCCGCAGCGGCCTGCTGCGCGTGATCGACCAGGCGGACGACGCTTCCTACCGCTTCCGCCTCGTCGGGCTGGATGGCGTCGTCAATCCCAATACGACCAAGCTGGCGGGCGTGCGCTACAACTGGATCGCCGCCTCGGCTTACGAGGAACTGGCGGCGGTCGACCAGGGCGGCGCCAGCGTCATGCGCCTCAATCCCAAGTTCGGCACCTCGATCATCACGCGCGCCGAGGTGGCGAGCCTGCTGGCCGGCACGCAAGGCAGCGCCGCCAACTACGCGCCCGCCTCGGTCGTCTACGGCAATGAGACGGACAGCGTGCTGTATATCGCCGACAGCGGCAACTCGGTCATCTACAAACTGGTGCCGCAGGGCGCGTCGACCGTGTTCGCCGGCATCCCGGGCGTGCGTGGCGCGGCCGATGGCGCCGCCGGCGTGGGCAGCCTGAACCTGACCGCCGCCAGCGCGCTGGCGATGGACGAGCAAGGCAATCTGTACGTCAGCGGCAGCGGCGCGGTGCGCAAGATCGCGCCGAACGGCACGCTGTCCACGCCGCAACTGGCGTGGGGCACGCCGGCCCTGTCCAGCATCGCCTATGCGAAACCGATGCTGTACGGCCGCGTGCAAAACACGGTGATCCAGACCTACCTGCCGTAAGCGACAGGCGAAAAAAAGCCCGCCGGCCTGAACGCGCTCAAGAGCGCATTCAGTACCGGCGGGCTTTTTCTCTGCTGCGTGGGACCGGCGATTAACGCTGGTCCAGCGGCTTGACTTCGCGGGTCGTCGAACCGACGAACAGCTGGCGTGGACGGCCGATTTTCTGTTCCGGATCGGCGATCATTTCGTTCCATTGGGCGATCCAGCCGATGGTGCGGGCCATGGCGAAGATACCGGTGAACAGCGAAACCGGGATGCCCAGTGCGGACTGCACGATACCCGAGTAGAAGTCGACGTTCGGGTACAGTTTGCGCGACACGAAGTATTCGTCGTTCAGTGCGATCTTTTCCAGTTCCATCGCCAGCTTGAACAGCGGGTCGTCTTGCAGGCCCAGTTCGTTCAGCACTTCGTAGCAGGTTTCGCGCATCAGTTTTGCACGCGGGTCGAAGTTCTTGTACACGCGGTGGCCGAAGCCCATCAGCTTGACGCCCGAGTTCTTGTCTTTCACCTGAGCGATGAAGGCAGGAATGTTCTCGACGGTGCCGATTTCCTTCAGCATGTTCAGTGCCGCTTCGTTGGCGCCGCCGTGGGCAGGGCCCCACAGGCAGGCGATACCGGCAGCGATACAGGCGAACGGATTCGCACCCGACGAACCGGCCAGACGCACGGTCGAGGTCGATGCATTCTGCTCGTGGTCCGCGTGCAGGATCAGGATACGGTCCAGGGCGCGCACCAGCACGTCGTTGACCTTGTATTCTTCGCATGGATTGCCGAACATCATGCGCATGAAGTTGGCGCTGTACGACAGGTCGTTGCGTGGGTACACGAACGGCTGGCCGATCGAGTATTTGTAAGCCATCGCCACCAGGGTAGGCATCTTGGCGATCAGGCGGATGGCCGATACTTCACGGTGCTTGGCATCGTTGATGTCCAGCGAATCGTGGTAGAACGACGCCAGCGCGCCGACGGTGCCGACCAGCACCGACATCGGGTGCGCGTCGCGACGGAAGCCGCGGAAGAAGAATTGCATCTGCTCGTGGACCATGGTGTGCTTGGTCACGGTTTCGACGAACTTCTCTTTTTCGACCTTGTTCGGCAGTTCGCCGTTCAGCAGCAGGTAGCACGATTCCATGAAATCGGCGTTCACGGCCAGTTGCTCGATCGGGTAGCCGCGGTACAGCAGCTCGCCCTTGTCGCCGTCGATGTAGGTGATCGACGAGTTGCATGCCGCGGTCGACATGAAGCCTGGATCGTAGGTGAACTTGCCGGTGCCGGCGTACAGTTTGCGGATGTCGATCACGTCAGGACCGACGGTGCCTTTGTAGATCGGGAATTCTACCGATGGGCTGCCATCGGAAAACGATAGGGTGGCTTTGTTATCAGAGGTGTTCATGGACTCTTCCTTCTTGGAGAGATGCGACAAATAAAAAAAACGAAATTTTTCTGGGTGTGTCTTTACGCGAGACGCAGCCGCTGCAGCAGTGCGTGCACGTGCGGCAGATCGACCTCGCCTTCCGGCTCCTTGCGGGCCAGTACCAGATCCATCAGGGCATTGTCCGACAAATCGAGGAGCCGCGTGAATGCGTCCACTTCTTCGTCGGTCAATTCGGTTTCATGCGCATCGAGAAAACGGGTCAGGATAATATCGTTTTCCAACAGGCCCCGGCGGGAACGCCACCGCAGGCGCGCTCGGTTGGCGGGGTCGGCCTGATGCGCTGAGCTGTTCGGTTCAGTCATATGGATGTGCTACTTTATACGAAAACGGGCGACGAGGCCGCCGCCCGTGAAATGCAGCTTAGATCGCGCGGCGTACCATCAATTCCTTGATCTTGCCGATCGCCTTGTTCGGGTTCAAACCCTTAGGGCAAACGTCGACGCAGTTCATGATCGAGTGGCAGCGGAACAGGCGGTACGGGTCTTCCAGGTTGTCCAGACGCGCGCCGGTGGCTTCGTCGCGCGAGTCGGCGATGAAGCGGTAGGCTTGCAGCAGGCCGGCCGGGCCGACGAACTTGTCCGGATTCCACCAGAACGACGGGCACGACGTCGAGCAGCACGCGCACAGGATGCACTCGTACAGGCCGTCGAGCTCTTCGCGCTCGGTCGGGGTTTGCAGGCGTTCTTTTTCAGGACGGATCGAATCGTTGATCAGGTAAGGCTTGATCGAATCGTACTGCTTGAAGAACTGGGTCATGTCGACGATCAGGTCGCGGATCACCGGCAAGCCTGGCAGCGGACGCAGCACGATAGGCTCGGTCAGCTCGTTCAGGTTGGTGGTGCAGGCCAGGCCGTTTTTACCGTTGATGTTCATCGCGTCCGAACCGCACACGCCTTCGCGGCACGAGCGGCGCAGGGCCAGCGAATCGTCGACGTCGGACTTGATGCGCTGCAGTGCGTCGAGCAGCATCTTGTCGGTGTCTTTCAGCTCGACCGTCACGTCCTGCATGTACGGCTTGGCGTCCTGGTCCGGATCGTAACGATAAATTTTCAGTTTGAGAGTGCGTGCCATGTTCTAGCCCTTAGAAAGTACGTGGTTTCGGTTTGAAGGTATCAACCGTCAATGGCTTGGTAACGACCGCTTTGTATTCCAGTCGGTTGCCTTCCGAATACCACAGGGTGTGCTTCATCCAGTTGTCGTCGTCGCGGTTCGGGAAATCGCTGTGGGCGTGGGCGCCGCGCGATTCCTTGCGGGCGACAGCCGACGTGATCGTCGCTTTCGCGGTTTCGATCAGGTTGTCCAGTTCCAGCGCTTCGACGCGCGCGGTGTTGAACACCTTGGATTTGTCCTTGAACGACACGTGCTTGCGGCGCTCGTCGAGCACCATGATTTCCTTGGCGCCCTGGGTCAGCAGCTCGTCGGTACGGAACACGCCGCAGTACTTCTGCATCGTGGCGCGGATGTCGTTGGCGACGCCCTGCACTTTTTCCGAACCGGTCGAGGTTTCCAGCTTGTTCAGGCGGCCCATGGCGAAGTCGGCGGCGTCCTTAGGCAGAGGCTTGTTCTCTTTCTGCTTCAGGTTTTGCGCGACCACGTGGTTGCCGGCTGCGCGGCCGAAGACCACCAGGTCCAGCAGCGAGTTGGTGCCCAGGCGGTTGGCGCCGTGCACCGAGACGCAGGCGCATTCGCCGATCGCGTACAGGCCGTTGACCACGCGCTGCGTGCCGTCGCCGTTCGGCGTGACGACCTGGCCGTGGATGTTGGTTGGAATACCGCCCATCTGGTAGTGGATGGTCGGCACGACCGGGATCGGTTCCTTGGTCGCATCGACGTTGGCGAACTTGTGGCCGATTTCCAGAATCGACGGCAGGCGCTTGGCGATGGTGTCGGCGCCGATGTGGCGCAGGTCCAGCATGACGTGATCCTTGTTAGGACCGCAGCCGCGACCTTCCTTGATCTCCTGGTCCATCGAGCGGGACACGAAGTCGCGCGGCGCCAGATCCTTCAGCGTCGGCGCGTAACGCTCCATGAAGCGCTCGCCTTCGGAGTTGATCAGGATACCGCCCTCGCCGCGCACACCCTCGGTGATGAGGACGCCGGCGCCGGCCACGCCGGTCGGGTGGAACTGCCAGAACTCCATGTCCTGCAGCGGCAGGCCGGCGCGTGCCGCCATGCCCATGCCGTCGCCGGTGTTGATGAAGGCGTTGGTCGATGCGGCGAAGATGCGGCCTGCGCCGCCGGTGGCGAAGATGGTGGTCTTCGCTTCCAGGATCATGCATTCGCCGGTTTCCATTTCCAGGGCCACCACGCCGACCACGTCGCCTTCGGCGTCGCGGATCACGTCCAGCGCCATCCACTCGACGAAGAAGTGGGTGCGGGCGCGCACGTTGCGCTGGTACAGGGTGTGCAGCAGCGCGTGGCCGGTACGGTCGGCCGCGGCGCAGGCGCGCTGCACGGCTTTCTCGCCGAAGTTGGCGGTGTGGCCGCCGAACGGACGCTGATAAATGGTGCCGTCAGGATTGCGGTCGAACGGCATGCCGAAGTGTTCCAGCTCGTAGACGACCTTCGGTGCTTCGCGGCACATGAATTCGATCGCATCCTGGTCGCCCAGGTAGTCGCCACCCTTGACGGTGTCGAACATATGCCAGAACCAGTTGTCTTCGGCCATATTGCCCAGCGATGCGCCGATGCCGCCCTGTGCCGCCACGGTGTGCGAACGGGTCGGGAAGACTTTCGACAGCACCGCCACGTTCAGACCGGCTTCCGCCAGTTGCAGGGATGCGCGCATGCCGGAGCCGCCGGCGCCGACGATTACCGCGTCAAAGCGGCGGGTAGGGATTGCAGATTTAATAGCTGCCACGATTACACACTCCAGAGTATCTGTACCGACCAAACGGCACAAGCGACCAACCACAGGATGGTGGCGATTTGCAGGGTCAGGCGAAGGCCGACGGCTTTGACATAGTCCATCCAGATGTCGCGCACGCCGATCCAGGCATGGAAGAACAGGCCGAACAGGGTCACGGCGCTGATCAGCTTGAACCACTGCTGGGCGAACAGGCCGGCCCAGCCTTCATACGTGAAGTTCTGGCCGGTCAGGAAGGAAACCAGCAGGATGGCGGTGTACAGCACCATCATGATGGCGGTCACGCGTTGTGCCAGCCAGTCGCGCATGCCGTAGCCGGCGCCGACTACCAGGCGTTTAGGTCCAACATTGTTGTTTGCCATCTCAGAACACTCCAAACAGTTTGAGCGCGACCACGGCGGTCAGCGCCAGGCTGACGACCAGCACGGTGGCCGACGATTTGCGGGCGGAATCCTTGTCCAGGCCGATGTGGGCATCCATCACCAGGTGGCGCACGCCGGCGCAGAAGTGATGCATATAACCCCAGACCAGGGCCAGGATGATGATCTTGACCAGCGGATAGGAAACAATCCCCTGGTAGTAGGCGAAGGAGATCTCGGAGCGCAAGCTCTGCTCCAGCAGATAAAGCACGAAAGGCAGCAGTGCAAACATCATGAAGCCGCTGATGCGGTGCAGGATGGAGACGATGGCTGCCAAAGGCATGCGGTAGTTGGACAATTCGGTAACGTGGATGTTACGGAACTCCGGCCGTTCTTTTTTTGGGGCTTCCCTTACGGCTTCTGACATAACAAGACCTCCTAAGCATAAACAAAAATATCGAGACTGCGATTTTCGCCGATTTTCGCACTCATAACCAATATCTATTGTTACATATAACCAAAATAGTGTTTGGCAACACTATGCGACGGCTACTTTCCGTAGCTCAACGTATTATCAGCGCAACAATGCTACCGGGGTGTGACGGCGCCCTGTTTTTGCTGCCTGGAGCGGCTTTTCACCTGCCCCAGTGTCTCCTGAATTCCCGGCCTCAGTTTTATTAACTCAGCTCGTTGTGATAGTGATGGTGCTCCGTGGAGTACAGGCCGCGGCGCAGTTCCACCGGCTTGTCGCCATAGGTGAAGGACACGCGCTCGGACGCCAGCAGCGGCGTGTTGGCGTCGATATGCAGCAGGGCCGCATCGTCGGCGCCGGCGCAGACGGCGCGGATCTTTTCGGTCGCCCGTATCATGCGGGTGCCGAACTCGGACTCGAACAGGCCGTACATCGGCCCCTTGTATTCGACCAGGCGCTCGGCGGTCAGCCCCTTGAAGGTGACGCCCGGCAGCCACAGTTCCTCGACGATGGTCGGCACGCCGTCGAACGACTGCACGCGCTTGATGAAGATGACGGCGTCGCCGGACTTCAGGTCCAGCAGGCGGGCCACGTCGGCCGGCGCGCGCATGCGCTTGACTTCGATGAACTTGCTTTCGGGGTAGTGCGGCACGCCCTCGTCGGGCATCAGGCGCAGGAAGCGGAAGTGGGCGCGCGCCTCGTGGTGGGTGGACACGAAGGTGCCCTTGCCCTGCTTGCGCATCACCAGGTTTTCCGCGGCGAGTTCGTCGATGGCCTTGCGTACGGTGCCCTGGCTGACCTTGAATCGGTTGGCCAGTTCCACTTCGCTGGGGATCAACTCGCCCGGCTTCCACTCGCCCGATTGCAGGCTTTGCGTGATCAGGGCCTTGATTTGCTGGTACAGTGGGGAGAAGGTCGGCGACGGATTGGCCGCGGCGCCCGCCGACGATCCGGCCGCTCCGCCGGCGTTGACGGCGGTGGAATTGCTGTTCGGATTGGGCGGGACGGAATTCATAGACCAAGATTTCACCACAAATGGCCCCTGCCGTCCAGAAAAACCGGCAATAACTTATCTGTCTTATATAAGACATAAGATAGGATTGACAGATGCCTGCCACAGGCCTACACTCCCCGGCGAGACGCTATAGCCGACGCTTCCGCATAGATTCTAAGCGCTCAATTTGCAGTATGATTACGGTTTTCCCGGACCGGCTCCGGTCCAGCTTCGAGAACGTTTTAATTCCCACTTTGGAGATTCATCATGGCTAAAACCCCAATGCGTGTTGCTGTAACCGGCGCCGCCGGTCAAATCGGTTACGCTCTGCTGTTCCGCATCGCCAACGGCGACATGCTGGGCAAGGACCAACCAGTCATTCTGCAACTGCTGGAAATCGCCGACGAAAAAGCCCAGAAAGCGCTCAAAGGCGTGATGATGGAAATCGACGACTGCGCCTTCCCGCTGCTGACCGAGATGACCGCCCACTCCGACCCGATGACCGCCTTCAAGGATGTCGACTACGCCGTGCTGGTTGGCGCCCGTCCACGCGGCCCAGGCATGGAGCGTAAAGACCTGCTGGAAGCCAATGCCCAGATCTTCACCGTACAAGGCAAGGCGCTCGATGCCGTCGCATCGCGCAACGTCAAAGTACTGGTGGTCGGCAACCCGGCCAACACCAACGCCTACATCGCCATGAAATCGGCGCCATCGCTGCCGGCCAAGAACTTCACCGCCATGCTGCGCCTGGACCACAACCGCGCGCTGTCGCAAGTGGCCGCCAAGACCGGCACCGCCGTCAAGGACATCGAAAAGCTGTGCGTATGGGGCAACCACTCGCCAACCATGTACGCCGACTACCGCTTCGCTACCGTCAACGGCAAGAACGTCAAGGACCTGATCAACGACCAGGAATGGAACGCCAACACCTTCCTGCCTACCGTCGGCAAACGCGGCGCAGCGATCATCGAAGCGCGCGGCCTGTCGTCGGCGGCATCGGCAGCCAACGCCGCCATCGACCACATGCACGACTGGCACGTCGGCACCGGCGGCAAGTGGACCACCATGGGCGTTCCTTCGGATGGTTCGTACGGCATCCCTGAAGGCACCATGTTCGGCTTCCCAGTGACCACCGAAAACGGCGAATACAAAATCGTCCAGGGCCTGGAAATCGACGCCTTCTCGCAAGAGCGCATCAACATCACCCTGAAAGAACTGACCGAAGAGCGCGAAGGCGTCAAGCACCTGCTGCCGGCCTAAGTTCTGACACCACCCGCAAGTGGAACCGGTTAAACCACCGATCCGCCGCACCCGCCGCGCTGCCGAGAGCAGCGCGGCGTCTGTATCTACTGACCATACCCGCATGCACCCATCCGAGGTTTTATTCCAGGGCAATCGCCAGCCGCTGCTGCTGCCGGCCTGCGACCATTACGCCGGCTCCGAAAAGCTGATGCGCAAGTCGATCGCCCTGCAACAAGAACTTGGCCCCCTGTTCGACATCACCCTCGATTGCGAAGACGGCGCCAGCGCCGGCAACGAGGAAGCCCACGCCCGCCTGGTGGCGGAGCTGCTGCTGTCGGACCAGAACAAATTCAAGCGCATCGGCGCCCGCGTGCACGATGTCCACAGCCCGTTCTTCACGCAGGACGTGGAGATCATCTGCGCCGCCGCCCAGCCGCTGGCCTACATCGCGCTGCCCAAGGTGCACAGCGCCAAGGAGGTGGCGGCCGCGATCAAGATCATCAACGTCCACGCCGCCAAGGCCGGCCGCAAGGACTTGCCGGTGCATGTGCTGATCGAAACCCACGGCGCGCTGCGCGAGGCCTACGACATCGCCGCCCTGCCCCAGGTGCAGTGCCTGTCGTTCGGCATCATGGATTTCGTCTCCTCGCACTACGGCGCGATACCGGCCGCCGCGATGCGCACGCCGGGCCAGTTCACGCACCCGCTGGTGGTGCGCGCCAAGCTGGAGATCGCCGCCGCCTGCCACGCGCACGGCAAGGTGCCGTCGCACAACGTGACCACCGAGATCAAGGACACGGCGGTCGCCGCCAACGATGCCCAGCGCGCCGCCGCCGAATTCGGCTACACGCGCATGTGGAGCATCCATCCGAACCAGATCAAACCGATTATCAAGACCTTCACGCCGCGCCTGTCCGAGGTCAGCGAGGCGGCCGCCATCCTGCTTGAAGCAGAGGCGAAGCAATGGGGGCCAATTTCCCAAAACGGGCGCTTGCACGACCGTGCGAGCTACAGATACTATTGGACCGTTTTGCAGCGCGCCAAGCTGGCCGGGCTGAGTTTGCCCGAGTCCGCCGCCGCGCTGATCAACGGCAGCCCCACCGAACCAACCCTGGAAGCACACTGATGTCCCTCTCCAAACTACTCCTGGCCTGCAGCTTTGCGCTGGCCTCCATGACCCTGGCCGCCGGCGCCCACGCGCAGACCAGCGCGCCGGCCAACGCATCGGCAAAAAAATCCGTCAAGAAGGCAGGCAAGTCCAAAGCCGCCGCCGCCAAGCCGGCCGAAACCAAGACCCCGGATGAAGACGCCGACGAACCGGCCGTGGTCGATTCGGCCGTCACCGAGTTCGACTGCGAGTTGGGCAACAAGATCACCATCTACGAGAACGCCGGCGACGAAGCGCACATCGCGCTGCGCTGGAAGAAGCGCCTGCACCGCCTGACCCGCGTGGGCACCACCACCGGCGCGCAGCGCTTCGAAAACAAGTTGTACGGCCTGATCTGGATCGGCATCCCGGCCAAGGGCATGCTGCTGGACTCCAAGCAGAACCGCCAGCTGGCCAACGAATGCCGCAACGCCGAGCAACTGAAACCGGTCGCCGCCAATGCGTCGGAGCCGACCAGCACCAAGATGACGTTCCACTGATTTAGTTCCAAATAAGTTCCAAAGGGGCGCGCCGGCACGGGCGCCAGCAACACGGTTTTAACTTCAATAATAGACGATACCCACGAAGGAGAGGTCATGTCCCGCAACACTCTGAACACGCTTAAGGATTTCAACATTTCCGGCAAAAAGGGCAAGTTCTACTCCCTGCCAGCCCTGGAAAAGAGCCTGGGCGCCAAAATCTCCCGCCTGCCGGTATCGATCCGTGTTGTGCTGGAATCCGTCCTGCGTAACTGCGACGGCAAGAAAGTCACCGAAGAACACGTCAAGCAGCTGGCCAACTGGGGCGCGACCGCCGACCGTACCGACGAGATCCCGTTCGTGGTCGCCCGCGTCGTGCTGCAGGACTTCACCGGCGTGCCGCTGCTGGCCGACCTGGCCGCGATGCGCAACGTCGCCTACAAGATGGGCATCAACGCCAAGAAAATCGAACCGCTGGTGCCAGTGGACCTGGTGGTCGACCACTCCGTCACCATCGACCACTTCCGCGAAAAAGGCGCGCTGGACCTGAACATGAAGCTGGAATTCTCGCGCAACAACGAGCGCTACCAGTTCATGAAATGGGGCATGCAAGCCTTCGACACCTTCGGCGTCGTGCCTCCGGGCTTCGGCATCGTCCACCAGGTCAACCTGGAATACCTGGCGCGCGGCGTGCACAAGACCGCTGACGGCGTGTACTACCCGGACACCCTGGTCGGCACCGACTCGCACACCACCATGATCAACGGCATCGGCGTGGTCGGCTGGGGCGTGGGCGGCATCGAGGCGGAAGCCGGCATGCTGGGCCAGCCAGTCTACTTCCTGACCCCGGACGTGATCGGCGTGAACCTGACCGGCGTGCTGCGCGAAGGCTGCACCGCGACCGACCTGGTGCTGACCATCACCGAACTGCTGCGCAAAGAAAAAGTCGTCGGCAAGTTCGTCGAATTCTTCGGCGAAGGCACCGAGACGCTGTCGCTGACCGACCGCGCCACCATCGCCAACATGGCGCCTGAATACGGCGCGACCATGGGCTTCTTCCCGGTGGACGACGCCACCGTCGAATACTTCGAAGGCACCGGCCGCACCAAGGACGAAATCGCAGCATTCGCCGCCTACTTCAAGGCCCAGGGCCTGTACGGCGTGCCGAAAGCCGGCGACATCGACTACACCCGCGTGGTGGAACTGAACCTGACCTCCGTGACTCCGTCGCTGGCCGGTCCTAAGCGTCCACAGGACCGTATCGAAATCGGCAACGTGAAGAACAACTTCACCGAACTGTTCTCGAAACCGACCACCGACAACGGCTTCAACAAAAAAACCGAAGACCTGAACAAGACCTACACCACCACCAACGGCGTGAACGTGAAAAACGGCGACGTGCTGATCGCTGCGATCACCTCGTGCACCAACACCTCGAACCCGAGCGTGCTGCTGGCCGCCGGCCTGCTGGCGAAGAAAGCCGTCGAAGCCGGCCTGACCGTCGCTCCGCACATCAAGACCTCGCTGGCCCCTGGCTCGCGCGTCGTCACCGAGTACCTGACCGCCGCCGGCCTGCTGCCATACCTGGAGCAACTGGGCTTCGGCGTGACCGCCTACGGTTGCACCACCTGCATCGGCAACGCCGGCGACCTGACCCCGGAACTGAACGCCGCCATCAGCAGCAACGACATCGTCGCTTCGGCTGTGCTGTCGGGCAACCGCAACTTCGAAGCGCGGATCCACCCGAACATCCGCTCGAACTTCCTGGCATCGCCACCGCTGGTCGTGGCCTACGCCATCGCCGGCAACATGACCGTCGACCTGATGACCCAGCCAGTTGGCAAGGGCAAGGACGGCAAGGACGTGTACCTGGGCGACATCTGGCCGACCTCGAAAGAGATCGCCAAGCTGATGAAGTTCGCGATGAACTCGAAAGTGTTCAAGTCGAACTACGCCGACGTCAAGGGCAACCCGGGCAAGCTGTGGGAACACGTGTCGTCGACCGAAGGCAACGTCTACAACTGGCCGGCATCGACCTACATCGCCGAGCCGCCATTCTTCGACGGCTTCGAGATGACCCCGAAAGCGGCCGCCACCGGCATCACCGGCGCGCGCGCACTGGGCGTGTTCGGCGATTCGATCACCACCGACCACATCTCCCCTGCCGGCTCCATCAAGGAAGACGGCCCGGCGGGCAAATGGCTGCTGGCCAACGGCGTGATGAAGGCGGACTTCAACTCCTACGGCTCGCGTCGCGGCAACCACGAGATCATGATGCGCGGCACCTTCGCCAACGTGCGCATCAAGAACAAGATGATCCCTGCCAAGGCGGACGGTTCGGCGGTTGAAGGCGGCATCACGATTCACCAGCCTAGCGGCGAACAGCTGTCGATCTACGACGCAGCGATGAAGTATGTTGCCGAAGGCACGCCGACCATGGTGTTCGGCGGCGAAGAGTACGGCACCGGCTCGTCGCGCGACTGGGCAGCCAAGGGCACCCAGCTGCTGGGCGTGAAAGCCGTGATCGTGCGTTCGTTCGAACGTATCCACCGCTCCAACCTGGTCGGCATGGGCGTGCTGCCGCTGCAATTCATCGGCAACGACAGCGTCGAATCGCTGGGCATCACCGGCAAGGAAGTCTACGACCTGAAGGGTCTGGAAGGCGAGATCAAGCCACAGCAACTGGCTACCCTGGTCATCCACCGCGAAGGCAAGCCGGCACAGGAAGTGAAAGTGCTGCTGCGTATCGACACCCCGATCGAAGTCGACTACTACAAGCATGGCGGCATCCTGCCGTTCGTGCTGCGTCAGCTGCTGGCCGCGTAAAAAGTTAGTTGTTTCACAGAGAACGCCGGCTAGTCCGGCGTTTTTTTATGCACGTTTGCCGAATCAACTACAATACGGTTCATAAGGGTTATCATCTGCATGACTGATCCGCTTTATCCACTTTTATGAGACTCTTATTGCGCTATGCGTCGTCCAAATAAAGATTCATCCCATAAGTTGTCTGCCGAGAGCCAACGCCTCGTCACCTATGCCCTCGCAGTCGGGCAGGCGGCCAGCCGTATCGAAGAACGCTCCTGGGAACACAGCCTCGATGCGCAGCTCCACAAACTCCTCAAGACCGGCCACCAGGACACCATCGATTCCACCTTGAACAGCCTGTTCAAGGAAGACCTGAACGCGTACGACGTGTTGATGGATGGCGTGGAGGCGGTCAGCGAGTCGAGCTCCATCACCGTCGAAACCGACGGCGTCGCCAAGCAGTACGACGTGCTGCTGGTGGCCGCGCCCATCCTGGCGTGGACCCGCTTCGCCATCGCCTCGGGCGCGATCCCGGCCGATATCCTGACCACGCTGTCGGCGCACTTCTCGGCCCACCTGCTGGCCGACGGCACGCACATGGCGATGTCGCCGACGCTGTTCTCGATCGACCAGCTGCCGCGCAGCCATGTCGAAACCTACGCCAAGGTGCACAAGCTGGCCCAGGCCGCGCTCAAGGGCACGGTGCTGAAGGCCGACACCAAGGTGCCGGAGACGGCGCCCTTCCTGGCCGACACGCGCTACCTGCTGGTGGCCGTGGTGGCGCCGGCGGGCGGCCCGCTGTTCCGCTGGCAGATGCCGGCCAACCAGGCCAACTTCGTCACCGAACGCACCAACGCGCTGGAACAGTGGCGCGCGCAGGTCACGCCGACCATCAACCGCCTGCTGCCTGGCTGCGGCGTCGAGCTGCTGCTGCCGGAGGCTTACTACATGGCCTGCCGCGAGGCGGACAAGCTGATCCGTCCGGTGTCGATCCGCGCCGCCGTGCACTACCTGACGCACACGCTGGCGATCGAGCCGTCGGAACTGCGCGCGGTGATCGCCGGCTTCGGCGAGGAAAGCGCCGACGGCCAGATCGACGAGTACCGCGTGGCCTTCACCCAGCGCTCGACGCCGGACGTGATCTACGGCGTGGTGTGGCCGCTGTACGGGCAGGAAGACGAGGAAGGCACGCCGCCTGAAGGTCCGCTGCAAGGCGGCCCGGGCGGCATCCTGCAGAAGCCGATTACGCCGGTGGAAGAGATCGTCAGCCACCTGAACGACGCCGGCGTCACGCAGATCAAGAAGCACAGCGAGCGCTTCGTGGCGGAGTTCTGCGACGACTGCGGCGCGCCGCTGTTTGCCGACCCGGTGGGCGAACTGGCGCACGCGGAAATGCCCGAGGATGCGCCTACCGGCACCGAGCACTTCCACTAACAAAAAAGCCCCATCCGGGGCTTTTTTTTCACCAGGCTGAATAGGGATGCTTGATCAGGCTGGAGTTCAGGTAGCGCAGGTCGTCGGTGACTTCCTCCCCTACCCACTCCGGCTTGTCGAACGCCTGGTCTTCCGAGCCCAGTTCGATCTCGGCCACGACCAGCCCGGCGTTCGCGCCGAGGAACTCATCGACTTCCCACACATTGCCGGTGTAATCGATACGGCGGCGGTACTTCTCGATCAGCGGCTGTTCGCACAGCCGGTCCAGCAGTTCCACCGCATCGGCCATCGGGATCGGATATTCCCACTCGCCGCGCGTGGCGCCGACGTTGCGGCCCTTGATCGTCATCACCGCCCGGTCGCCCTCGATGCGCACGCGCACCACGCGATCCTTGTGCGACGACAGATAGCCCTGGCGAAAAAACACCGGCTCGCCAAGGCTCTTCCACGCATCGCCGCGCAAGAGGAACTTGCGCTCGATTTCAACGCCCATCTCAGGCGTCCAGCGACAGCAGGATAGGTTGCAGCATGGCCGCGCCCAGCGCCGCGCTGCGGGCGCCGTTCCAGCCCACGTGCGGGTCCGGCAGGTCGGCGTTGTCCTTGAACGGCATCTCCAGCGTCAGCGCCAGGCAGCCGAAGTGGTGGCCGACGTATTTCGACGCCAGGGTCAGCATGTCTTCCTTGTACTTGCTGGCGGCGTAGCCGTACTTGTCCTGGAAGTCCGGGCTGGCGTTCTTGTAGCGGTCGATGAAGGCCTGCTGCTTGACGCGGCGCTCTTCGCTGAAGTTCTCCAGCATCTCGTTGCCGGCCACGAAGTTGTACGGCAGCGCTTCGTCGCCGTGGATGTCGAAGAACATGTCGATGCCGGTTTCGTGCATCTTCTGCTTCACGTACAGCACTTCCGGGCTGCGCTCGACGGATGGCGTCATCCACTCGCGATTCAGGTTGGCGCCCGAGGCGTTGGTGCGCAGGTTTCCGCGCACCGAGCCGTCCGGGTTCATGTTCGGCACGATGTAGAACACGCAGCGCTGCAGCAGCTTGCGGGCGATAGGATTGGCGTCGTCCAGCAGCGAATCGATCAGGCCTTCGACGAACCATTCGGCCATCGACTCGCCCGGGTGCTGGCGCGCGATGATCCAGATTTTCTTTTCCGCTTCCGGCTGGCCGATGACGACCAGGTTCATGTCGCGGCCGTCGATGGTGTTGCCCAGGTCGTGCACGCGGGCCAGCGGATGCTCGGCCACTTCGCCCAGCAGGCGCAGGTGGCGCTCGAACGAATACGGCTCGAAGTAGGCGTAGTAAACGCTGTCTGTCTCCGGCGTGTGCTTGATCGTCATGACTTCGCCGTCGAAGGCCGTCGGCACGCGGAACCAGGTTTCGGTGTCGTAGCTGGCGACGGCCTGGTAGTCCTCATAGCCCTTGGCGTAGGTGGCCTGGCCGGCGTTCAGGAAGCGCATGCGCACCTGCTGGCCGCGCGCGCCCTGCAGGCGGAAGTGGAACCACTGGTGGATGTCGGCGTGCGAGTCCTTGCGCAGATTCAGTTCGATCTCCGCCGCGCTGTCCGCGCGCAGCACCTCGATGGCGCCGGAGTCGAAGTTTTGGCTGATTTTGATGGTCATGTTGATCCAATATTAAGTGAATACCGATGACGCTATTTTACCAGCATGCTCCCTTCCCGCTTGTAGCGGGCATGCCAGGACAAGGCCAGCTCCAGATCGTGCGGGGTCTGGCCGCCGCCTTTCAGCGCCTCGGCGAAGTAGGCGCGCAGCTGCGGGCGGTAGTCGGGGTGGGCGCAATGCTCGATGATCAGCGGCGCGCGCTCGCGCGGCGCCAGGCCGCGCAGGTCGGCCAGGCCCCATTCCGTCACCAGCACATCGACGTCATGCTCGGTGTGGTCGACGTGGGCGGCGAACGGCACCACGCTCGATATCGCGCCGTCCTTGGCCACCGATTTGCTGACGAACAGCGACAGCTGGCCGTTGCGGGCGAAGTCGCCCGAGCCGCCGATGCCGTTCATCATGTGCGTGCCGCCGACGTGGGTGGAGTTGACGTTGCCGTAGATGTCGAACTCCAGCGCCGTGTTCAGCGCGATGATGCCCAGCCGCCGCACCACCTCGGGATGGTTGCTGATCTCCTGCGGGCGCAGCACGATGCGCTCGCGGTACTGCTCGATGTCGCGGACGAACTTTTCATGCACGGCCGCCGACAGCGTGATCGACGACGCCGACGCCATCGACAGCTGGCCGGAATCGAGCAGTTCGATGGCGCTGTCCTGCAGCACTTCCGAGTACATGGTCAGGTTGCGGAACGGCGAATCGATCAGGCCATGCAGCACGGCGTTGGCGATGGTGCCTATGCCGGCCTGCAGCGGCCGCAGCTCCGGCCCCATGCGCCCCGCCTTCACCTCGCCTTCGAGGAAGGCGATCACGTGGCGGGCGATGGCGTCCGTTTCGGCGTCGGGCGGCAGCGCGTTCGACGGGCTGTCCGGACTGTCGGTGATGACGATGGCGGCGATGCGGTCGGGATGCACCGGGATCGAGGTCCAGCCCATGCGCTGCCACGGCGCCAGCAGGGGAATCGCACCACGGTGCGGGCGCGCGCCGGGCACGTAGATGTCATGGAAGCCTTCCAGCGCCAGCGGCGCGCTGAGATTGATCTCGACGATCACCTTGTCCGCCTGCTGGACGAAGTTGGCCGAGTTCCCGACCGACATGGTGGGAATGATGCCGCCGTCGGGCGTGATCGCCACCGCTTCGATGACGGCGATGTCGACCCGTTTCAGGTCGCCGGAGCGCAGCTGCTCGGCCGTCTCCGACAGGTGCTGGTCGATGAACATTACCTCGCCGGCGTTGATCTTGCGGCGCAGCGCGGCGTCGGCCTGGAAGGGCATGCGGCGCGCGACCACGCCGGCGCCGGCCATCAGGCCATCGCTGTCGTTGCCCAGCGAGGCGCCGGTCAGCAGCGTCAGGTTCAGCGGCTCGCGGCGGGAGCGCTCCACCAGCGCCAACGGCAGCGCCTTGGCGTCGCCGGCGCGGGTGAAGCCGCTCATGCCGACGGTCATGCCGGTCTTGAACAGCTGCGCGGCCTGCGCGGCGCTCATAATCTTTTCCATCAGCGCCGGGCGGCGGATACGGTCTTCATGCATGGCGATCTCCTCATTCCTTGATTCAGTATAGAATTCGAAGATCAGTCGCTGTATGACTTAAATTCCTGATATCCAGTCGTTTTCCTCATGGACCTGCGATCGCTGCGCTACTTCGTCGAAACCGTCCGCCTGAACAGCTTCACGCAGGCGGCGGAGTCGCTGCACGTCACCCAGTCGACCATCAGCAAGATGGTGCGGCAGCTGGAGCAGGAAGTCGGCACGCAGTTGCTGCTGCGCGAAGGCCGCACGCTGACGCTGACCGATACCGGCAGCGTGGTCTACCAGCGCGGCGAGCAGATGCTGGCCGCCATGCAGCAGCTGACGGTGGAAGTGCGCGACACGCAGGAAGCCCGGCGCGGCCAGCTGACCATCGGCATACCGCCTATGATCAACCTGCTGTTCACGCCCGTGCTCAAGGCCTTCCGCCAGCGCCACCCGGACATCGCGCTGACCCTGCGCGAGGATGCCGGCCAGGCGCTCGAACGCCAGGTGGCGACGGGGGAACTGGAAATCGGCATGACGGTGCTGCCGGCCGACCCGCAGCTGGCGTTGCAGACCGCCCCCATCGCCAGCTATCCGATCTGGGCGCTGGCCGCGCGCGGCACCTTCCAGAAGCACCGCACCACGCTCAAGCTGAAGGCCCTGGCGGGCATGCCGCTGGTGCTGCTGAAAGATGATTTCGCGCTGACCCGCAGCCTGCGCCACGCCTTCAGCGCGGCCGGCTTCGAACCGCAGATCGCCGCGCAGAGCGGCCAGTGGGATTGGCTGGTGGCGATGGCCTCGGCCGGCATGGGTGTGGCGCTGCTGCCGGAACCGTTCGTGCACCGGCTGGCGATAGGCCACCGCCTCGATGCGGTACGGCTGGTGGAACCGGAACTGCAATGGCAGGCCGGGCATGTGTGGCGCGGCGGCTATCTGTCGCACGCCGCCCGCGCATGGCTGGCTGTGTGCGAGGACGTGCTGCCCGACTAAAGCGCCGGCAGTTCGTGGATGGCGATGCCTTCGATGGGATCGATCTCGCGGTCCCACGGCCGCATCGCGATGAAGCGCTTGGTGTCTTCATAGCCCGCGTGCCAGCGGGCGCGGATGCCGGCGGCGCTGAAATCGATGTCCTTGGTGTGGTCCTCGTTGCCGACACGCGGCGCCTTCAGCGACAGCACGTGCATGGTGGTGCCGCAGCCCCATGCGGCCAGCTCGCGCACTTCCGGCGACATCGCCGCTTCGTCCGACAGGTGCAGCGTCAACTGGCGGATCACATGGCGCAGCCGGTGCAGCTTGCGCTGCTGCTCGATGTTGCTGGCGCGGCTGGCGTATTGGATTTCCTTGTACTTATCCAGCACCTGCAACATGCTTTGCGGTTCGCTGCCGTCGGGGTTCCACACCTGCACCGAGAAGATCACAGAGCTGCGGCGCGGTTCATCATCGAGCACCGCCTCGATCGGCGTGTTGGAGTAGATGCCGCCGTCCCAGTAAGGCTGGCCGTCGATGCGCACGGCGGGAAAGGCTGGCGGCAGCGCGCCGGAGGCCATCACGTGGGAAGCGTTCAGCGCTTCCTTGCGGCTGTCGAAGTAGCGCATGTCGCCATTGCGGGCGTTGACCGCGCCCACCGTCAGGCGCGTGTGGCGGTCGTTGATGTAGTCGAAATCGACCAGCGTATCGAGCGTGGTGCGCAGCGGCGTGGTCTGGTAGAAGGACGCGTGTTCGACGCCGACGCGCGCATCGGGATTCCACCATGAAGAGAGATTGGGTTCGAAGAAGGCCGGTATGCCCTGCCCCACCGTGACGGCGTTGGCCAGCGCGCGCGGCATGGCGGAAAAGCCCAGCGCGTTCTGCTCCATGCGGTGCCAGAACTGGCGCAGCCGGTCCATGCGGTAGCGCGGCTCGTTGCCGGCGATGATGGCGCCGTTGATGGCGCCGATGGAAGTGCCGATCACCCAGTCCGGCTCGACGCCGGCTTCGTGCATGGCCTGGTAGACGCCCACCTGGTAGGCGCCCAACGCGCCGCCGCCTTGCAGCGCCAGCACGACTTGTCCCGGCATCGAAGGCGACGCGAGTGGAGCGGGTTTGCGATTCAAGTGTTACCTCCGAAAGGATACGGACTACGCTGCACTGCACCATCCGATTGTAGTGCAATTGCGCGTAGTCCGCAGCTTCTGTTTAGGCCACCACTCCGCGCGCGGCCAGCGCGGCGCGCACGCCGGCGCCGTAGGCCGGGTCGGCCTTGTCGAAGTGGCCCAGCTGGCGCGCGATGATCTCGGCGCTCACCTGGCTCAACGGACCGGCGATGTTGTCGAACAGGTTCTGCTGCTCCTGCGCCGGCATCAGGCGGAACAGATTACCGGCTTGCGTGTAATCGTCTTCCTGGCCGCGGCCGTCGTAGCGGGCCGCGCCGCCTTGCAGCGCCAGCGCCGGCTCGCCGTGGCCGAGGCCTTGCGGATTGCTGCCGGCGGCTTCGGTGGCCGCGTAGTTCTGCGCCGCGCCGCCGTTGGCGATGGCCATCGCGCCGTCGCGCTGCTGGTTGTGGAAGGGGCAGCGCGGCGCGTTCACCGGCAGATGCTGGTGGTTGGTGCCGACGCGGTACAGCTGGGCGTCGTGGTAGGCGAACAGGCGCGCCTGCAGCATCTTGTCCGGCGAGTAGCCCATGCCCGGCACCACGTTCGATGGCGACAGCGCGGCCTGCTCCACTTCGGCGTGGTAGTTGAGCGGATTGCGGTTCAGCTCGAACACGCCGACCGGGATCAGCGGGAAGTCCTTGTGCGGCCAGACCTTGGTCAGGTCGAACGGATTCCAGCCGGTGCGCGCTTCCCACGCGGCCAGTTCGGCCTCCGTCGCCACTTGCAGCTTGACGTCCCACTGCGGGAAGTCGCCGGCCGCGATGGCGCCGAACAGGTCGCGCTGCGCGTAGTCCGGATCGGTGCCGGCAATCCGGGTGGCTACGGCGGAGGGCAGGTTCTTGATGCCTTGCTTGGTCTTCAAGTGCCATTTGACGTAGACGCGCTCGCCGGCGTCGTTGATCAGGCTGAAGGTGTGGCTGCCGAAACCGTCCATGTGGCGGTAGCCGTCCGGCGTGCCGCGGTCGGAGAACAGCATCGTTACCTGGTGCAGGCTTTCCGGGGTCTTGCTCCAGAAGTCGAACATCATCGTCGGCGATTTCAGGTTGGTCTGCGGGTCGCGCTTCTGGGTGTGGATGAAGTCGGGGAACTTGATGCCGTCCTTGATGAAGAACATCGGCGTGTTGTTGCCGACCAGGTCCCAGTTGCCTTCCTCGGTGTAGAAGCGCATGGCGAAGCCGCGTGGATCGCGTTCGGTGTCGGCGCTGCCCTTCTCGCCGCCGACGGTGGAGAAGCGCACGAAGGTGTCGGTCTTCTTGCCGATCGCGGAGAACAGCTTGGCCTTGGTGTACTTGGTGATGTCGTGGGTGACGGTGAAGGTGCCGTAGGCGCCCGAACCCTTGGCGTGGACCACGCGCTCGGGAATGCGCTCGCGGTTGAAGTGCTGGAGTTTCTCGATCAGGTGGAAGTCTTGCAGCAGCAGCGGGCCGCGCGGGCCGGCGCTGGCGGAGTTCTGGTTGTCGGCGACCGGGATGCCCGAGGCGGTGGTGATCGGTGGCTGGCTCATTGCTATGACTCCTTGAAAATTGATAGTGAAATCATTCTAAGGAGCCCAAGCACAAACACAAAGTCAATTAATTTTATTGAATCAATAGCCTCGCGCTATCACCAAGATTTCACTTGCCGAGCTTGGCATCCCGCAAGGCGCTGGTGCGGTAGCCTATCTCTTCCCGGTAGCTCTGTTGGACAGGCTGAGCCCTTATGCGTGTTGGGCGGCGACGTCCGCATCGACCCTGGCAGCAGGAGAATTGCTGGTCGCCGGCGTGACCTGCGCGTACACGGCGCCTTCAGGTTTGAATCGATCGTCGCCCATGTAGATTTTTCGATAGCGTAAGAATCCTCCGCTCAAGCCGACGCCCTCGCGGCCTTTAGAAACGAAGCCAGCCGCCGCACAGGCTTGTGCGGTCTTGCGATAGGGCTTGTATTTAGTGACCGCGTCAAACTCGGCCTTGGTCAACGGCTCCGGCTTGGGCCCCACCGGATTGCGCTGCCACTCCAGGACTTTCTCTTCGTGCATAGCCAACTGCTCCATTCCTTCCAGCACATCCTCCGAGTTCGTGCCGAACGGTTTGAACCAGGCGCGCGAATCGTGCACATAGTTGTCGAACAAATCCGTGATGGCGGCCGGCGGCGCGGGCTGATCCCAGTAGGTTTCGATGGTCGCCCACTCGGGGTAGCTGAATGGCGTTTGCGTCTGGCTGTCGGTGGTCATGCCGCGCTTCCAGGCGCGCCAATAATCGAACTTCTCCACTTCCTCGGCCAGTTCCTTGTCGGCGGCGAGGATGTCCTCGCGGTCGCAGCTGTCGCTGTCGATCACGCTCTGCAAGGCCTTCATATTGCCGATCATTTTCTTGCGCCACTGGATGTACAGTTGGTGCTGCTTGGCCATGATCTCGTGCAGCGGCTGGGGCTTGTTGTCTTTGGCAGCTCCCGCGCTGGCAGTCACGAAAGCGTTGAAAGTCTCGATCAGCTTAGGGCTGACGCGGAACCCGCGCTTGACCGTTTCCGGCGCGTCTTCCAGCTTCAACGGCACGCCGGCCAAGCGTGCGGCGCGGTACATCATCGACAGGGAGACACGCGACAGCATATCCTCTCCTTGCGGCTCCTTGCCACGGCCCTGCTCTTTGGGGAAATAGCCGCCACCCACATCCGAGTGCACGCCCGGCATCACGATCTCGGTGCAGTTCGCCGGAGACGTGTTCTCGCTCATGATGGAGTCGAGCGGGAACGAACGGCGAATCTCGTGTGCCGACACCAGATGCAGGCATGTGGTGGGAGGTACCTCGGGCACCTTCAACGAATCCGTGGCGTCCGCCCAACCGTAGTGGCCGTGGGCGCCGAACACCGGTGCGGACGATGCAAGGCCGACCGAGGCGACCGTGTCGAACAGTCCCATGAAATCGAACGTGACCGGGATAGAACCCAGCGTCGGCCCTGGCTTTTTCGTCAGCTTGGCGTCGAGCCTGCATAGCCAAAGAAACCAGTTGGCGAACACGCGCGCTTCCGCCGCGCCGCGCGAGAAGCCGAAGATCGAATAGTAGAGATGCTCGACCACTCCCTTGTCCTTCTTCTGGCCTTCGCCGATCGGCAGATAGACCGCGAGTTTTTTATGCAGCTCACTCAGGGTCTTGGTGAAAGCGGCCGTCAATTTATCCACCTCGCCGCGACTGAAATTAAACCAGCCGCCTTTGGTGGCGCCGAAGCTGGGGAGGTCCAGGGAATTGTATTCTGCTAAAAATGTGCTTGCGCTGACCAGCTCACCACCAAGGTAATATTTGTGAACGTTGTTGATGGCAGCCACCAGCGCCCAGATAATCCGGTTCTGTCCGCGTTTGGCAAAAGCAAGTCCATCCTTCTTCATATCGCCTTCGCCGGTATCGGCAACCGGCTCAAACTTCGTCCCGACGCCCGCGACGTAGGTGCGGAAGTAATGAGGATAACTTGCCTTGGCCTGCGGCCACGGCTCCACTCCTTCACTGCCCGGAAAGGCCAAGTACAACCTTGCTACGTTACTTTGATTGAAAGTAGGCAGATCCCTTTGTAAATTGTTATTTGTCCCATCAAAAAAGAAAGCAAACGCCAGGTTAACAGAGCAGGCTGGCGGGTTTACCCCGATCTCAGGACACTCTCGCTGTTCGGTAAACTTGTCAATGATTTTCAATTCTTTTGCGCGATCAAAAAAATCGTTAACATTGGCCGGATCGCTAGCGCTCGGCGCAACAGGCCCACATAGCTTCGCGCTCATGGTCTTTGCTCCTCCATTCGTTGAATTCTTTTTCTTGTATTTTCAATCGCCTCTTTCAATTCTTCAATTTCCTGAGCAGTCATTCTTCCCGTGTCGTACTTCAACCCGGCCTCCATTGCGGCCAGCATGCCCTTTTGATTATCTAGCCGGTCGTTTTTAAGCTTTAACGCATATGACTCTGACTGAACAGGACGGCCCTTCACTCGTCCCGGCCACTCTGGCCGGGACGGATCGAAATGCGAGACGACCGCCTCGGCACGGCCATCCTCGTGCATGGCGAGCCAAATCTCGCCGGCAATGCCTTCTGGATAAGGCGGTATATCGACCAATTGCTCATGCCATGTCGGGTCGGGATAGAGGTTGTACTTCACAATCACTTGCAAGCCCGGATGCCATTCCGCTGGAATGGAGTAACAACAAATTGTTCCGCCCGTGCTGTAGGGATTCAACGCGTCGCCACCACCGCCATTTTTCTTATCCTTCGGATCGATCACCATCAGCACGACCTCCTTGCCGGAGTAATTGATCGAGCGAACGGCAACACCCAGATTTTTTGGTGGCGCAGGTTGTGCATGCGCGCAGCCTGCAAGCAGCGTGGACACTCCTGCGAACAGGAGAACAAGTCGGAAGGTGGTTTTCAGATTCATGATTTTGTATTCGATTCCATCAGCTATGACAGCAACGTGCGGGTTTCATCCAATGTGCGGGGGCTCGAGCCGTGCTCTAATAAAGCCAGATACCGTTGGTCTTTCAGCAGTTCGGGCCGTTCAATACCAAATTCGCACAGCGCAAAGCGATCCTGATTGCCTTCGATCTGGACTCGGTCCGCCACCTGCAACCACTGCCGGATCATCGCATGCGCATCATGGGCCGTGTACGCTGCCAGCGGTTTGCTGATGTACTGCGCGAACTGGAAGGCGATACTGTCGGCTTCGGACGCGGCCATCAGCGCCGCCACCTGCTGCGCCGACAACTGCACTTTGGCCGCAGGTGGCGCTGCCTGATCCAACGGGATCGGTGCAGGCAGCGGCAGTTCCTGCCAGCCGGCATCACGGCCCGTATAACGCCACTGCAGCGTCGGGCCAAGGAGCTGACTGCGCTGCTGCGGCGTTAGCGCGTCCACCAATGCAGGCAGGGTACGCGTGTCGGCGAACGACAGCGCCAGCGTGTACCCATCGGCATCGACCACGCACCACGGGATCAACCGCGCCGCCAATTGCTCGATCGATTCCGGCGTGACGATGATGCTGAGCGCCGGCTTGCTGTCGGTGAGCTCGATCAACGCATCCCACTGCTTGCGATGCTCGCTGCTGTACTGCACCAGTATCGGCGACAGACCCAACGTTTCCTCGTCGGCGGCTGGGGCCGTGGCGTACAGCGACAGATAGCGGAAGCCTTCCGCCCTCTTCAGTTTTGGATAAAACAATTCGTTGTGGACGCCGTCCACCAATGCATAGACATTTTCTTCGCAGTCTTGCAGGCTGGCGTGCAGCGCGTCTTTCCAGCCGGCGGGATGACGATTGATCAGCATGGCGTCCTCAACCTTCCACCAGCGAAAACGGCGAGCCAGACTTGGCGGCGTTGCGCTTGCATTTCTTGCAGATCGAACGCGGCAGCGGCGGCAGCGCATAGCCTAGCTTATCCGGCCCGGCAAAGTTCTTGGTCCCGGCACGGATGGTAATCTTGCCCGGACACTGCACCGTGATATTGCCGCCGTCGATGGTGATGTTGGCCCCGCCCGCCGTCGACAAGGTGATGCTCTTGGCCGCAGCCCAGTCCACGAAAGCGCTGGCGCTGACCATGTTGATGTCGTCGCGCGCCTGCACCTTCAATATGTCGGCCTGCGCCTGGATGTCGACGGCGCCCTTGGCCGCGATCAGCTGCACGCCGACGCCCTGCTCGCCAGCCTTGACCGCGCCGCCCAGCACGCCGATGGCCTGGCCGCTGTGCAGGCGGAGCTGGCCGCCGGAGCTGTACTGGCTGTCGCCGCCGCTCATCAGCGTCAGCGTTTCGCCGTTGGCCAATTGCAGGCCCTGCCCGGCCGTCACGCCCAGGCCGTTCCTGGCGGAGATGGCGATGATGGCCGAACTGCTGTGCGGCAGCTTGCCGTCGCCGGGGCTGCTGTCCTTGCCCGCCGCGTCGGCCTGCGCCGCATCCAGGCTGGCGTCGCCGACCATGCCGGACACCGCCTCCAGCATCGCCTTCAGCGGCGCCGACTTCCCATCGAGTACGCTGGCATCGGCCTTGCCGCCGCCGAGGTGGCCGGCGTAGGCCACGGTTTCATGCGTCTTGGCCGCGTCGCTGAAGGTCTCGCCAAGCTTGACGGCCTGCTTCATCAGCGCGATGCCGGCCGTGTTGTCGCCCATCGCTTCGCGCTCGCCGGCGTTGTGGCCGACCTGGTAGCTCGTGACCAGCAGGCCCGCGCCGCCGCGCACCACGCCATAGGCATCGGTGCGCAGTTCGGCGCCCTGCCCGCGCAGGCTGCCGCGATAGTTGTCGGCGCTGTGGATCAGGTGGCCCAGCGTCAGCTCGCTGGCGGCGTGCGTGGAGCGCAGCTGCACGCGTCCCTGCGCGTCGGTGTCGTCGAACAGCAGCTGGTTGTAGCCCGCGCCGCCGAACTCCTTGCTGCGCATGCCCCACTGGGCCGCGCCGTTGCGGTGGCCGGCGCTGTCGCCCGAGGCGCCGTGCCATGGCGGGCTGTTGCCGCCGGCCAGATTGCCCTGGGCCGATACGCCGTGGTCGTGCGCCGGATCGAACACGCCGGCGCTGTCCGCGCCGGGTTCGCCGCCGGGCGTGTGCGGCACGCCGCCCTCGCCCCGGCCGTTGTACAGTGCGCCGATGATGATGGGGCGGTCGATGTCGTTCTCGATAAACTGCACCAGCACTTCCTGGCCTATGCGCGGCAGGAACTGGCTGCCCATGCCGCCGCCGGCCGAGCGCTGCGCCACCCGCACCCAGCAGGTGGCGTTGGCGTCGTCCTGCCAGTGGTAGCGGATGCGCACGCGGCCGAGCGCATCGCAATACAGTTCGTCGGCGCCGCTGGGCTGGTCGCCGCCGTCGGCGCCGACCACGATGGCGCTCTGGCTGCCGCGCGCGGTCGGTTTGGCGTGGTGGCGCGCGCAGCGGCCGTCGGCGTCAACCATGGGCCGCCATGGCAGCTCGGCCGGCAGCGCTTCGAAGCAGTTGGCGTAGCCGCTGTCGCGCGCCTGCTGCAACGCCAGCGCGAACTCGTCCGGCAACTGCGCAGCGCGTTCGACTGCGACTTCCTCCAGCAATTCGGGAATCGGGCCGAACAGCTCGGCCAAGCCTTGCCGCGCCGGCGCCGGCAAGTTGTTGATGCCGACGCTGAACACGCGCAGCACCACGTAGGACGGGCTGTCGCCGCCTGCCAGCGGGCCTTGCGTCAGCGTGAAGCGGGTGCCGGCGCGCAGCGTGCGCACGGTCGAGCGGGCCTGCCACAGGCGGCCGTCCGCTTCGTGCGCCTGCATCTGCAGGCCGGCGTAGCGCTCCGCCTGCGCGGCGTCGGTGTAGAAATACTGGCCTGGGTGGTCGTAGCTTTCGACCATGGGCGCCTTGGCGCCGCCGGCCGGCAAGCGGGTCGGCGCGCTGGCGGCGGTCGATTTCTTGGCTTTGTAGTCGTAGCTGAGCACCGATACCAGGCTGGCGTGCAGGCGGCGGTTGGCGCGCAGCGACTGGATCGTGTCCTGGCTTTCGCCGACGCGCGCGGCGTGGTAGCGCAGGCCGCCGGCGGCCGCGCTGCTGGCGTCCTCCGGCACGGCGCTGTGCTGCGTGCTGTCGGCGAACAGCACCATGCATGCGCCGTCCGGCGTGTCCTCGAAGCGCCAGCCCAGACCTTCCTCGGTCAGCAGGCGCAGCATGAAGTCGTGATCGGATTCGCGGTACTGGCAGCAGTAGCTGCGCGGCGTCACCTGTTCCATGAAGGCGGCGACGTCGCCGCTCCAGCGCCACAGCGCGTCCGGCGCGTAGCCGCCCAGGACCGCGTCGACGATGTCGACGACGCTGCTGTCCTGCCATACGCGGCTGTTGCGCACGTGCCGCAGGCGCGACAGCCATGGCGTCAGGCGCAGGCGGTAGCGCGCCAGGCCGCCTTCGCTGCCCAGCATGCCCGCCTGGCTGACATGGCCGCTGAAGCGCGCGCGGCTGCCGTCGGCCAGGCTCACTTCCAGCACGGCGCGCTTGCCCAGCAGGCTCGCCAGGTCGAGGTGCGCGCTGGGCGAGAGCGCGATGATGTCCCGCTCGCCCACGCCCTGCAAGGGGTCGTCGGCAAAGAAGGCTTCCACCATCAGGTCGTCGGGGTTGGCGCCGTCCACGGTCAGCGCGTAGAGGCGGCGTTCGCTTGAGAAGCCCGCCAGCGACGCGCGCAGCTGCTCCGGCACTTCGGTCATTTGCATGCTCAATCGGTATAAATAGAATTGCTGATTTAGCATTATCCCATTGACCGCAGGAATCACGCGCCCGATTGCAATGTCACGAAATATCACCGGCGTTGGGACGAAAAAAAACCGGCCAACAGGCCGGTTTTCAGGCAAATCCGGGGTCAGGCTTCGGCGATGCGCTTGGCGATGTGGGCCAGCGCCTCTTCCACCTGGTCGACCAGGATCAGGCACAGATCGCCCTCTTTCAGGCGGCCCAGGGCGGTGTCGATGGCGAGGAACTCGCCGTAGATCTCCTGGATGTGCGAGGTGCGCGGGGCGCCGTTCAGGCCCGAACGCAGCAAGGCCACCACTTCGCCGTCGGTGCGGCCGCGCTGGCACTGGTCTTCGTACAGGATCACGTCGTCGAAGGCGCGGCCGAGGATTTCGGTCTGCTGTGTGATGTCCTGGTCGCGACGGTCGCCGGCGCCGCTGATGACCACCGAGCGGCGCTTGGCCGGCATGGTCTCCACCGCCTGCACCAGCGCCAGGATGGCGTCCGGATTGTGGCCGTAGTCGGCGATCAGCGTCGCGCCCTTGTAGTCGAACACGTTGAAGCGGCCCGGCGCATTGTCGGAATCGTTGGCGAAGGTTTTCAGGCCGAGGCGGATCGCGTCCCAGCTGATGCCCACGCCCCACGCGGCGGCCACCGAGGCCATCACGTTCTCGACCTGGAAGCCGATGGCGCCGTTGCGGGTGATCGGCACTTCCGACAGCGCAATGCGGTGGATGTCCTTGCCTTCGGCGGCGACCACATGGCCGTCTTCCACGTACACGGTGCGGCAGCCCTGCGCCAGGTGGGTGGCGATCACCGGATGGCCACGCTCGGCGCCGAAGAAGATCACCTTGCCACGGCAGGTCGCAGCCATGCCGGCGACGATAGGATCGACCGCGTTCAGCACGGCGAAGCCGCTCTCGGAGACGTTCTGCACGATCACGCGCTTCAGCACGGCCAGGTCTTCCACCGTGGTGATGTAGTTCAGGCCAAGGTGGTCGCCGCTGCCGATGTTGGTGACGACGGCAACCTGGCAGCGGTCGAAGGCCAGGCCTTCGCGCAGCACGCCGCCGCGCGCCGTTTCGAACACGGCGGCATCGACGTCCGGATGCAGCAGCACGTTGCGGGCGCTGCGCGGACCGCTGCAATCGCCGCTGTCGACTTGCCGGCCTTCGATGTAGACGCCGTCGGTGTTGGTCATGCCGGTGCGCAGGCCGCTGGCGGTGAGCAGGTGGGCGATCAGGCGCACGGTGGTGGTCTTGCCGTTGGTGCCGGTGACGGCGACCACGGGAATGCGGCCGTTCTCGCCCGGCGCGAACATGGTGTTGACGATGGCCTCACCCACCGCGCGGCCCTTGCCGAACGATGGCGCGATGTGCATGCGCAGGCCCGGGGCGGCGTTGACTTCCACCACGCCGCCGCGCTGGTTCTCGATCGGTTGCAGCACGCCGTCGCAGACCACGTCGACGCCGCAGATATCGAGGCCGATCATCTGCGCCGCTTCGACAGCGCGTGCGGCCACCTCAGGATGCACGTCGTCGGTGACGTCGGTGGCGGTGCCGCCGGTCGACAGGTTGGCGTTGTTGCGCAGAATGACGCGCTGGCCCTTGGCCGGAATCGAATCGGCCTCCAGGTCTTGCAGCGCCAGGCGCGCCAGGGCGATGTCGTCGAAGCGGATCTTGGTCAGCGAGGTCGAATGGCCGCTGCCACGACGCGGATCGGAATTGACGATGCTGACCAGCTCGCGCACGGTGTGCACGCCATCACCCACCACTTGCGGCGGATCGCGGCGCGCGGCGGCCACCAGCTTGTTGCCGATGACGAGCAGGCGGTAATCGTGGCCCGGCAGATAGCGCTCGACCATGATGTTGTCGCGGAATTCCTTGGCGGTGTTGAAGGCCTTCTCCAGGTGCTCCTTCGACATCACGTTGACCGTGACGCCCTTGCCCTGGTTGCCGTCCTTCGGCTTGACCACCACCGGCAGGCCGATTTCCTGCGCCGCGGCCCAGGCGTCTTCCACGTCTTCGACCGAACGGCCGATAGGCACCGGCACGCCGGCCGCGTGCAGCAGCTTCTTGGTCAGTTCCTTGTCCTGCGCGATCGATTCGCCGATGGCGCTGGTGCTGTCCATTTCGGCGGCCTGGATGCGGCGCTGGCGCGAGCCCCAGCCGAACATCACCATGCTGCCTTCGGTCAGGCGGCGGATCGGGATGTCGCGCGCGATGGCGGCGCTGACGATGGCGCCGGTGCTCGGGCCCAGGCGCACGTCTTCATCGAGGTCGCGCAGTTCGTTCAAGGCGCCGGTCAGGTCGAACGGGGTGTCGGCCAGGGCGGCGTTGATCAGATTGTGCGCCAGCGTCATCGCCAGGCGGCCGACGGCTTCCTCGGTGTACTCGACCACGGTTTGATAAATGCCGTCTTCCAGCGTGGCCGTGGTGCGGCTGAAGGTGACGGGGCAGCCGGCCTGCGCTTGCAGGCTCAGTGCCGCCACTTCCAGCACGCGCGCCAGCGGCACGGCGTCGGTGTGGCCGCTGGTGTGCAGGGCGCCGATGGCGGGGAAGCGTGCGTGCAGGCGCTGCTCGAAGCCGGGCAGCGTGGCGATCGACTGCTCCTCGGGCGGGCACGATACGATCACTTCCACCGCCGTGTGGTGGCTCCAAAGATTCGGGCCGCGAAGGGCGCGGGTGCGGATGACTTCCATAAATCTGCTTGTTCTTTCAGTGATGTATCAGTGATGAGTTCGCTTTGGGTTCGCATCGAAGGTGCGCAGGCCGGCGCCGATCAGCTCCGGCGTCAGGCCCAGCGCCCAGCCGGCGGCGATCGCTGCCAGCACGGCTTCCGGCGGCACCAGCGGCGACAGCGGCAGGCTGGCGGCATCGTCGTAGCCCTGGGCCAGCACGATGCGGCTCATGTCCTTGTCCGCACGCTGGAACACCACGCGCTTGCCGTCCTGGCGATGCTGGGCGATGGCGGCCAGGTGCTCGTCGACGCCGTAGAAGATCACTTCGCCGTCGCACAGGTCGGCCATGTCGACCACTTGCGCGTCGGCGGCGTTGAGCACCGCCACGCCGCTCGGCAGGATCACGTCGACCTGGGTGCGCAGCACGCCGTACAGCTTGTCGAGGCTGGCGATGTGGAACTCGGCCACGTCCTCGAAATCGCTGACGTCCGTCACCACGCCGACCGCGCACTTGTCGTAGGCCAGGCCTTCGGTCAGGATCATGCGGGCGCTGGCTTCGAACACGCCGGCTTCGACGTTTTTATTCAGCAGCAGCCGCTCGCCGCTTTCCCAGTCGGTGAAGCCGTCGCGCGGCAGCAGGCGGCCGTTGACGAACAGGCCGTCGGCGCAGCTCAGGCCGACCTTCTTGCCGCTGATTTGCAGCAGCCAGGCGATCAGGCGCGAGGCCATGGTGGCGCCGTGCTTGCCGGTGATGCCGACGATGGGCATGCGGCCGCTTTCATCCTGCGCGAACAGGTGGTCGACGATGGCTTCGCCGACGTTGCGCGGCTCGCCGCTGGCCGGCTTCAGGTGGGCCAGCAGGCCCGGGCTGGCGTTGACTTCGATGATGGCGCCGCCCTGCTCTTCCAATGGGCGCGAGATGTCGGCGGCCACCACGTCGATGCCGGCGATGTCCAGGCCGACCACGCGCGCGGCCAGCGTGGCCATCGCGGCCACCTGCGGGTGCACCTTGTCGGTGACGTCGAAGGCGACGTTGCCGTTCGGCTGGATCAGCACTTTCTGGCCGTCCTGCGGCACCGAGTAGGCGGTCATGCCCTGGCGCTCCAGCTCCAGGATGATCTCGGCGCCATGTTCAGGCGCCAGCGCGTTCAGCGGCGAGTCTTCCGTGGTGCCGCGGCGCGGATCGGTGTTGATCTGGTCGTCGACCAGCTCGATGATGTTGGATTTGCCGTTGCCAGTGACCCACAGCGATTCGCCGGCGGCGGCCGCGATCAGGCGCTTGCCCACCACCAGCAGGCGGTGTTCGTTGCCGGCGATGAAGCGCTCGACGATCACGCTCTTGCTGTCGCCCTTGCGCGCAGCCAGCGCGTAAGCGGCGGTGACGTCGGCTTCGGTCATCAGGTTGAGCGAGACGCCGCGGCCATGGTTGCCGTCGTACGGCTTGACCACGACCGGCACGCCGATGTCCTGCGCCGCTTCCCAGGCCGCTTCGGCGCTGGTGACGAGCTCGCCTTCGGGCACGGGCACGCCGCAGGAGGCCAGCAGCGACTTGGTCAAGTCCTTGTCGCTGGCGATGCCTTCGGCGATGGCGCTGGTGTGTTCGGTTTCGGCGGTCCAGATGCGGCGCTGGCGGGCGCCATGGCCCAGCTGCACCAGGTTGCCGTCGGTCAGGCGGATCGACGGGATCTTGCGCACGGTGGCGGCGTCGACGATGTTGGCGGTGCTCGGGCCCAGGCATACGGACTCGACCAGGTCGGTCAGGTCGATGACGGTGGCGGCCAGGTCGTAGGGACGGTCTTCGATCATCGCCATCAGCAGGTCGCGGCCGGCGGCCAGGGCGGCGCGGCCGACCTGTTCCTGGCGGGTGCGGAAGGCCATCTTGTACAGGCCGGTGTTCTCGCCGATCTGGCGCGTCTTGCCGAAGCCGGTTTTCATGCCGGCCAGGTTTTGCAGTTCCAGCACCACGTGTTCGAGGATGTGGCCGGCATAAGTGCCGTCGCGCAGGCGCTCCAGGAAGCCGCCGTGCTCGCCCACGCCGCAGCGGTGGATGATCAAACCGGGCAGGATGGCGGTCAGGCGCTCATACAAGCCAGGCAACAAATTCGAGGGGAAATTCTCCAGCTCGCCAATGTCCAGCCATGCCTCGATCACCGGGCGATAGGTCCAGATATTGGGTCCGCGCAAATGGGTGACGCGGAGAACTTCTATGTCTTTCTTCTTGGTCATGTTTCTATTCTTGTATCTTTGTTATCAGCCGTGGCCAGCCCGCGCCGTATTTTAACCTCTGTACCACCGCTGGCCGCCAAATTGCATTTGGCCCACCCTGCGCGTGCGTTATACTTGCCGCCAACAAAACACTGATTTTTCTTGATTTCTGTCAAGGATGTATCACCTGACAGAATACCGTAAATACAGCGCTTTTATCAGCCACAACACCTACTAGTTCCACCTTTGTTCCACCTTTTCGCCACTGGAGTACGCTGCACGATGACAACAGAACAACTTTCCTCCGACTCCAGCCAGAGCGAGCTTCCCGAGCGCTGGCGTTCCGAGATACAGGCACAACTTTCCCAAGGGGAAAACGTTGCAAGTGCCTTGGAGGTTGACTTGGATGAACAACTTCGTTTTTCCAAGGGGATAATTCTGGTCACGGACCAGCGCGTACTGGCGCGCGCACCGGGCCGCAGCGACTGGCAAAGCTGGGCGTTCGCCAAGGATCTGGCGCTCAAGCACCACGACCACGCCGGCGTCGGCCACCTGGAGCTGGTCAACCACGGCGGCCGCCTGGGCGCCTGGCGCTTCACGCTGGGCCAGAACCTGCACGCGATCCGCCTGGTCGAGCAATTCGACGCCCACCGCGACAGCCACGCGCTGGGCGTGCCGGTGGTGCGCGAGGAAAAAAGCGTGTGCCCGAGCTGCAAGGCGCCGCTGGAGCCGGACCAGGAGGAGTGTCCGATCTGCACCAAGGTGGTCTACACGCCGCCGTCGACCTGGACGCTGTTCCGCCTGTGGCGCTTCGCCGGGCCTTACAAGCTGCAGCTGGGCTTCGGCTTCGCGCTGATGCTGCTGTCGACCGGCGCGCACATGATCCCGCCCTACCTGACCATCCCGCTGATGGACAAGGTGCTGATCCCCTACCAGAACGGCCAGCCGGTCGACACCTCGCTGGTGGCGCTGTACATGTCGGGCCTGGTGGCGTCGGCGGTGCTGGCGTGGGTGCTGGGCTGGGGCAAGACCTATGTGCTGGCGCTGGTGTCGGAGCGCATCGGCGCCGACCTGCGCACCGAGACTTATGACCACCTGCTGCGGTTGTCGCTGGAATACTTCGGCGGCAAGCGCACCGGCGATTTGATGTCGCGCATCGGCAGCGAGAGCGACCGCATTTGCGTGTTCCTGTCGCTGCACTTGCTGGACTTCGCGTCGGACTGCCTGATGATCATCATGACCGGCGTGATCCTGTTCTCCATCGATCCGTGGCTGGCCTTGTTCACGCTGCTGCCGCTGCCGTTCATCGCGTGGCTGATCCACGTGGTGCGCGACCGCCTGCGCACCGGCTTCGAGAAGATCGACCGCGTGTGGGGAGAAGTGACCAACGTGCTGGCCGACACCATCCCCGGCATCCGCGTGGTGAAGGCGTTCGCGCAGGAGTCGCGTGAAGCGTCGCGCTTCCGCACCGCCAACAAGCACAATCTGGCCGTCAACGACAAGCTCAATAAAATCTGGTCGCTGTTCTCGCCTACCGTGTCCTTCCTGACGGAGCTGGGACTGCTGGTGATCTGGGTGTTCGGTATTTACCAGGTGTCCAAGGGCCATATCACGGTCGGTGTGCTGTCGGCCTTCATCGCCTACTCCAGCCGCTTCTACGGCCGCCTGGATTCGATGAGCCGCATCGTCTCGGTGACGCAGAAATCCGCGTCAGCCGCCAAGCGCATCTTCGACATTCTCGACCACGTGTCGTCGGTGCCCGAACCCTCGAATCCGGTCAGGCTGTCCAAGGTGGAAGGCAACATCACCTTGCGCGAAGTGGGCTTCCGCTACGGGAACCGCGCCGTCAACCGCGGCATCTCCATCGACATCAAGGCCGGCGAGATGATCGGCCTGGTGGGCCATTCGGGCTCGGGCAAGTCGACGCTGGTCAACCTGATCTGCCGCTTCTACGATGTGTCGGAAGGCGCGATCATGCTCGACGGCGTGGACATCCGCTCGTTCGCGGTGTCGGACTACCGCCGCAATATCGGCCTGGTGTTGCAGGAGCCGTTCCTGTTCTTCGGCACCATCGCCGAGAACCTGGCCTACGGCAAGCCGGAAGCGACGCGCGCCGAGATCATCGCCGCCGCGCGCGCCGCGCATGCGCACGAGTTCATCCTGCGTCTGCCGCAGGGTTACGATTCGATGGTGGGCGAGCGCGGTCAAGGCCTGTCCGGCGGCGAGCGTCAGCGCATCTCGATTGCGCGCGCGCTGCTGATCGATCCGAAGATCCTGATCCTCGACGAGGCCACGTCCTCGGTCGACTCGGAGACGGAGAAGGAAATCCAGCGCGCGCTGGAGAACCTGGTGCAAGGCCGCACCACGATCGCCATCGCGCACCGCCTGTCCACGCTGCAGAAGGCGGACCGCCTGGTGGTGCTGGATCGCGGCGTGGTGGTGGAAGAAGGCGCACACGACGACTTGATGTCGCGCGAAGGCGCCTACTACCGCCTGTATCAGGCGCAAGCCCGCAACGTCGATACGGATCTCGACGACAGCGCCAGCAAAGAATAAGAGAACAAGAATATGACGACGAATTTTGATTTGACACGCAACGCCTTCGGCCGCCTGGTACTGACCACGGCCGAAGGCGATGTCCACGAGAGCGTGGCGCCGGTGCGCGCCTTCCCGGTGCAGGCGCCGGACGACGGCATCGCGCTGGTGAGCACCGACGGCAAGGAAGTGGGCTGGATCGACCGCATCGAGGATTTGCCGGCGGCCGTGGGGCAGCTGGTGCGCGAGGAGCTGGAGGGACGCGAGTTCATGCCGGAGATCGCGCGCATCAACAGCGTGACCAGCTTCGCCACGCCGTGCACCTGGTCGGTGGCGACCGATCGCGGCGACACGGAGTTTGTGCTGCGTGGAGAGGAAGACATCCGCCGCCTGACGGTGGACACGCTGCTGATCTCTGATATCCACGGCATCCATTATCTGATCCGCGACGTGCGCGAACTGGATAAGCACAGCAAGAAAATCCTCGACCGCTTCCTGTAAGCGCGTATCTCAGTGCGGCCGGCGGCGGAACCAGCCGGCCAGCGACAGCCGGTCGTGCGTGGCCGGCAGCACTTCATGCGGCATGTCGGCCGACAGGAACAGCACCAGCCGGCTGCCCATGGGCGCGATGTCGCTGCTGGGCGCATCCAGCGGATGCAGGCGCAGCGCGCCGCCCTGCTCCAATTGCCAATCGGGATTCAAATAGATCACCACCGATACGGTGCGCAGATCGTCGTCGCGAAAGCGGTCCAGGTGTTTGCTGTAGGCGGCGCCGGGCGTGTAGAGCGCGTAGTGGCTTTCGTAGCTGTCCAGGCCCAGGAAAAATTCGCGGTTCAGCGCCAGGCGCAAGGCTTCCATCACGACCAGATAGCGGTCGCAGGCGGCGGACTGGCCGGCTTCCAGCCACAGTATGCGATCACCACGTATGTCGCCACGCACCGCCTGCGCCATTCCGCGCCCAATGGCGGCCAAGGCCAGCGAGCCAGCAGCCGCGCCGGCGCGGCACTCTGCGGCCAGGGCCTGCGTCAATTCATCGGATAGAAAAAGATTCTGCTGCGACCAGCCATGCAAGGCCAGTCCATCGAGCGTCGGTTGATGCAGGCCATAGTCGCTGGCGCGGAGTTCGGTAGGCATAGGACTCCTGGTGAGCGGCCATGGTAACACTCATACGCCGCCGCGCGTACTGAATGCTCAGTTCGGCAGTGCCCTCCGCTGCCCTGCACGTTTGACATACCGCAGCGTGTACCTTCAAAAGCCTCGCATGATTGATGTCGTGCGCCCGTCATCGCGGCGCGGCAAGGCATACAATGAAACTGCTCGAACCCAAATCCCATACGCCGCTGCTTCCGGCCCCAAAGCGCAAACGCAGGCGTCGCAAGCCCGCGCCAGCCAAGCCGCCAGCGCAGGGACCTTTGAAGAAAGGGAAATAGCCATGGATGAGATAAAGGAAGAATTGCAGTTCAACTTACGCTACGCGCAGCGGCTGTGCCAGCGTACGGCTCGCTTTTATCGTCGGATACAGACCATGCTAACTTTCATCAGTCTGCTGGCAGGCAGCAGTGCGGTCGCGGCGCTGGCTGCCCAAATGCTGATACCGTCCGCTTGGCTGCTTGGCGTGTTTGCGCTGTTCAGCAGCCTCAATCTGGCACTACGGCCGGCCGACAAAATCGCGGCCAACGATGCCGACGTGCGCAAATATGGCGCCCTGCTGGCAAAGCTCAACGTGCTGGATGCGCCAGCGCTGCAACAGATGCTGGACGAAGCGCGCCTTTCCGATACCATCGAAGTGGAGCCGCTGCGCGCCGTAGCATATAACGATGTCGTCATGGAAATCGATGAACCTGATTCGCTGATAGCGCTAAGCCCGATGCAAAAGCTGATGGGCGTGCTAGCCTAGGGCGGCCAGCCGTACTCGCACGGCGTCGATGAAGGCGTCGGGCTTGTCGAGGCCGATGCAGATGCGCGAGACGGCTTGCGCGCGGCCGAAGCCGTTCATCAATTTGCTGCCGGCCTTCAGGCGGATTTCCACGTTCATGCTGCCGAACTGCCGATAGCGCAGCAGGCCGCGCTGGCGGCGGATGTCGCCGCCGCAGCGGGCCACCGATTCGATCATGTCGTAGGAGACAGTGCGGTCGGCCGCGAACACGCCATAGCGTATCAAGAGCGCCTCCGCGTCCAGCGACACCGGCCGCCACTGGCTGGCGCGGTACTCCGCCACCAGATACAGCACCGACCATACGCTGAGCACATCGACGATCCACGCGTACACCGGCTTCACCGCCACCAGATGCAGCATGAAGTGCGACAGCGGCATCTCGAACAGCATCACCATGATCAGCGCGAACTGGTTGGAGACGTTGCCGTCGTTCTTGTCGTAGCTGAAGTGCTGCTGGCCCGTGTAGCGCAAACGCTCGCCGCGCCGCATGAACAGGCCGTAGTACCAGATGCGCGCCTCGAACAAGGCGAACGGCGCAAACCCGCTGCCGGCGAAGCGGCCCTTGATGGCGCTCGCCATCGCCTCGTCGGCGTTGCCGTCCAGGCGCACCAGCGCCATCATGCGACGCACCATCCATATCAGGAGGTAAAGCTCCAGCGCGCCCTGCACCAGCGCCAGCAAGGGCCACAGGCGCTCGATGCCGAGCCACAGGTCTTTGCTGCCGTTGGGGATGATCATGCTGCCGACGGCGCATCCCGCCATCGCGAACACCATCCATTTAAGCAGGAAAGCCTTCAACGACGGGCGAAACATGAAGTAGTACAGCAGCGGGAACGTCACCAGCAGATCGCCCAGCAAGGGCCAGTCGGCCATGTCGCGGCCGTAGCCGTTGGCGAAGAAGGGAACGCGGAAGTAGAAATAGTGCGCCGACATGGCCAGCAAAACAATCAGTGCGAACCAGTGTTTTCTTCCGATGCCGGCAAACATAAGCACTCCCCATGTGGTGAACATGGGGAGTATAACCTTCTATTTGAAAGCTTTCACGAGGGCGTCCAGCTTGACCTTCAGCGACTGGTCGTGGTGGCTGACCGGCGGAATTTCGCGCTTGACGTCGAGCAGCTGGTACACCGCCATCTGCGCCGCCCGCACCGAGTATTCGACGGTGAACACCACGTCCTCCGGCACCTCGACGAACTGGCTGACGAAGGCCAGGTTGCGCGAGTTGGGCGGCACCGGCAGCGGACGGTCGCTTTTAAAGCGCGGCATGAACATGCTGGTGATGTAGGGCATGCGGCAAGGGATGCAGTTGGCCTTGGCCATGATCTCCATGTCGAAGTTCAGGTGCCCGCACAGCTCGCGCAGGATCTCTTCGCCGCTGCAATCGGCCATGGGCTTGGCGACGAAGTTGCCGATGCGGTCCGGGTGCAGCGCATAGCCCCAGAACACCTGCACGCCTTCCGGCTGGCCGGCAAAGTGCGGCTGGTGCGCCAGCACGATCGACATCAGCCAGTTCGAATCCTTGAACGTGACCAGGCCGCCAGTGCCGGCGACATTGCCGCTGAACTGTTCCATCCTGTCGAAGAACGCCGGGTCTTTCAGCGTGACGGTGAACGACTCCCACCACGATTCCGGAATGCTGGAATTGAAGGCGGCCGGATTGCCGAACTGCGGACGGTCCACCGCCAGCTTTTCCCACAGCGCCCAGCCCTGGCTGTCGCGCTTGTCCAGCTTGGGCGGCGCGCTGTGCATGCTGCCGTGGCTGGAGGCGTCGGTCATCGAGCCGTTCTGGAAGAACACCAAGTCCTGCGGGCCGACGGCGATGGTCGTGGCCTCGCCGTTGCGGGTGCAGCGCAGCGCGGTCGCGGTCAGCACACCGCCCTCCTCCATCATTTCGATGTCGTCGACCTTGCAGTCGTAGACCACCTGTACGCCCTGCTGTTGCAGCCAGTGCTGCAGCGGGCGCACCAGCGAATCGTACTGGTTGTAGACGGTGCGCTTGACGCCGGCCAGCGTTTCGATGCGCGAGAACTCCATCATGAAGCGGTGCAGGTAGCGCTTGAATTCCACCGCGCTGTGCCACGGCTGGAAGGCGAAGGTGGTGGCCCACATGTACCAGAATTTGGTGTCGAAGAATTCGGGCGACAGCCAGTCGGTGATGGCGCTGTTGCCCAGTTTTTCCTCGTCCGCCTCGGCCAGGGCCAGCAGCTCGGTGCGGTCCTGCATGGTGAAGCCCATCGACGTGACGTTGACGCGGAAGCGGTTGCGGTCGATCAGCCGCGCCTGCGAGTGCGACTTGTGCATCTCGTTGAAGGCGGCGGTTTCGTCGTAGACGCTCTGGCCCGCGTGCTCCAGCGAGGGAATGGACTTGAACAGGTCCCAGGTGCACTCGTAGTTGTCGGTGGTGAGCATGCGGCCGCCACGCAGCGTGTAGCCGTTGTCGGCGTCACCGCCGCCATCGAGGCTGCCGCCGGCCAGCGGCATGGCTTCGAAGATGGTGATGTTGCGGCCGTCGACGCCGGCGTCGCGTATCATGAAGGCCGCTGCCGACAGCGAGCCGATGCCGCTGCCGACCAGATATGCTTTGATGGAGTTGCTCATGGCATTGCCCTTTTCTTGGTGGTAAGTTGCCATGATAGTGCTGTATGTGTTGTCAAAAATGCCGTACGTTACGCTAAAGCACTACTTCCATGCGCTAGATCAAAAATCCAAAAAATATAACTGCTAAGCGGGCTTGTACTGCGGCCATCAGTCGAAGGCGACGTCTTCAAGGCGGAAGCGGAATTTTCGGCGCTCCGGCTCCGTCCAGCCTTGGCCGGGGGTGACGTTGCGCGGCACGGATGGCGCGGGAGCGGTCGAAGGGTCAGAAGGCATGGCGACAGCAGCAGGCAGTGGCGCACCCGACAAACCCGCAGCAGCAGCCATGGCAGGCACAGCGACTGCGGCACGGGCCAATTCGCGGCGCCGTAGGTCGGCGATCTTCCAATGTTTTTCACCCGGCATGCGGATCGATATATCCTGCCATGCGTTACGCACGCTGTCGGCATAGCCGCTGGCAAATTGATTGGGCGAGACGGCGCGGCCCTTGTACATGATATGGTCGCCTTCGACGATCGCATATTCGTGATCGTTGCGGTAGGCCATGCGCAGCCATGTGCCTTCAGGCAGAAACAGCGTTTTCCATTGATAGCCGCGCGGTGCGGCCGGCTGCGCCGTGCATGTCGTGACAAGCCAATGCTGGATCGCCGCGTCGACGGCCTCGGCTGGGTCGATGGCGGCGCCGGTTTCACGTAGCCGTTCCATCAGCGCGAACAAGGTGGAGGGGGAGACAATCACGCTCATTGTAGCAACCATACTGTTCTCCTTACTGAAACCTACTGAATTCTGCTTGCGGGTACTGAGTTAGACACGCAGAGTACGGCGAAGTTCAATTCAGTAGAATTCAGTAAAAAATTCAGTAGGTTTGCTATAAGGAGAACGCGGGTACACCCATGGTGTGTATACCCGCGGCAAGTTACTTGTCCGAATACATGCCGGCGTACTTCACGCCGAAGTACAGGATGAAGGTGTAGCAGACCGCAGGCACCAGGAAGGACATCTGCAGGCTGACGGTGTCGGCCAGCAGGCCTTGTGCGAACGGCACCAGCGCGCCGCCGACGATGGCCATGCACAGTACGCCCGAACCCTGGCCGGTCAATGGCCCCAGCTTGTTGAGCGCCATCGAGAAGATGGTCGGGAACATGATGGAGTTGAACAGGCCGACGGCCAGCATCGCCCACATCGCCACATGGCCGCCGCTGAAGATCGCGGTCAGCACCAGCACGATCACTGCCGCCGAGTTGAAGGCCAGCGCCTTGCCCGGGCTGACGTAGCGCATCGCGGCGAAGCCGATGAAGCGGCCCACCATCGCGCCGCCCCAATAGTAGCTGACGAACGGCGCCGCGTCGGCGGCCGACAGGCCCGCCACTTTAGGGTCGCCCATGAAGTTGATCAGGAAGCTGCCGATACTGACTTCGCCGCCCACGTACAGGAAGATCGCCAGCGCGCCCAGCACCAGATGGCGATGCTGCAGCACGGCCGACCAGCCGGCGCTCTCGCCGTCGGCCTGTTCGGCGTCGGCGATCTTCGGCAGACGCGCCAGCGCGAACAGTACCGCCAATGCCAGCAAGGCCGCCGCCAGCACCAGGTATGGGCCCTGCACGCTGGCCGCCTGGGTCGCGTGGTAGGCCGACAGCTGCTCGGTGGTCAGCTTGGCCAGGTCGGAGGAACTCATCACGCCGCCGGCCAGGATCAGCATGCCGCCCAGCGCAGGCGCCACCGTGGTGCCCAGCGAGTTGAAGGCCTGGGTCAGGGTCAGGCGGCTCGACGCCGTCTGCGGATCGCCCAGCACCGTCACGTAGGGATTGGCCGCCACCTGCAAAATGGTGATGCCGCCCGCCAGCACGAAGAAGGCGATCAGGAACAGCGTGTAGCCGCTGGTGGCCGCCGGGTAGAACAGCGCGCAGCCGGCGGCCGCGATGGTCAGGCCGGCGACGGCGCCGTTCTGGTAGCCGATCTTTTTAATGAGCATCCCGGCCGGCAGCGAGACGATGAAGTAGGCGCCGAAGAAGCAGAACTGCACCAGCATCGCCTGCACATAGGTCAGCGTATAGACCGCCTTCAGGTGCGGAATCAGCACGTCGTTCAGGGAGGTCAGCAGACCCCACATGAAGAACAGGATGGTGACGATAATCAGCGGACCGGTATTGCCGCCGGTCTGCGTCTGGCCGCCCTGCATCGGGACGGCTTGCGAATAGTGTTCCATGCTTTAAGAGTCTCCTGATGTTTTATTTAAAGTCGCCGCACGCCAGCGCATCCTTGTCTTTGGCGGCGCCGCCAACGATCTGGATGTTGGCGAACGTCGCCGCGAACGGCGCATCGGCGGACACGCTGAACGGCGTGCTCAGTGCCGCCATCGACAAGCCCTTGGCGCTGAAGCAGGCCAGCGGGATTTTAACCGTCTGCTTGCCCTTGCCCGCCAAACGCTGGAACACGGCGCTGGCGTCCAGCTCCACGGTTTCGATGCCGACGCCGACCTTGCCCTGCGGCGCAGCCGACACGATAGCATCAAATTGCAGCGCGCCGTCGGTCGATGCGAAGGCCGGCAGCTTGTGCGCCTGTGCCGCCTGCGCCTCCAGCTTGGCCGGGCCGGTCCAGGTCAGGCGCTTGGCGTCCTGCTGGGTGTTGATCTGCGCGGTTTCGACTTTGACGGTCGGCAGGTTGAAGACGGCGTTCAGGTCCGCGCCCAGGGCTACGCGCTTGCCGCCGCTGTGGACGTACAGCGCGTAGGTCGAGCGGTCCGCCGGCGCGTACACCGGCACCGAGGTGGCCTTGCCGCAGCCGCCGGCCGGATAGCTTGCGTCCAGCAGCGGCAAGGCGCCCTTGCTTGCATACGTCAAGCCGTAGCCGTACTTGAACAGCGGATCGTAAGCCGCATCGCCGACGTTGAGCGGCGACTGGCAGGCCGACTTCGGCCACGAGAACGACAGCTTGCCGTGGAAGTCGGCATTGACCTTGCCGTCCGCCTTGCGGAACAACACATCGGACACGCCCTTGCCTTCGGTGCCGGGCAGCCAGGCCGAGACGAAGCTGTCCGACAGATTGAGCAGGTCGTTGACGAACAGCGGACGGCCTGTCATCAGCACCGTCACCACCGGCTTGCCCTTGCCCGATACGGCCTTCAGTACCGCCAGATCCTCGGGATGGCGGCCGGACAGGCGCAACGTGCCGGACGGACCGATGTCGCCGTCGCCTTCCGCATACGGCGTCTCGCCGATGACGGCGATGACGGCGTCGAACTTGCCGACATCGACGCCGGCGGCGTTTTCGCTGAAGGTGACGTTGTCCTTGCCTGCGGCGTCCTGGATACCGGCCAGGATGGTGTCGCTGACCGGGTAGTCGCTATTCTTGTTGTCGGTGCCCTGCCAGGTCAGCGACCAGCCGCCCGACTGGTTGGCCATATTGTCGGCGCTCTTGCCGACCACCAGAATCTTTTTGCCGCGCGCCAGCGGCAGTACGCCGCCGTTATTCTTCAGCAGCACCAGCGATTCGCGCACCGCCTGGCGGGCCAGCGCGCGCGCCTGCAGCAGCTCCTGCTTGCCGGCGTAGATGTTCTGCGACGGCTTCTTGCCGTCGAACAGACCGGCGCGCAGCTTCACGCGCACGATGCGGGTGACGGCGTCGTCGATACGCGACATCGGGATCTCGCCCTTCTCCACCTGCGCGATGGTGTTGGCGATGAAGGCCTTCCAGTGTTCCGGCACCATCACCATGTCGACGCCGGCGTTGATCGAGGCGGCGCAGCTGTCGTTGGCGCAGCCCGGGACTTCGGCGATGGCGTTCCAGTCGCTGACCACCAGGCCGTCGAAGCCCATCTTGGTTTTCAGCGCGTCGGTCAGCAGCTCTTTACTGCCGTGCATCTTACCGTGATCCGAACCGCCCTTGACGTCGTTCCAGCTGTTGAAGGAGGCCATCACCGTCTGCACGCCCGCTTGCAGCGCCGGGTAGTAGCCCTGGGCGTGGATGTTGATCATCTCCGACATGGTGGACTGGTTCTCGCCACGGTCCTTGCCCTCGGCCGTGCCGCCGTCGCCGATGAAGTGCTTGGCGGTAGCGACCACGGTGTTGTCCGATTTCAGATCGCCCTGCAGGCCCTTGACGTAGGCGCCGGCGTAGTCCTTGACGATGACCGGATCTTCGGAGAAGGATTCGTAGGTGCGTCCCCAGCGGTCGTCGCGCACCACGGCCAGCGTCGGCGCGAACACCCAGTCGATGCCGGTGGCGCGCACCGCCTTGGCCACCGATTTGGCCATCTCGCCGATCAGCTTCGCGTCGCGCGCGGCGCCCAGGCCTATGTTATGCGGGAACAGCGTGGCGCCGTACATATTGCTGTTGCCGTGCATGGCGTCGATGCCCCAGATGACAGGGATCTGCACCTTCATGTCGGTACCCATCGAGGCGTCGTAGTAGGCGTCGGCCAGCTTGACCCAGTCGGCCGCGCTGGCGTGCTTGTTCCCGTCCGGCCAGCTGCCGCCGCCGTTCAGCACGGAGCCGATGTAGTATTTGCGGATGTCTTCCGGCGTACTGAATTTGATTTCCGGCTGCGTCATCTGGCCGACCTTCTGCGCCAACGTCATGCCGGCGACGATCTTGGCGATGCGCGCTTCCATGGCCTTGTCCTGCTTGACGGCGCTGGTGATGTGCGGCCAGTCGGTCAATGGTGCGGCGGTGGATGCGGCGGCTCCGCCCAGTGCCAGCGCGGCGGCCAATACGGCGCGGCGCAGAGTGTGGTTATTGGTCTTCATTCGTGTACTTGTCTCCGTTGTTGATATCGTTTTTTATGCCTGGCGCAGGAAGGCGCTGTACCACTGGCCGCTCTGCTTGAGGATGCGGCGCTGCGTCGGATAGTCGATGTAAGTCAGGCCGAAGCGGCGCAGATAGCCTTCCGCCCATTCGAAGTTATCCAGCAGGCTCCAGGCGAAATAGCCCTTGATGTTGCCGCCGGCGCCGATGGCGTCGCGCATGGCGGCCAGGTGGCGGATCAGGTAGTCGCGGCGCGCCGTGTCGTTCACGGCGCCGTCGGCGGTGAGGTGATCGTCGTACGAGGAACCGTTTTCGGTCACGTACAAATCGCCGGTGGGGTAGTCGCGGGCCACGCGTTCCAGCAGATCGATCAAGCCTTGCGGCGAAACTTCCCAACCGAAGTCGGTGCGCTGGCGGTCCTGCGGATAGACGATGGAGGTCCGCAGCGGATACTGGTCCGGCGCATGCCGCACCACTTCGGGGAAGTAGTAGTTCACGCCGAGGAAATCCATCGGCGCGGCGATGGCCTCCATGTCGCCCGGCAGCACCGTCGGCGCATCCTGGCCGACCAGTTGCAGCGCCAGTTCGGGATAGCCACGGCCATACAACGCGTCCAGGAACCAGCGGTTGCGCAGCACGTCGTGGCGCACCACGGCCTGCTGGTCGGCGAGGCTGTCGCTGGCCGCCTGCACCGGATGCAGGCTCAAGGCGATACCCACCTTCGCGCCCGGCACGTTGGCGCGTATCAGCGGCACGGCCAAGCCGTGCGACACCAGCACGTTGTGGCATACCTGCAGCGCCAGCGGCAGGCTCTTGTTACCCGGCGCGTGCATGCCGTCCCAGTTGCCGTGCATGGCCGTGCACCAAGGCTCGTTGTGCGTGATCCAGTGCTGCACGCGGCCGCCCAGGTGCTTGCTCATCACGTCGACGTAGTGCAGATAGGCGTCGACGGTGGCGCGGTCGTCCCAGCCGCCACGGTCTTCCAGGTACTGCGGCAGATCCCAGTGGTACAGCGTGCACCACGGTTGCAGGCCGCGCGCCAGCATGCCGTCCACCAGCTTCGAATAGAACTCCAGGCCCTTGGCGTTCGGCTCGGCGTCCACGCCGTTGAAGATGCGCGGCCAGGAGATCGAGAAGCGGTAGGAGTTCAGGCCCATGGACTGCGCCAGGTCCAGGTCTTCCTCCCAGCGGTGATAGTGGTCGCAGGCCACGGCGCCGGTGGCGCCGTCGCGGATCTTGCCCGGGGTCTCGCTGAAGGTGTCCCAGATCGATGGCACGCGGCCGTCTTCGGCGGCGGCGCCCTCGATCTGGTAGGCCGAGGTCGAAACGCCCCACAGGAAGTCGCTGGCGAAATCGGAACGCTGGATCGCCGTAGGCAGGTCGGTAAGAATCATGGTCATGGTTTTTTTATTGATGGAGCGAAGGGAGTAGGCGGAACGCTGGCGTTCATCCACTTGATGACGGTTTGCTGCGGCTCGTACGGCACGCTGCCGAACAGGCGGAACAGGTTTTCGATCTCGGCCAGCGAGGCGGTGTTGAAATCGAGCTTGGGTATCTTCGCGCCGGGGGCGTTTGTCACCAGGCCCCAGGTGTCTTTGCCCTGGCCGCCCTGGTTGCTCACCAGCTTGTACGCCCAGGCGGTCGAGGCCCAGCCGTTGGCGACGTAGGTGTCGTAGGTGGCGCGCGTGACCTGGCCGCCCAGCTCCGGCCCCAGGAAGGCCCAGGGCTGGAACTCGCCGATGAAGTAGGCGGTGTTCAGTTGCTGCTGCTGCGCCTTCCATGCGCAGACGTTGTTCTTGCCGGCGCCGTGGCCGCATTGCAGCCAGTCGCGGTGGACGTCGGCGCCCGGCTTGCCCCAGCCGAAGTGGCCCGGGTAGGGATGCATCTCGAAGGCGACGTTGACCTGGCCGTGCTCGGACGGTTTGCCGTAGGCGTCTATGCCCTTGCTGTGGCCGGGCAGGATGATGACGTGGTTGGGATCGACCTTGCGGATCTCGCGGTACAGCGTGCCCATGACCGCGGCCAGGTTTTCCGGCGTCGTGCCCCACGGTTCGTTGAGGATGCTGTAGCCGGCCACCGCGCCGCGGTCCTTGTAGCGCGCGGCGATCTGCTGCCACAGCCAGATGGTGCGGGCCTGGTAGTCCGGCGTGTCCCAGTACTTGTTCTTGCCGGCGCAGCCGCTGTGGTGCTCCCAGCCCTGCGAGCCGACAGCGCCGTGCAGGTCGAGGATGACGTAGATGCCGCGCTGCTCGGCTTCGGCGATGGCCTGGTCCAGATAGCGCCAGGCGTCGGCGCGCAGGTGGCGCGGGTTCTTTTCATCCTCCACCACGCTGTAGATGAAGGGCAGGCGCACCAGGTTCAGCTTCATCTTGGGCAGCATGTCCCAGTCGCGCTGCGTGATCCAGTTGTCGCGGTACAGCGCGTACAGGCGCTCGCGCTCGGCGTAGCCGAAGCGGCGGTCCAGCACCGCCTCCAGCTTGCACTGGTCGTCGATGCCGGCGCTGCCCTGCCCCATCATCCAGAATTCCTGGATCAGATAGTTGCCCAGGTTGACGCCGCGCAGCGCCGGCCGGCTGCCGTCGGCCGCCAGCCACTGCGTGCCCTCGGTGTGCAGCATCGGCAGTGCGGGCGCGGGCGCTTGCGCCCACGCCGCCGCGCAGCGCAGCAAGGCCGCCGCCAGCCAGGCGGTGCCTAGCAATTTCGTTGTCGCCATCCAGCGTCTCCGTATGTGGAATCGTTTCCAATATACACCAAAAAAAGAGCGTGCGACCAGCGCACACCCTCATTCTTTACGCCTTTTTACCGCCGTCCGGCGCCGGCCCCAGCGAGGCCCGCTGCGTCACATGCAGCGCGTACTCGCGCTGCACCGGGCGCTCCAGCTCATAGCAGTGGTTGAGCAGGTAATTCAAGCCGTTCAAGGTCATCTCGCTCCACGGGATATGCACGCTGGTCAGGCGCGGCGCGGTGAATTCCGCGCTGTGCGTATCGTCGTAGCCGAGCACCGACACCTGCTCCGGCACCGCCACCCCGGCCTGCTGGAAGCAGGACAAGGCGCCCACCGCCATCTCGTCATTGGCGCAAAACACCGCCGTGTATTCGTAGCCCGACGCCATCAGCTGCTCGGCGCAAGCCCAGCCGCCTTCCGGCGAAAACTGTCCATCCTCCATCCACACCGAGGCCGGGTCTATGCCCGCCGCCGCCAGCTCCGCCATGAAACCGGCGATGCGCTGCTGGTTGTCCGGCGCGCTGGCGCGGCCGGCGATCACCGCGATGCGGCGATGGCCCTGCTCCAGCAAGGTGCGCGCCGCCAGCCGGCCGCCGGCCTCGTGGTCGACGGTGAAGCACTGCCCTTCGATGCCGGCGAAGGCGTGGTTGATCACCACCACCCGCTGCTGGAACGGCCCCAGCGCGACAAAATCCTCATCCTCCAGCGCATTGCTCATCACGATCAAGCCGTCGCTGCCGCGTTCGATCAGGAAGTTCACGCCCTCGATCGCCTGCTGCCGCGCATCGCCCTCGCCGACGCCGAAGGCCACCACCATGTTCAAGCCCGCGGCCCGCAGCGCGGTGTAGATCGACTGCAGGATAGGCGTGTAAAACGTCCCGCTCAGATAGGGAATGTAGACCCCGATCATCTGCGAACTGCCCGACAGCAGCGTGCGCGCCGCGTGCGAGGGCCGGAACTCCAGTTCATCGATCGCCGCGCGCACTTTTTCCAGCGTCGCCTGCGAGACCGAACCCTTGCCGCTGATCACGCGCGACGCGGTGCCCAACCCTACTCCCGCCAGGCGGGCCACATCTTTGATGGTTGCCACAAGTCCCCTTATCCGTTCAGTCTATGCGGCGGCAAGCATACCCCATCGCATACGGCGGTGACAAGCGCGGCGGCCTCAGTCGCGCAGCGCGGCGGCGATGCTTTTCTGCGCCTTCTCGACCGGCATCTTGGTGTTCCAGAACGCCGTCAGCACATCCTGCAGCGCGCCGTTCTGGTCCGGCGTCAGGAACACCTCGATCATGCCGACCTGGCGCGACTTGTCCTTCATGATCGCCATGCCGGCCTGGGCGCAGGCGTCCATCGACGCCACGTCGATATCGCTGCGCACCGGCAGCGAGCCTTTGAGCTTGCTGAACTCCAGCTGCGCGGCCGGCGCCAGCATGGACGTGGCCAGCAGCTTCTGCGCCTTGACGGCGTCGGCGTTGGTGGTCTTGGGGAAGACGAAGGCGTCGCCCTGGATCAGGTAGGGCACGGCCGGGCCGAGGCCGGCGATGCAGCCATAGTCCTTGCCGGCGGTCTGCTTGGCGGCGGCGAACTCGCCCTTGGCCCAGTCGCCCATGATCTGCACGCCGGCCTTGCCGCTGATCAGCATGGCGGTGGCGTCGTTCCAGTTGCGGTTGGGCGAGCCGGCGTCGACATAGCTTTGCAGGCGCTTGAAGGCCACCAGCACCTTCTTGAAGGCTTCCGAGTTCAGCGCCTTGGGGTCGCGGTCGCGCAGCACCTGCAGGTACAGCTGCTTGCCGCCGACATTGGCCAGCATGGCCTGGAACAGGATGTTTTCCTGCCACGGCTGGCCGCCGTGGGCCAGGCCGACCACGCCGGCCGCCTTCAGCTGGTCCAGCGCGGCGAACAATTCGTCGGGCGTGGCGGGTTCCTTGGCGATGCCGGCCTTCTTGAACGCCGCCTTCGAATACCAGATCCAGGTTGACATGTGGATGTCCACCGGCAGCGCATAGTAGTGGCCGTTGACGCGGATGACGTCGAGCATGGGGCCCGGCATCAGCTGGTCCCAGTGGTCGCGCGCGGCGATGTCGTCGACGTTGTTGAGCGAGCCCTGGTCGATCAGGTCGCGGAATTGCTTGGTGGTGTTGAACTGGGCGGCGGTGGGCGGATTGCCGCCGACGATGCGGTTGATCGCCACGGCCTTGGCCTGGTCGGCGCCGGCCACGGCCGTGTCGACCCAGACGCCGCCGGCGGCGCGGTAAGCCTCGGCAAACTTGCGCACGGCAGCCGACTCGCTGCTGGAAGTCCACCAGTGCATCACCTCGGCCCTGGGGCCGGCCGGCGCGGCCGCCTGGGCGGCGCCTGCCGCCAGCGCCCATGCCGCCAGCCATCCGGCGGCCAGGCCGCCTCTACCCTGCTTATTCATCCTGTCTCCTTGAACGCCGATGTCTCCCGGCGCTTGATTATGCATGACCGCTGCCCGCCCCGCCCGGGTAAAAAATCCGGCGCCACTGGGCGCCGGCAACTTCGATACGAAGAGACGAGGGGTGCGCTTCAGGAAGAAACGCATGAATTGGAAACGTTACCAATCCATGTTGACGAATATAGCATTCATTGTTTTTAAGTGTCAACCGTAAATGGCGGCGCCAGCCGGGGCGGGGCCTGAACGGCTGGCCCGGCCCCGCCCTGCGCTTACTCGCCTTCGCGCACAAACACGCGCAGGCGGTGGCCGTCGCGGTCGACGGCGACGAAGGTGTAGCCGAAGTCCATCGCCACCGGGCGCTGGGCGATGGCGACGCCGCGCGCCGACCAGTCGGCATGCATATCGTTGACCACCGTGCGGTCGGCCACGCTGAGGCACAGCTCGCTGCCGCCGGCGGAGGCCAGCGCCTTCGGCTCCACCGTGTGGCGCGACCACAGGCCCAGCTTCAGGCCGTTCTCCAGCACGAACAAGGAGAAGGTCGGCGCGGTATCCACCGGCTGCTGGCCCAGCAGGTCGGCGTAGAAGGCGGCGCTGGCGACCGGATCGTCGACGTACAGCAAGACATAGTTAGGGCTGATCATGAATGTTCTCCTGGTGGGTTAGCGCGGCGCTCTGTTCCGGCACCGCATGAACACCATGGTAAGGGCAGGCTGTGACAGTTTCTGTCAGGAGCGTGGCGCTTGCCTTCGATCAAAAGTGGATATTTCCAGATGGATAGAATCGTACGGTATCGACCAACAGGAGGCCGCGCATGGACACCCACCGCCGCAAGCCGCGCCGGCAGCGCGGCGCGTTTGCCATGATGTTCGGCCTGGCCCTGCTCGGCCTGCTGCTGTTCGTCGGCATGGCGCTCGACCTGGGTCAGCTGTACAACCGCAAGGCCGAGCTGCAGCTGCTGGCCGACGCCACCGCGCTGGCCGCCGCGCGCGAGCTCAACGGGACTGCGGCCGGCGTCGCCAGTGCGCTGACCAAGGCGGCCACGGCGGCCAGCGAGCTGCGCTACCAGCACGGCTTGCTGGCCTTCGCCTGGTCCAGCGCCGCCCTGCAATTCAGCGCGACGCCGGACGCCGCCGGGCCATGGCAGGATGCCGCCAGCGCCCAGTCCGCGCCGGACGGCCTGCTGTACGTGCGCGCCGACACCGGCGCGCTGAACGCCGCCTACGGCCGGGTCGCGACCGTGTTCATGCGCGCGCTGTCGAGCACGCTGGCCGACCTGGCCACGTCGGCACGCGCCGTGGCCGGACGGCAAACCATCGCCGCCACGCCGCTGGCGGTGTGCGCGCTGTCGGCCACGCCGGCCGCCGCGCGCGCCAACCCCGGCCCGCCGGCCCGCAACGAACTGGTGGAGTACGGTTTCCGGCGCGGCGTCGCCTACGACCTGATGCAGCTTAACGCCGGCGGCCTGGCAGCGGAGCATTTCGTCATCGATCCGCTGTCGCCGCCCGGCAGCGCCGGCAGCGCCGCCAACACCGCCGACAGCGTGACCGGCCCCTATGTGTGCACCGGCACGCTGCAGATGCCGCGCCTGCAGGGCGGCGCCATCACGGTCAAGCGCGGCTTCCCGCTGGCCACGCTCTACCCGCAGCTCAACTCGCGCTTCGACCAGTACGTCGGCGGCGCCTGCAGCCCCAACGGCGCCCCGCCCGACATCAACATCAAGGCCTACACCTACGCGGCGATAACGTGGATGAGCACCCCGCGCACCACGCAGTCGGCCAAGTCGTACAGCGACGCCGCCCACAACAAGCTGTGGACCGTGGCCGATCCCCTGCCCTCGCCGGCCGGCACCGTCAACGCCGACTACGGCCCCCTGTGGTCCTACGCTAAGGCCGTGCCCTACAGTTCCTACACGCCCGGTTCGCCCGAGCCGGCGGGCGGCTACACACCCTACGCCGTCTCCACCTGGGCACAGCTGTACACGCCCGGCGTGCCGGTGGCGGGCGGCTACCCGGCGCTGCCGCCGTATCAGGCGCTGGCGGGCGCCAACTTCCTGGCGCCGTCCAGCGCCAACCAGCCGGGGCTGCGCCAGCGCCGCGTGCTCAACGTGGCGCTGCTGGCCTGCCCGGTGGCGGCCGGCGGCACCGTCAGCGCCAGCGTGCTGGCGATAGGCAAGTTCTTCATGACCGTGCCCGCCACCGCCACCGCCCTGCACGCCGAATTCGCCGGCGCCGTGCAGGACCAGGAACTGGGCGGCGCCATCGAGCTGCTGCCATGAAGACGCGCGGCATCGTCACGGTCGAGTTCAGCCTGATCGCCCTGGTGTTTTTTACGCTGCTGTATGTGGTGATGGAAGTGGCGCGCGCGATGTACCTGCTCAACACGCTGCAAGAGGTGACGCGCCGCGCCGCCGCGATGGCCGCCGTGAGCGACTTCAGCAGCGCGAGCGTGATGAGCCAGGTGCGCCAGTCGGCGCTGTTGCGCACCGGCCCCGGCACGCTGACGATGGGGCAGCCGGTGAGCGACGCCCATGTGCAGATCGACTACCTGGCGCTGACGCGCGCCGGCAACGGCACCCTGACGCTGACGCCCATCCCGGCTGCCAGCCTGCCGGCCTGCGTGGCGCGCGCCCGCCTGAACTGCATCGCCGACCCGAACGGCGCCAGCTGCATCCGCTTCGTGCGCGCACGGGTGTGCACGCCCAACGGCAACGGCGGCTGCGACGCGGTGGCCTACCAGACCATGGTGCCGCTGTTCAGCGTGGCCGGCGCGCTGCCGGTGGCGACCACGATCGCCAAGGCCGAGTCGCTCGGCCTGCTGCCGGGCAGTCCGCTATGCCCCTGAACGCTTACTCCAGTTTCCAGACGTACTCCAGGGACTGCCACTGGTCGCCGCCGGGCGACAGGAATTTGCATTTGGTGATGCTGGTGGAGGCGGCCTTGTCCAGGTTCTTGAAACCGCTGGACTTGCTGACTTTGGACTCCTGCACCTTGCCGTCGGCCGACAGCTTCAGGCTCAGTACCACCGTGCCCTTTTCTTCATTCATCAGCGAGGCCTTGGGATACTCGATCACGCAGGGAACCTTGGGGTCGAGCGTAGCCATCTTGTCGGCGGCGAAGGCCGGCAGCGATGCCGACAGCAAACTGAGCGCAGCAATGGCGAGACGTTTCATGGGTGTTCCTTATGGTGAGGTGAATGGAATGGACTCTGCCTGCCGCAGCGACGGGATCGCCGCCGCTGCCAGCACTTCGATCCTACGCCTCGCCGCCCGCGCCTGTCGATGCCGGCAAGCTACAGTGTTGCTTTCCTGCAAAAACCCACCGCGCCGCGCGCGGCCGCTCCGGACGCTGTCCAGAATCCCATGGCGCATCCGGCGGGCAACGTATATGCTGGCGCTGAGCACCATGCCCATCCACGCACAAACTACCTGACCATGCGGCGCAGCACCTTCCTCAGGCTGGCATTACTGCCCTGGTTCCCCGCCGCCTACACCGCGCCCGGGAAGCCGGTGGTCAACGTCTCCACCCTGCTGGGCGCCGACCCCGCCACCGAGATCGCCGAACAAGTGCTGCGCGAAGCCTACAACCGGCTGGGCTATGAGCTGGCGGTGCACCGCCTGCCGGGCGAACGCACGCTGATCTACGCCAACGAAGGCCGCATGGACGGCGAGCTGTATCGCAAGCTGGGCATGGACCAGGCCTACGGCAATCTGCTGATCGTGCCGGTGCCGCTGCTGACCTATGAAATCGTCGTGTTCACCCATGGCACCAATTTCATCGTCCACGGCTGGGAGAGCCTGAGGCCGTTCACCATCGGCCACGTGCGCGGGATCAAGATCGTCCAGGAAAATACGATAGGCATGCGGACCGAAGCGGTGCCGACGATGACACAAGCCTTCCAGAAAATGATGGTGGGGCGGACCGACATCGTGGTCGGCAACCGCCTGTCCGGCATGGCGGTGGTCAAGATGCTGAAGCTGGACGAGGTGCATGTGCTCAGTCCCCCGCTGGCCTCGTTCCCGGTGTACCACTACCTGCACAAGAAACACGAGGAGCTGGTGCCCCGGCTGTCGAGCGTGCTGCGCCAGATGCGGGCTGAAAAAGCCATCGAAGCCATACAGCAGCGTGTCGCGCCCGGCAGCTAGGCGGCGTGGTTCCGCCCCGCATTGACCATCCCCGCCGAACGTGCAACGATTGCGGGATTGCTTATTTATCAAAGGAATCCGATGCGCCGTATTCTGCCCATGCTTTGCCTGTTGGGCCTGACGTCGGCCGCGCAAGGCGGCGAGCATGCCTGGAGCCGGTTCGACTGGGCGCAGGCTGAAGTCGTCCCCGGCGCAGGCAAGGTCAAGGCCGCCATCAATGTGCCCATCAAGGTCAATGGCGTCGACTGCCGCGCCCAGCTCGATACGGGCGCGCCCGGCAAAGTGATCTGGCACCGGCAGGCCGACGCGACGCTTCCCGGGGTGGACACGGTGGTGGAACTGGCGGGCCGCAGCCTGACCGTCAAGGCAAGCGCACCGCAACTGGCCGCGCTGGAGGGCGGCAAGTGCACGGACGACGTGATCGCCAGCATCGGCAACGCGTATTTCGAAGACGGAACCCTGACGCTGGACTTGAAAGGCAGCCGCCTGGCCTTCACCACCGCCGCCTCGCTGGCCGGCGAGCGCGCCGCCCAGCCGTTCAACTACGCGCAGTGGTCGGGCGGCGACGGCGGCCATATCGTCGTTGAAATCGGCATGCCGAACGGCAAACTGGCCTACGCCATGCTGGACACCGGCGCCGCATCGTTCGGCATTTCAGCGATGAGCGAAGCCGCGTGGAGCGAACTGACCGGCGGCATCCCGCTGCAGGGCAGCGCGACCGTCAGCGTGTACAAAGTCAACAGCTGGGGCAAGCAGATCCCCTGCTATGAGACCGCCGCGCCCGGCCAAATCAGCATCGGCCAGATGCTCAACGTCGGCCACTTGCGCGCCTCGTACTGCGCGCTGGAAGCGTTCAAGCCGGGACAGAAACTGGTGGGGCTGCTGGGCCTGCGCGACTTGAACGAACGCACCGTCACGCTCGACTACCGTTCGCGCCGCTGGCTCATCAGCAACTAGGCGCGGCCGGCGGCGCTCCGCTGCGCCGACAGCAACTGCTCGCCGCCATGCTCCCTCAGCGCCGCGTCGAGCGCGCTGTCGTAATCGGGCTGCGCGCGTTCGAGGCGCGCGCGCCCTTCCCTGGTCAGCACCGTGTAGACCCCGCGTTTGTCGGCGGGGCAAAGATCGCGGATCGTCAGGCCGTCACGCTCCAGACGCTCGACCAGTCGCGAAACCGAGCTCTGGTTCAGACGCAGATGCGTGGCCAGCTCCTGCATGCGCAGCTCGCTTTTCGGCGAGCGGGCCAGCACTTCCAACGCGCGATATTCCGACAAGCCGATGCCATGGCGAGCTTGAAGAACCGAAGCAAGGGCGGACTCGACATTGGCGACCACTTGAGTCAGATCGAGCCATGAATCGCTTCTCTTTAACATAAACCAGTCCGTAGTTTCCAATAAGAAATTGCCGGACTATTTTACATCAGGGGCTCCTGCGCGCCTGGAGTTTCTCGCTGTCCGCCAGCTTCAGCCAGACCACGCCGGCGATGATCAGCGCCAGCCAAAACATCTGGCTCGGCGCAAGCGATTGGCCGAACAGAGCGCTGCCAAAAACCGCCGCGCCGACCGCGCCTATGCCCGCCCACACCGCGTAGCCGATGCCGACATCGATGGTCTTCAAGGCCACGCTCAGCGCATACAGCGTCAGCAGGAAAAACACGACGGCGGAGAGCGACCAGCTCCACAAGGTGAAGGCCTTGCTGCCGCCCACGCTGAGGGCGTAGCCGATCTCGAAGACACCGGCGAGCAGCAGCATGATCCATGCGCGTTTATTGTCAGTTGTAGTCATGATGGTTGCTTCCTTATGCGCCACTGAGTTGAAGGCCGACCACGCCCCCGATCACCATCGCGATGCCGATGATTTTTTTCACATTGAGCCGCTGCCCGAAGAACAGCGTGCCGAGGACCACGATCCCCACTCCGGCGACGGAGGTCCAGATCGCGTAGCCGACGCCGACCGGGAAGGTGAGCAATGCGAGACTGAGGAAGTAGGTGCCGATCGCTCCGGTGACGAGGGTAGAGACGCTCCACCAGAAATGGGTGAAGCCCTTCGCGTTGCCCGCAGAGATAGCGACCGCAATTTCAAAGATTACGGCAATTCCAAGATAGATCCAGTTCATACATGTCCTTAGGTGAGGTTGGGAGATAATTATATGCATGTGCATGCATTATATTAGCTTTAACTCACATGTCAACAAACGATGGCGGCGAGACCATCTCCTTGTTCCTTCCTCACCATTTCCCAGCTCGCAAAATAAATTGCCTTTCGGCAATCAGTGGTCTATGATGAGTTTACAAACAGACCCAAACCGCGTCTGTAGTTGCACTTATCAGGCAAACGATATGATGCTCAACGAACCCCTAGCCGTCCCGATCCGTAAAGGACCGCCACGGCCACAAGATGCCATCACGCCGATCCCGGCCTCCGCCAGCTTCCATGAAATGGCGAGCGAAGACGAGATCGGCGACACGCTAACCCTCCTGGCTTCGCACGGCGACGCGATCTCGATGTACGTGTCCGGCAGCCGCGAAGCGGTGCTCGGACGCATACTGTCCGTCGACCCCGAGCAGCCGCATTTCGTGATGGAATTAAACGAAGGGGCAAGCCTGCCGCCCGGCAAGATCACCTTTGTCGCCGTGCTGCGCACGGCGAAATTGCAATTCCGCCTGTCCAAGCCGGATTGGGATTCGCTCCCTGGCCAGCCGCAGCTGATTCCGATGGTCTTCCCGGAAACCTGCTCGGTGCTGGACCGGCGCTCGTCGGAACGCGTGGAAACGCCGCTGGGCACCAGTTTCACGGCTGCGCTGGAGCTTCACGGCATCGAACAAGAGTGGTCGATCTACGATTTCTCGCTGGGCGGGGTCGGCCTGCACTGCTCGAAGAGCCAGGCGAAGGGCTTGCTCAAGGGACGCAAACTGGTGGATGTGCAACTGGTATTGGACGAGGAAACCGTCATCGTCGCAGAACTGGAAATCCGCTACACGCGCGCCTTCCGGTCCTTCCTGGCGGGCGAGCAGATCCATCTCGGCTGCATGTTCGTCAATATGACGCCGGAGACGGAAAGCCAGATCAAAGGCGTCATGGATCTGTTCAACAATGCCCCGCGACAGCGATAGAGACCGCTAAGAAGTTTGCTGAGGTATTTGTTGGAGTACAGACTTGCAAAAACAACAAAGGCCAGTCCGAAGACTGGCCTTTGTTGTTGATTCTATTGTCGGGGCGAGAAGATTCGAACTTCCGACCCCTTGCACCCCATGGCCGAGTTAACTCTTCCTTTAGCATCCGGGAACGTCCATCCATTGAGCAACATCATTAATAATCAATGGCTTGGCGCTACCATCCGTCTATACCCATCCGTACTCATCCAGTCCTAGCCGAGCGTCTTGTTGGGGTATTTGTTGGGGTATTTTTTGCTCCTCTTGCGACCCCTTGTAAAAACCTCCGGCCCATTGCAGGGCTGACGTTCTGGAATACAAGATGCCTAGGATCACACAGAAGGAATTGTTGGCGATTACGACGAAACAAGTCGGACTCGTCGTCCGGGATGATGGCGGACTGTTCGGGCGCGTACGCGTGAAGGCCGACAACAAACTCACGATTCCGTTCTACTACCGCTACCGGCATGGCGACAAGCTGCACGACATTTCATGCGGCTCCTGGCCGCATGACAGCCTGGCGCAGATCAGGGAAGCCCGCGATGCCGCGCGCGACCGCGCGGCCACTGGAGCCGATCCTGCCACGGTAAAAAAGGTGCAGAAGATCGAGGTTCAGGAGGCGCTGGAAGCGAAGCTGGCCCAGGTCGAAGCGCAACGCGAGGCAGGCCTGACGGTGCGCGATATGTTCGACGTCTGGCTGCTGGACGGCGTGCGACGCAGGAACGATAACGCAGAATTGAAACGACAGTTCAATGCCGACGTCTTGCCCAAGATTGGCGACGTCGCCGTGCGCGCACTGACGGAGCACGATCTGCGTCACGTGCTGCGTACCATGGTGGCGCGTGGCGCCAACCGCAGCGCCGTCTCACTGCGGAACAACCTGAAGCAGATGCTGAACTGGGCACAGAAGCGTCAGCCGTGGCGCCGTCTTCTCGTCGAGGGCAACCCGATGGATCTGATCGAGATCGGCCGTATCGTCAGTCCGGACTTCGATCCGCGCGGCGTGCGCGAGCGGGTGCTCTCCCCTGCCGAGATTCACGAATTGCACACTGTCCTCGACCGCGCGCGGAACGAATATGCGCAGGCGGAAAACCGGCGCATCGCCGTGCAGCCCATCGAAATCACAACCGAATGCGCGATCTGGATCATGCTGTCGACCCTGTGCCGGGTCGGCGAGCTGACCATGGCGCGTTGGGAACACGTTAGCTTCGAGCGAGCGGAATGGTTTATACCAAAGGAAAACGTGAAGGACCGCATCAGCAGCCTGACGATCTCGCTATCCGATTTCGCGCTGCGATATTTTCGCCGCTTGTACGATTGCAGCGGGGACACCGACTGGTGCTTCCCGAACTACATGGGCACGCTCCACATTTCCCCGCGAGCGATCACCAAACAAATCAGCGACCGACAGACCATGTTCAAGAATGGCCGCGACGGCGGGCCTCGCTCCAAGATGACGCATCGCCGCCAGGACGATCGTCTTGTGCTGCAAAGTGGGAAACACGGCGCGTGGACTGCGCATGACTTGCGCAGGACGGGTGCCACGCTGATGCAAAGTCTCGGCGTCAACTTGGACGTCATCGACCGTTGCCAAAACCACGTACTGGCGGGAAGCAAGGTTCGCCGTCACTACCTGCACTACGACTATGCTAGCGAAAAACGGGACGCATGGAACAAGCTAGGACAGCAATTAGAAACGATCGTTAATGCTGAAAATGGCGTGGTTTTGCCCGATAAATAAAGAGCCGTTGATATGACGAGCTGGCCCCAACCCAAGCTAGGTTCTACAGAGACGGAAAATACAACTCGTGCCAGCAATCTAAAGGCCTGAAGGGTATCCTTTAGTGCATCCTGCATCACCTGAACTAATGTTACTAGCTCAGGGGGGCGCAAAGCCAACTTCGGAGTTCAATTACATCGTGCATAATGGTTCGAGCCATAGGATTACTTTCGCTAAAGTGAAACGCGAAACACGCTTCTCACGCCATATTACGCTTAGTGTCTTTACAGGGCACTTTGCGTCGAAAGCGCCTAAAAGACCAATTTAGGAATCTCTACAACAATGCAAAATCGACCTTCGTTACCGTGGAGAAGTCAATTTTCAACAACGCGTCCTCTTCTTGTTGCGCAATTAATCGTACGCAAGTCAGATTTTTAATTGCACGAGAACACGCAACATATACCAGTTTTCTATCAACAATTTGCTCGCTATCAACTTGAGTCAAAATATTGCTAAAATCGAAATCCTTCCAATAGTATTCATCGAGAACCACCACCACATTAATAATCCCCGTACCTTTCGTCTTATGCATCGTGACATAGGGCTTCTCATCATTTAGATAATCAAAGTAATTTGCAATCTCGGCAAAACTTAATTTATCACTAAAAAAATCCACATAAAATGTCATTTTTTTTAGTTTATTTTTCAGCTCCTCAAAAAGAAACTCGTCCATATTACGACCCGCGCCAGTCATTCTAATCGCCGTATTTATTCCATTTCCCATGTCTTCCAAGAAGGTTGCAAAGACCTTATCAGACTTTAACTCCTCCAGGAACTCATCGCGGTACTCCATGTATCCCAGAGACGCCTCGGATTTTGATAACAAACCGCAAGAATGTGCCGTATTCAACACAGATATCGGAGAAGCTGTTGAGCTAATGATAGAAGATATTTCATCATGCAATCTAATTTTATCTTTCCTTGAGTTCAAAACAAAGCCGCCTTTTTTTGCAAGACTAATAACTTCATTGAAATCACCGCGCTTGAATAGCGTACAAAGCCGCGCTATTTCGTCAAACTGCAGTATCGTTAAGATACGTTCCATTTCATCGCCACGCTCTTGTCCGTATCGATCTGAAAAAATCTCATACAGATCCGAGAATCCCACCTCTCCAGCGATCGATTTGTTCGTCAGCATTAAATATTTAGTGTCACCAAAAATATTTACCTTGGAAATCAAAGATTTCAGTTTGCTAGAGTAAAGAGGTTTATCTTCTTTTGCGCCATCGGGCACGACAGAATAGTAAAGATTTACTGTTCCTTCACGCTCAACTGGTATTTCCATTACGCCATCTGGTTTTTTCTTTAAGGCCACCTCCTGTTTGAGCGTATCCAAGCGCAGCGTATTTAAAAAATCAACAACCTGCCTTGAACAGCGAAAGTTATCTTCTTTTTCTATCTTTAGTAACGCACCTTTTTTTACAAACTCCTCAACATCACCCACTCCATTTTCATAAATACCTTGCATGGAGTCGCCGAAAAATCCGATGGTGGTTTTGGCATCAGAAGCGACAACATCGACAAATACATTTACGATATCCGGTGAAGTATCCTGATATTCGTCAATGAAAATATAATCAAACTTATCTCCTAAAATTCTCCGCAAGGTGGGATAACGCTTGATTAGTTCGGCAGATATCTTTAATAGGCTGTCGTGGCTATACGAGAAAGTGCGAATGCTGTCGAACGAACTCTCGCTATATTTTATTTTTTGAGAATCATATTGCTTGATAGCTAAAAATATTTTTTCATTTAATTCGAGTATGTCCTGAGACAATTTCAGAACGTAACTCCGTCGATCTTTGTCGTAGATCTTTTTGAATACCAACTTTTCAGATTTTATTTTACAAAATCTGTACAGTATGGCGGTATATTTTTTATATCGTTTCTTGTATAGGTCGTGCTCAATCTCGTTGTTCAAGTCGATGGCACAGGCCAAAGGTTCCAGGAGAAATATTACGCCTATCACATTTTTGATACTTTCTTTATACCTATCTATGAGCGAGTGGAGGAACGAGTGAATGGTCGATACATGATACTTATCGCCAACACGGCTCCGAATTTCGTCGGCAGCCTTATTGGTTAAAGTAATACAAGCAACAGTCTTATCTGGTTGGGTTGTAGAGATGTGTGCGAGGACTTCTTTCAAAGTCTCGGTTTTCCCACTACCGGCCCCACCCTGTAGAACAAAGTGACGTTTAGTTTCCAAACACTCTTTGATTTGATTTAGAGCCGTCATTTTGAAATCCAATCTAATCCCTGCCGAATATACAAGGGCATATCCCACTCAATTTCTTTATTGGTTAGCGCCAAAAACAGCAGCGATGCTGCAAAATTGGATTTTTTGGACAAAATAGTGTCAACCAAGTCGTAGGCATCATTGATCTTCGCGAACTGGTCCACATTCTTGAGTCCACTTAGTGCCCCTAGATTCGCGCCAATCGTAGCGCGATTTAGATGCACAAAAGCATCTTCAAAACTTCTTGCGTGATTCTTTGCTTCGAGCAACTGATACGCGACAAAGATATTTTCAGATATGGACTTTAGTTCCCCTGCTTTTAATTTCGACATCCAGTCTGCATGCTCCGCAGCATGAATACTCGGTGCAGAATAGAAATATTTAATCGTTTCGTTGCTAGTATGGGTACCGATTGCAACACTACACGCCTCATAAGAAGTTTTTTTGTCCTTTATAACCGCGTGAGTAGCATCAATATCTGTGATGACAAGAGTCTCAATCTCAAGAAAATCTAATAAATGACGAAACGCTTTCGCGTTAGCACCCGCTTCGATAATAGTTATGTTTTGTGATGAAAGAGGAACATAATCCTTCTCTGCGATCCTCACTTCATCATATTTAGAAATAAAGTAAGGAAGGAGTATAGATTCCGTTGTTCCCTCGATGAAGATTACTTTATTCGCGAAAAATAGCTCGCAGGTATCTAATGTCAAAAACTGTTCTACGAATTGGAAGGAAGCCTTTTCATCTGCATATTTTACCGACAATTCTTGGTGAAGGTTCTTGACCTGAACCACTCCAGCATTATTCTGAAGATACCGGATATCCTTGAAGTCACATTGGGATACAATATGGGATGAATGAGTGGTTATGACTGATTGGAGATTAGGGATTCCCTTTAATAAATTCTTGATCTCCCGAGCAAAAACGTATTGCATCTGAGGATGTGTATGAGCTTCTGGCTCCTCAATGAAAAGCAAATTGATCTGTCGGACGTTTCTTTTAAACTCCTCTTTTCTAATTTCGATAGCCAGTAAGACATAAAGTATATTCATGTGCCCAAGGCCGTTGAAAGTCTCCGGAAGGTATCCTGGATCACCTCCATACACTACCTGAGATGCGTCTTCCAGTATTTCCTTCGACTCAAGGTTAGAAATTACCTTTATGTCGTCTATGCCTAAGAACTGTTTTGCTGCACCCAAAAACGGCGAGAAGAAAGTCTTATAAGTTTTTTCAAGCGACTGATCCATTTCTAGCATTAGGTCATTAATTGGCCCAAAATCGTTATTCTCTGGATTATTCGCATTGAAGTACTGGGTAGTTAACTTAGAAAGCACATTTTTACCACCCTCCGAACTTGCAACATCTCGTCGCGCATGTATAAATTGAAAATTGATGATGCTGCGAACCGCACTAAAATCTTTTTTTATCAATCTTTCACGATGATCGAAAATATCGCTTTCCTTTGAATAAGCATACACATCTCGCTTTAGATATCGATGAATGTTCTTCCGTAAAAATCGCTCACGTCGTTCCCCTGCAGGGGGAAGATCACGAACGAGGCTGTCCTGATCGATCGTACATTCGAATAGAATCTTAACCGAGTCAGCCTTTGGATCGAGGTCTGTTATGAATTCTGACAGATACTTTAGATTATCATCATCGGAATAGCCTATTTCCAACATCATACGAATACTAATGTCTGTTAAAGCAGGCTTTTCGTCTATTTTTGATAGCATTTTCCTGCAGTCAATTGGAAAATCATCATAAGTAAATTTATTGCCATCAAGGTAGAAACGCTCAAATAGAATCAACAGCGATGTTTTTCCACTATTGTTTTTCCCAATAATAAGGGATAGCTCTTCGCGAATATCAACAATAACCCGTTTAAATACCCGGAAGTTACAAGCGATCAGTTTTTTTATTTTCACGACTTCCCACCTATTTTTGGTCTGCGGCACGTTTCTGAACCACGGTAGCGCCCAGAATCCTTTTATTTATCTTTTCCTTCAACGCAATTTTTTACTCGAATAAATTACGCTTCAATCGAGTGCTTTTTAGAAATCCGCACTCGCCCTCAAAAATATATCCAAATTTATATGCATGCTCAATCAAATCATGGTTTCGATGGGTTAGCAAAGGAAAGCATCTGGCCAAACGCGGCCTATCAGGTGAATATTAATTCTGCGCCCAGCATAGCATTCTTGCCACTAAGGAAAATTCACAATTTGTCACAGCAGTCTGACTAACGCAAACCTGAGAGCATAACGTCCTGTTTAACGCCCCAAGTACACCGCCGTAATTTGCTCTCGACCGTGCCCCATTTCTTCCGACAGTAGTAAGCGCGCTGAGAGATTACGTTGCCTTTGCTCCGGCCCTAGCTGAGATGATCGGGGCCGCCTCGCGCCGGGCATTGCCAACCTGTGAGCTGGCGGTACCGTTCCTGCGCGTAGGCATGACGCAGCCCATGAACACCGTGAATTCCTGCCTTGTCGCATTGCGCTCGAAAGCGCTGAAGCTGATCGCGATATCGCAGGTTAGACGGAATAAGGCTCCCAACAGCAACAAGCCGCTTGGCATCATTGAGCACGGTGCGTTGTTCCGGCGTGCGAATGGCGATCTCGCGATACTTGCCGCCCTTGGTCCATGCGTCCTTGAGCTTCAGTCGATCGCCGCCATCGGCCCACGAGGGAACGATCTTGATGCTCTCCTCCCGCCGCAAGCCAAACGCGGACTGCAATCGCAAAGACATGGCCGTGTAAGCATCTGTGATCTTCGCCAGGCGCGCATCGTCAAGCACCTTGGCCTTGGAGATGTTGGTGACAAAGGTGCGCTTGTCGATATCGTAGCTGCCGTTATCGCGCGCGATGATGTTGTCCTTGCCGATCTTCTGCGCCCACCATCGCATGGCGCTCATACGGTTCTTCATCGTGCCGGCGCTGACGCCATCGGCCTTCCACTGCTGCACCAGCGCGTCCACATGCTTGGGACGCAGACTGTCAGCATTCATATGGCGATATCCGAGATCGTGCAACTGGTTGGCCACGTGCGAGAGTATCCGCGCGCGGTCGGACTGCGTGGCATAGCTGCCATCGCGATTGCGATCGCAAAGCTGCTTGAGTTGATAGTTCAAGTCGCGCATCGCGTGCTCCTAAAATCAAACCTGGTGTGATCGAGTCAGGTGAGTGTTTCTGGCCACCGTGCTTGCCGCAGCAAGGACGGTTTGTAAAGGCCCCGGGACACCACTCCCGTGTATGCGGTATGTTCACTGCTTGCCCGCGCCGCATGCGCGTATGGCGCCGCGATCCGCTCCTTGTAGAAGCCTGATCGCGGTGGGACCAGTTACCCAGGGTCCATAGGGTCTGCCTCGCACACGTTGTCGGCCCACGAGGGGCAAGGTTGGCAAGCAGCGTTCTGCTGCGCTGATAGCGGTAGATCCGCTGTCACTGGCCGCCGTCACTGAGAAAACAGCGCCGGAGCCCATATAGCGCTTGGTTGCTAGCGCGTCGTCACTGGCAGCAGGCCGCCAGTAACGACGCGCGGTTTGCGCCGCGGACTATGGCGGCGTATCGACATGCACGCGGCGGCAGAACGCCGCGTGAGGTGGTGACGGTGCGTGAATGCGCGCGATGTGACGCGCAGCTCCCTCGAGGGAAGGATGCGCAATAAGGATGCAGCCTATCCAGGCTGATCGCGGGCTCGCTCAAAGGCGAAGCCAATCTAAAAACAAATGTGGAGACTAAGGGCGCGTGACGAGCGCTACGCCTGGCGCGATGCCAAGTTGCGCGAAGGGCGATCCCTTCGCGTCGAAAAGCATATTGTCCTCCACCTGGCATCGCGCCGGCATCACCTACCTAAAATTCTCATCGATTTATTTGTCGACGAAGCTAGCGAAGAATCGACGCCAAAAACGGGGCCCATTTCGGGTCGCACTTGCGCGGCAATCGGAGGACAGTGCTGGCAGCACTTAGACAATGGAGGAAGACATGAAACGATCACCCCTGCCCCGCACCACACGAATGATCCGCCTGCCGGAAGTGATGGCGATCTGCGGCCTGTCGCGCAGCACCGTCTACGCCTACACCAAGCGCGGCGAATTCCCGGCGCGGGTTAAGATAACCAGGCACGCTTCGGCATGGGTTCGGGAAGAGGTGCTGGCCTGGGTAGAAAGCCGTATCCATGCCAGCCGCAGTTGTACCCCAACACCGGCAGAAAATCGTGAGACTGGGGTTTGACCGCTAAAAGAAGTTTGTTGGGGTATTTGTTGGGGTACAGACTTGTAAAAACAACAAAGGCCAGTCCGAAGACTGGCCTAAGCTGTTGATTCTATTGGTCGGGGCGAGAAGATTCGAACTTCCGACCCCTTGCACCCCATATAATTCACCATTCATCCAACACTGTCCCCACCAATCCAAAGTTCCTGTAGAATCAAGGAGTTGGGTATTGCATTCGTCCAGAGCAGTCCAGATGAAAATACCTGAATCCAACTTTTTCTAGTGTACAGATAGTGTACAGAAACCAAATGACAGACCTAACAGTACAAGCAATCGTCAAGCTTCAACCGGCAGCGAAGTACCAGCGCTACAAGGTCAGCACCGGCCTGTGGATCGGCGTAGGGACGGACGGAGAGAAGGTGTTCTTCGTTCGCTACTCCGTAAGCGGTAAGCAGATTGAATACCGTATCCCCAAGCCATTCGGCCTCAAGACCGACGCCGCCCACATATCCCTGATGGATGCACGGGCCAAGACCGCAGAACTCCGTGCGCTGGGCAAGCAGGGCATAAATTACGAACAGCAGCTTGAAGCGGAAGCCAAGGCCACCGAAGCCCAGACAGCCCAGCAGGAGGCGCAGAACGCTACGGTGCAAGACCTGTATGACGCATGGTTCCCGACCACCCGACGCAAGGACGGAGGCGCTGAACTGAAACGCTCCTTCGGACGTGATGTGCTACCTGCTATCGGCACCAAGCCACTGCGCGAAGTGGAAGAAGGCCACATCAAGGCGCTGATACAGCCCATCTCCGACTCAGGCACCAACCGCAAGGCCGTAGTCATCCTGAACAACCTGAAGCAGATGTTCAAGTGGGCCAATGGCCGTCGCCCATGGAAGCTGCTAGTGGACGATCCTACGCTGAACTTGAAGCCGGAAGACATCACCCAACCCGATTACGAAGAAGTGGAGCGTGACCGCGTGCTGTCGCAGGACGAAATCAAGGCACTGGTAGCCAAGCTGCCTGCTGCCCGACTGGTCAAGACCACGGAGCTTGTAATCTGGCTCACCCTGTCCTGCTGCACGCGGATTGGGGAAACGGTCAAGGCAGAGTGGCAGCACGTCGATCTGGACAAGGGGGAATGGTTCATCCCCGCAGAGAACACCAAGGGCAAGGCACCAGAACACACGGTCTACCTGTCCGACTTCACCAAGCGTCAGTTCCTGGCCCTCAAGGACATCACCGGCGACAGCAAGTGGTGCTTCCCGAACGAGGACGGGACCGACCACCTGAACACGAAGGCACCGACGAAGCAGATTGGCGACCGTCAGGCATCGCTCAGGGACGCTAAGCCACTCAAGAACCGCAGCAAGGCCGGCGATTCCTTAGTGCTATCCAGCGAGAAGTGGACACCGCACGATCTGCGCCGCACTGGGGCAACCCTCATGCAAAGCCTTGGCGTGGAACAGCACGTCATCGAACGAATCGCCAACCACGCCGAACAGAACCGCATGCAGCGCATCTACCAGCGATTCGACTACGCAGCAGAGCAGCGGAAAGCATGGGCCAAGCTGGGCGCACTACTGACCGAACTCACCGCACCACCAACTCAACCTTAACCTTGGAAATCAAATGGACGCACTGTTACCGTTCCTCGTCGTATTCTTCATCGCTTTCTACATGCTGCCCCTGATTGTCGCCATGAACAGGAAGCACGTCAACACGACCGCTATCGCCGTCCTAAACGTCCTACTGGGCTGGACCCTGCTGGGCTGGGTTGGGGCGCTGGTGTGGGCCTTCTCGTCGCAGTCTGCGGCAGAGGATGCACCCGAAGCAGCTATGGACGGACCAGCGCTGGCGACAACCACACCGACTCAAACGGTTGACGCTTCGGACCTGAAGGACTGCCCGTACTGCGCTGAACCGATCCGCAAGGCTGCTATCAAGTGCCGTCACTGCGGCAGCGACTTAGCGCCAGCGACCGACGTTGTACCAGCCTGACCCCGCCATACAGCTACGGGGCCATACGGCCCTGTACGCTTCCTACACCCCTCATGATGCGATGCTTTCTCTGTCCGCAAGACAGAAAAACAGCCGTTGAGTAAGCAAATACCCCCGCTTTTCCCCGGTATAGCAAAACCAGCAATCTTCGATCTTTATAAGCATACTTCTTTCGGCGCGTCAAGGGCCTTACTTGACTTTCTAAAGAAATTTGCTATAATTTCATTGTTACCAGACCAATGAAAGGAAAGAATGAGTTTCAACTTCAGCTATTACTACGCATCGCAGGCAGAGCTAGTCCATTACATCACGCACGAAGCCTCGTCCGCTGCCGTCACTTCCGCCCGACGCTACTACGCCCAGCTTGGGCAAACGGCAGTCGTTGACCGCATTGACAAAGCACGCATTGAAGCGAAAATTGCGCGTTTAACTGCAAAGCTGGCAGCAGCAAACTAAGCCGCTTTAGCACCTCGCCCGCACGGGTACTTGACATCACCATAGCTGTAGCGGCAAACCGCCAGCATCTCCGGGCTGCTCTAGCCCAAGCCACCAACCATCACCTGCCGTCGTCGTCCGTTCACCCGGTCGAATCGTCACGCCTACGCGCAGGGCAAACGAAAGGAAACAGCATGAACCCACAGCGCATGCCTAACAGCAAGCGACAACGCCTTATCACCAACAACGGCACCGTACTAGAGCGCGCCTACGTCTTTATGCCGCCTGAATCGTGGGCAGCACTACAGCGCCTCAGCATCAAGGCTCACCGCTCTCACAGCCAACTTATCGAAGAACTGGTAGCCATCGCTAATACCCCTGCCAAACGTGGCGACAACAAGGAGACACATGACAAAACAATCATCGAAGCCTGATACCCCTGAGTACAGCCCCACCGAGAAAGCATCCCTCCAGAGTTACAAGGCTGCACTGTATGCTGGTCGGTACTTCAAACAGTACGACTCCAGCACTCCGTTTGCTCGGATCGTGTCCGGCGATGACCCGATGCCGCTGCCTCTAGCCTTCCTTTGCGACGACTTCAAGGCATACTGCCGCGAACACCGTCTGATTTATCCTAAGGATAACCCGCCCTCTGCTGAATACTTGGGCAGCAGCCTGCGACTCGTTACCGGATACAAGTTCGTACCCAACGGCCCAGACCTACTGCGTGCAAACCGTTCGCGCCACTGCTACATGAACACGTACAAGCGATTTGAACCCGAACATCCGGCAATCGAACTGTCACCACTGTTCCTGGACTTCCTGCGCCGCCTGTTCCCTGTGCCTGAAGAGCTACACACCTTCTGCCAGTACATCGCTCACGCGATCCAGCAACCGGAAGAGCGCCCTTCATGGCACATCATGCTTCCGTCAGAGCAAGGGGTGGGCAAAGGCTTTCTGTTCAACGCTATTCTCACGCCTCTGTTCAGCGGTCAGACGGTCGCAGTAAAGACATTTTCGGCACTGACCGGTCAGTTTGGCGCGACGATCTTTGAACAGAGCATGTTCACATTGATGGACGACTGCAAGACCGGCAGCGAAAGCACGCAAACACAGATGAAGTCGCTGATGTCAGAGGAACGCATCTACATCGAGCACAAAGGCAAGCAAGGGGCTATGCGCGACGTGTTCACCCGGCTCATGCTGGCGAGTAACGAAGACGTACCAGCACCGGTAGACGGCCAGACCCGTCGCTGGTGGATTCCGCATAAGCTGGGCTACTGCGACGGACTGAAGGAGAAAGCAGGTCAGCAGGACCGCCAACGCCGCATCAAGGCACTAAGCGAATGGCTGCAAGAACCCGGCGCGCTGGAAGCGGTGTTCAACTATTTTAAGACCTACCAGCTAGACGGCTTTGACCCGAAGGATGTGCCGATCACCGCGAGCTTTGAGCGCATGGTGGCGAAGTCGGAAACACCAGAGCAGGCGTTTGCTGCTGACTGGCTTGAACTTCACCCACTCAAGGTCTTCAAACTGGAAGAACTGGGTGTTGCCTTCATCAAGGCCGGGATGGGTAAGCAAGGTAACGGCGACATATCTGACATGCTGGTGCATTGCGGCTACCAGAAGGACATCTTGGCGACACCGACACGCGGCCGCTGGTGGTTCCCGGTGAGCATGAGCAAGCGCGACGCAGAAGCCTTGATGACGGCGACGGAAGCTGAAAAAGCCGAACAGCCAGCGTTCTGACACAGACGAAACACAGACGAAACACACACAAGAACACAGACCCCGCCATAGGGAAACACGAACAACACACAGGAGATGCAAGTCTTTACTAGATAGATGCGCACTCCCTTCCTAAAGAGGACAACATGACACAACACTTCGATTCCGCTGCGGAACGCGCAGCAGCCCCCATCATCAAAACCCTCGGCGGTGAACGCTGCGACGACTTCGCTCCACTGCTACCGCGCACTTACCACGACTACAGCGGCGCTGAACTTACCGGGAAGCCCGACTTCCTGATCCGTCGCGGCACACAGTACATATTCATTGAGGTGAAGGCAGGCGTCCTGAACGGCCATTACACGCTGAAGAGTAGTTACGACGAGCTTGCGTCTGAGTACCGCCATTTTGTACGTCGCTGCCCTGACGGCTTGTCGCACAGCGAACTTTCAGGCGCACTGTTCCGACATCCGAATCGGTTAGCGCAGCAGGCGTCACGCAACCACGGGTTCAATCACTCGCTATTCAAGCTGACCCCGATCCAAGCACAGCATGGCTGGCAGCGGTACTTGGTCGTGTTCGAGAAGAATCCCAGCAAGAAGGAAGCCATTCGCTACCACCGTGCCGGACTGATCTGGTGTACGGTCGCTACGCTGTACGACTTGTTGAACACCATCGAACTTGCACAGCACGGCTGGATTGTGCCATTCGTCTTTAAGACTCGTGGTTACTCTTTCACGATCACGCCGGAGCCGTGCATGGACACCCCGGAACAGGCAGAAGCCAACGCCCGTGTCCGTTTCACTGCCGGGGTCGAGGCTGACAAGAAGGCTGCTGAAGCGTACCAGCCGCATTTTGATGACGGAGCGCCGTTCTAACCCACGTCTCATAGGCCCGCGTTTCTCCGGCACACCAATTAAAGTAAAACCACTACATCTAGTGGTCGGGGAAGCGATTTTAGGCGAGTCAGCCACTAAATAGCCTTAAGTAAGAGTCTTACTTAGCATAAGTAAGTAAGAGAGTCAACTGTTTTTCTGAAAAACCTTTGACGGCCTGCAATCTTGTCATTTAGAATGACTTCATCGATGCAGCAACACCGCAGTATTCGACGCTTGCCAGTCCTGTAGCTCCCAGCTTCATCCTGCCTGCTCGTGCCATTCCTTCCCCGGCACCGCCGTACCTATCCCACGTTCCGTACACAACTGAAACTTGCACAGACCACTGTGGGACTTGTCACGCCTGTACGGACACTTTTAACGCAATCGAAAGGACTAAACATGACCAATCAAACAAAACCTGAAGTTCTCGCATTTCTCTCAGCGCTCGGCTGTTCACCGCATCATTACGAAGATGTGAGTGGTGTGTCGGCGGAGTGCTATCACCATGCGGGTTCGGATACTTTGTTCATTTACTCACCGTGCATCACTGAGGAAATGTACGAGGCTAACCTCGACAAGCTGAAATTAGTCGTGGTTGTGGACAACGATGTGCCGGAAGCCAACTTAGCGCGCTTCCATGATGTTCCGCTCGAAGTCATTAAATTGGAAGCTCTCGATCAATTTCTTGTCCAGCGTGCTTTCAGTCCAGACTTCTTCGGCCTACGCTTGGAAAAACAGTGCCTCATTGCCGCAACCGCGAAGCACGCCGAAGCAATGTATGCCCACTCGATTGGAAGTAAAAAATACAAGAAGGCTCGTAGTGAGGCTGAGGCCGCATTCAACAGCTTCAAGGCTCTCGCCATCCCACGCTTCCAGCCAGTGCTTTTCGCCTTCTCATAATCTTAAAAAGGAGATCAACGATGAAACAATATTCCGACGAATTCAACAACGCACTTAAGAAGTTTGGTTTTCACCCATCCGGGGAGGGCCATTTCCACAGTAGTACTGGCATTCTGCTGCACTATCGCAGCACCGTCGCTGAGGCCAAGGCCATTGATCCAAGCCACTTGGACATGGTTGTGGCTGTTCCCGACGACGCTGGCGACATTGAGGTGAAGGATAGCGACGGCATCCACCATCAGATTATCCGTATCAATGATTTGGCAGGCTTCCTGCTGCACCGTGCTTTTGGAAGTGAATGTGCAGAACTGCGACAAGCGAAGGCACGGCTGAACGAACTGACAGACATCTATCACGACGCCGAACAGGAAGTGGCTGACGCACAGATTTATTACGACACGGCGCAAACCGCCATGGGCATCCAAGTCATCGCTGTCCGCGAGATGGCGAAACCTCGCTTCCAACCCGTGGCTCTCGCTTAGCGGAATCTAGATCACATCGCAGAATGCTGCCACAGGCCGGAACTGACCTTCACAGGTTGGCCCCGGCCTTTGTCGCTTCTACCCTCCGATAGCAGGCCAGCGCCAGCAAACAAGTCAATGACCCGGCTAGAAGAACAGAAAGACAATCCGTAGCCCTTGGTACACTACGCCCAGCTTCGCCGCCCACAGCTTCCACTTGCTGCACTGGTCCTCTTGTTCCTTCATCTGCTTACGCTTCATCGGTTGCCCCTATCAGTGTTGATGCACCCATTGTCAGGCTTCGGTTCGATTGCTTCTTGTGGTGGGTTTTCCGCGTTGACGGACGGACAATAGGCCCGAACGCATCGCGGTACAAGCCGATAACTGGGCCAAATGGTAGTACCGACCACTTCGGGGAACCTTAGCAGCCGCGTAGCACCGACCACCGGCACGGGCCTGAGTGCTTGCGCTGTCGTTCGGTGTGTGTACACCCGGCTGTCCAACAAGGCATACTTTCCAGCCACCACTACCACCACCCCGCTAACCCGCATAACACCGTGTCCAGAAAGTATGTGTCAAACACTTTCTTTACACATTCCAAGAAGTCCTTTATACTTCTCGCACACATTCACACATGGGGCAGGATATGAGCAAGGGACAGACGGTAGGTTATGTACGGGTTAGCACGGTAGGTCAGAACACCGTGCGTCAGTTGGACGGCGTGGAACTGGACAAGGTGTTCACGGACAAGTGCAGTGGCGGCGACACCAACCGTCCTGCCCTGCAAGCGATGCTGTCGCACGTCCGCGAGGGTGATACGGTTGTGGTGCATGAGATTAGCCGACTGGCCCGTAACACTGCCGATCTGCTGTCACTGGTGCAGCAGTTGACCGACAAGGGCGTAACCATCAAGTTCAACAAGGAACAACTCACCTTCACAGGCGACAAAGAGAACCCGATGAACAAGATGCTGTTGACCATGCTGGGCGCTGTGTCTGCCTTTGAACTGGCGATGATTAACGAACGTCGGGCAGAGGGACAGGCCAAGGCACGAGAAGCAGGCAAGCACATGGGGCGCAGTTCAAAGCTCAGCCCTGACATGCAAGAGAAGCTGCGCAAGGAGGCAGCAGTAGCCGGTGCAAACAAGGCCAAGCTGGCAGAGGATTACGGCATCAGTCGCGCTACCCTGTACGCTATTCTCAAGGCAGCATAGGAAGCGATTAGCGGCCCTTAGAGCGCTTTGTTTATCAGGGTAGGCTTACCCCTTAAGGTAAGGGAAAGAGAGGCCCATAAGATATTTTGTCTTCGGCTGTGGCGAAAGTTGGGTGTGTCCCAGCCCATTAAGCAACATGGTGGATGGATGGAGTTTTCCAACCTTTCGATTCCTGGCCCCGTACCCGGTGCGAGTCTGATTTTTATTTTTTAGGTTTCGTCCGCTGGAATGGCGTTACCTGTACGGCCGGAATCCGGTGTACTCTGTCCAGTCTATCGAAAGGAGCAATTATGCCAGTCTGGAACATTCACTTTACAGAGTCGGGAGGCGGTCAGCCGCCTTACCCGTACCACTCCGACACTGAACCATCTATCGAACACGCTAAGTTGGCTTATGCTCGGCATCGCTTCCCTGAACAGTTGGAAGCGATGCTTACGGAAAAGGACGGTGTACCAATCACGACGAAAATCGATGCGCTGCTGAAGTCTCACGGCATTGACGTTACTCGCGTGTCGCTGTTTGATTCCGGGCCGCTTGGCTGAAGTGAGCTATGTCAACGCTACCCCTACAGCGGGTAGCGGGTCAACACCTCTGCCGCATACGCTCTAACCCGTTCGTTCTCTGCCCGCCCCGGCTCATAGGCTACTGACCGAAGGATAGCGACCTTTTCTTGATAGCCGTTGAAGGCTGCAAGCTCATGGTTCAGGCTGGCAACAATCTCATGTACTTCGTCCATCGAATACGTTTTCATGATTACCTCAAGTGGTGGAATGACGCCATGTTGGCACTGGCTACCCCATCAAATCAAGAAGTATAGTTGACTCCAAATTACTTTTATTTATTGATTACTCGTATTTGAGTAACAAGTTCGTGACGGTCCTGACCACCGTGCAAGACATCGGCATCCAGTCCGGGGCTGTGGTTGACGGTGCAACTATCCAAACCATAAACGCACGTAGCCTGCACAGCTTCCTGCAAAGCGGTAAGGACTTCTCGAACTGGATCAAAGATCGTGTTGCCAAGTACGGTTTCGTAGATGGAAAGGACTACACGACGTTTTCGCCAAAACAGGCGAATACCCTCGGAGGTCGTCCAAGCATCGACTACCACATCTCGCTAGACATGGCTAAAGAGCTTGCCATGGTGGAGCGTACGGACAAGGGCCGGGAAGCACGCCAATATTTCATCGAGTGCGAGAAGAAGTTGTTGCACCCCAGCGCCGTAACAAATCTAAACGGACTTGTGCGCCCTGTAGCGCCCCGCTATGATGACACCCGCTGAACAGGCAACAGCCTGCCAGCACCACCCCTAACACTCTCAAGGAGCCGACCAACACGCATCAGAAGGAGAATCAATGCACCACAATCAATTACTCAAAGTCGAACAAGTAGCAGGCATCCTGTGCATGAGCAAGTCCCACGTATGGGCGCAAGCCAAAGACGCACCGGAGTTCCCGAAGCCGTTCAAACTTTCAGCGAAGCAGACACGATGGAAACTTTCAGAGGTAGATGCTTACATCAACACCATGTCAGCCGTACGTCACTGACCTAGAAGCCGCAATCAGCAATGACTGCGGCTTTTTTCATGCCCTTGCAGGCTTCTTGGGTGCTATGCACGAGTATTCCACCTGCTCCATTAGCACAGTCGAAAACGTATTCACAGACGCCGTATCGTCAAAGACCCAATCGAAGTACGCCATCAGGATACGAGCTAAACCCAACATGCTGAAGTAGTAGCTGCCTACCCTAACACCATACTGAGGACCGAAGGCCCAAGTTTCATAGTCAAAAATCCCCCGATCTTCGACAGTGGTAGTCGGCGTGTACATCGTTATCTTGAAGTGCTTGCTGCCGTTCGCTATGTCCTTTGCGGCATTGAGCGCAGCGGTGATACCCGGATGCTTAGGCTTTAGCTTCTTCAGCGATTGCTTTGGTCTTCCACTGTTCTTGGGCAACCAATCGTGCGCAAGATGCCTAGCGGTGACAATGAAGTTGAAAGCAGCGTAGTCCTGTCGCTTCTGGCTTTGCTCATCCTCACCACTGACCGCCTCAAGCGTTTCAAGATCGGTCTTCAGCTTCTCATACATGTCGAAGCAGTTGGACATACCGAATGTCGGGGATGGTGAAGTTGCCATGGTAGAGGAAGGCGGTTGAGGTGAATCAGTGTAGCCGGTTCGATAGATAGCGGAGAAAATTTATCTTAGGGCAGCAGCACAAACTAGTGTACAGCTAGTGTACGGACCCCGGGAAAGAAAAAAGGACCAAGAAGCTTCGCCTCCTAGTCCCTTGATTTCATTAAACATTCTTTGGTCGGGGCGAGAAGATTCGAACTTCCGACCCCTTGCACCCCATGCAAGTACGCTACCAGGCTGCGCTACGCCCCGACGAATTTGGAATTATAGCAGCCGCTTTAAGTATTTGTCATGTTTGCTTTTGACCCGCGTTGCAACCGCCCCCCGCCCGCCGCAGGAGTAAGATGAGCCTTTCCGCCCGCCATCGAAAACCCGCATGCCCGCCCCCGCCGACCTCGCCGCACTCCAACAAGCCGCCGACCTCGTCCAACAGGCAGATGCCCTGATCGTGGCCGCCGGCGCCGGCATGGGCGTCGATTCCGGCCTGCCCGATTTCCGCGGCAACGACGGCTTCTGGAAGGTCTACCCCGCCCTCGGCCGTGCAGGCATGGAGTTTTCCAGCGTCGCCACACCCTACACCTTCCGTTCCGATCCCACGCTGGCCTGGGGCTTCTACGGCCACCGCCTGCAGCTCTACCGCGACACGCCGCCGCACGCAGGCTTCGCCCTGCTCAAAGCCTGGGGCGACGCGATGGATGCCGGCTACGGCGTCTTCACCAGCAACGTCGACGGCCACTTCCAGCGCGCCGGCTTCGACCCGCAGCGCATCTACGAATGTCACGGCTCCATTCACCACCTGCAGTGCATGCAACCCTGCGGCCCCGATATCTGGAGCGCCGACCAGTTCATCCCCGAAGTCGACACCGAAGCCTGCCGCCTGCTGAACGCGCCGCCAACCTGCCCGCACTGCGGCGGCATGGCGCGGCCGAACATCCTGATGTTCGGCGATTGGGGATGGAATGAACGCCGTGCGGTACTGCAGGAAGCACGCCTGCAAGCCGTGCTGCAAAAAGCCGAGCGCCCGCTGGTGATCGAACTGGGCGCCGGTTCGGTGATACCGTCGGTACGCAACTTCGGCCAGCGCGTGGTCATGCACCACAACGGCCGCATGATACGGATTAATCCGCGTGAGCCGAATGTCGCCACCCCGCTCGATGTCGGCCTGGCGATGGGCGCCCTCGCCGCCCTGGCCGGGATCGCGGAGCTGCTACAACCCTGCAGCTAAACTGTTTATACCAATTTGACGGCGATGCCCGGCAGACCGTCAATCTTGCCCACCAGCGTCTGGCCGCGCACCACCGCGCCCACACCTTCCGGCGTGCCGCTGAAAATCAAATCCCCCGGCGCCAGCGCGAACAGCGTGGACAAGTTGGCGATCGTCTCGCTGACAGACCAGATCAGATGCGCAATGGTGGCCGACTGTCTGGTCACGCCATCCACGTCCAGCTGGATCGCCGCGTGGCCGATGTCGCCCGCTTCGGCCGCGCGCTGGATCACGCCCACCGGCGCCGAGTAGTCGAAGGCCTTGCCGATCTCCCACGGACGGCCGGCGTCGCGCATCTTGAACTGCAGGTCGCGCCGCGTCATGTCCAATCCCACGGCGTAGCCGAAGATGTGCCGGGGCGCGTCTTCCACCGCGATATTGCTGCCGCCCTTGCCGATGGCGACCACCAGCTCGCACTCGTAGTGCAGGTTGGCGGTGGCCGGCGGATACGGCAGGTCCAGCACCTGGCCAGGTGCGACGGCGATCACCGCTTGCGCGTCATTCGGTTTGCAGAAGAAGAACGGCGGCTCGCGATCGGGGTCGAAGCCCATCTCGCGCGCATGCGCAGCGTAGTTGCGGCCGACGCAGTAGACGCGGCGTACAGGGAACAGATCGGCGGTGCCGGCGACCGGCAGGCCGACGATGTCGTGGGCGGGAATTACGTAGGATGTCATGATGCTCCGATCAGCTGAAACGGCAGATCGGACATGGTACAACAGCCTCCGCCCACGTGCAGCGGGCGGAAACAATACGAGACAAATCAGGTCATCAGCAGCGCGCGCATGGCGACGCGGAAGGCCTCGACCAGGCTGGCGCGGTTCATGTTCGGCCGGTACAGCGCGCGGATCGACAAGCCCTGGAAGTACGAAATCATGGTGTCCAGACGGCCGTCCAGCAGCACATCGTCCACCGGCAGCTGGCGGCTTTCACGGCCGCTCTTGACCAGCGCGCGCAGCTGCGCGCGCGAGACCTCTTCGTTCTCGCGCAGCTTGGCCGCGATCACCGGATTGCGCGACGCTTCGGCGAACATCTCCAGCGGCACGGTCCACGGCTGCGGGTCAAGCGACTCGTCGATGTGGATGGGAGCATCTTCCAGTATCGCCTCCAGCGGATCGTCGCGCGTCGCCAGGTCGCGCAGCAATCCGGACACGTATTCGGCCTCGCGGTCGACAAAGGCCAGGATGATGGCGTCCTTGCTGTCGAAGTAGTTGTAGATATGGCCGGCGCTCATGCCCGCCTGCTTGGAGATCTCGGACATGCTGGCCCCATGGAAGCCGCTGCGCGCGAAGCATACGGCGGCCGCCTCCAGCACCTGGTTGCGCCGGTTCTGCGCCCGTTCCGGGTCTGTGCGTCGTTTTGCGGTGGGGGCTGTGGTCATGGGGTCTTCCTTGGGGAACGGGCTTGCCTGAGGCGGTACTGTGGCGAAGCGGGCTGCTTTTGTCAATTAACCGGCAGTCAAAGGCGGCGGGCGCGCAACAATCCACGCCCTCCACCGGCTTAGACTTCCGGCTGCCAGCCGCCGCCCAGCACCTTGTACAAGGTGACGGCGTTGCTAGATTTGCCCAGCCGCGCCGTGATCAGGCCCTGCTGCGCAGCGTACAGCGCGCGCTGCGACACCAGCGCGTTCAGATAGGAGTCCGCGCCCTTGCGATAGCGCGCCTCGTGGATGCGGAAGCTCTTCTCGGCCGCATCGACCAGGGCCTGCTGCGCGGCGATGCGCTGGTCCAGCGTGCCGCGCTGTGCCAGTGCGTCGGCCACTTCGCGGAACGCCACCTGGATCGCCTTCTCGTACTGCGCCACCGAGATGTCGCGGTTGGCCTTGGCGATGTTCAGATTGGCGCGGTTGACGCCACCGTCGAAGATCGGCAGGTTGATCTGCGGGATAAAACTCCACGTCGACGAACCAGCCTTGAACAAGCCGGACAAGCTGTTGCTCGCGCTGCCGCCCGAAGCCGTCAGCGAGATACTCGGGAAGAAGGCCGCGCGCGCCACGCCGATGTTGGCGTTGGCCGCACGCAGCGCGCGCTCCGCTTCCTGCACATCGGGACGGTCTTGCAGCAGGTCGGACGGCAGGCCGGCGGGGATCGCCGCCATCTGCGTCACCGCGCCAGGTTCACCGGCAGGCAGCAAGTCCGCAGGCACGCTGCCGCCGACCAGCAGCGTCAACGCGTTCTGGTCCAGCGCCACTTGCGCGGTGTAGACCGCCATGTCGCCGCGCGCCGCTTCCACGCTGGTCTGCGCTTCATACATGTCGACGCCGGAAGTGACGCCGGAATCGAAGCGCTTCTTGCTCAGGTCATAGGACGTCTGCTGGCTTTGCAGCGTTTCCGCCGCCAGCTTCAGGCGCTGCTGGTCGGCGATCAGCGTCAGATAGGCGTTGGCCACTTCGGCCACCAGCGTGATCTGCTGCGCGCGGCGCGCTTCCTCGGTGCCGAGGTAGGTCTGCAAGCCGGCCTCCGACAGGTTGCGCACCTTGCCGAAGAAGTCCAGCTCATACGACGCCATCGCCAGGCCGCCGCTGTACTGGCGGTTGATGGCCGCCTCGCCGGTGCCGGTCATGTTGGACGGCGTGCGCGACGCATTCTGGCTGACGTTGGCCGACAGCTTGGGCAGCAACGCCGCGCTGTCGATGTTGTACTGCGCCTTGGCCTTCTCGATGTTGAGCACCGAAACGCGCAGGTCGCGGTTGTTGGCCAGCGCCAGCGCGATCACCTTGCGCAGGCGTTCGTCGGCAAAGTATTCGCGCCACTGGATTTCGGATACCGGCTTGGCGTCGGCCGCCGCAGCAGGCACGCCTTTGTAGGCGTCGCCGGCCGGCCAGGCTTGCGCCACCGGTTGCGCCGGACGTTCATACACCGGCGCCAGGCTGCAACCGGCCAACATCGCCAGCGCCGCCATCGTGAGTAAGGATTTTTTCATGAGTTTGTCCACAATTAATGCGCCTCCACAGCAGCAGCTGGAGCGGCGGCCTTTTTACTAAAGAAACCGCGCACCAGCACAAAGAACACCGGCACAAAGAAGATGCCCAGGAAGGTAGCCGACAGCATCCCGCCCAACACGCCGACGCCGATCGCATTCTGGCTGCCGGAACCGGCGCCGCTGCTGATCGCCAGCGGCAGCACGCCGAGGCCGAAGGCGATGGACGTCATCAGGATAGGACGCAAGCGCAGACGCACGGCCTGCAAGGTCGCCTGCTTCAGTTCCACGCCCTGCTCCTGCAACTCCTTCGCGAACTCCACGATCAGGATCGCGTTCTTCGCCGCCAGGCCCACCACGGTCAGCAAGCCGACCTGGAAGTACACGTCGTTCGACAGCTTGAACACGAACGTCGCCAGCACCGTGCCGATCACACCCAGCGGCACCACCAGCAGCACCGAGAACGGAATCGACCAGCTTTCATACAGCGCGGCCAGGCACAGGAACACGATCAGGATCGAGATCGCATACAGCTGCGTGGTCTGCGAGCCGGAGTCGCGTTCTTCCGTCGACAGGCCGGTCCATTCGAAGCCGATGCCCGGCGGCAGCTGGGCCGCCATCTTTTCGATCTCCGCCATCGCGGCGCCCGAGCTCTGGCCCGGCGCCGGCATGCCGAGGATCTCGGTGGACGGCAGGCCGTTGTAGCGCTCCAGGCGCGGCGACGCATACACCCACTTGCCGCTCGAGAAGGCCGAGAAAGGCACCATCTCGCCGTCGGCGTTGCGGACAAACCATTTGCCCAGGTCTTCCGGCGACATGCGCGAATCGGGCTGGCCCTGCATGTACACCTTCTTCACGCGGCCACGGTCGACGAAGTCGTTGACGTAGGCGCTCCCCCAGGCGGTGCTCAGCACCTTGTTCACATCGGCGATGGACAGGCCGAGGGCCGCGGCCTTCTGCTGGTCGACGGTGATCTTGTACTGCGGCGTGTCTTCCTGTCCGTTCGGACGGACCGCCATCAGCACCGGGTTTTTCGCGGCCATGCCCAGCATCTGGTTACGCGCAGCCATCAGCGCATCGTGGCCGACGCCGCCCTGATCCTGCAGCTGCAAATCGAAGCCGCTGGCGTTACCCAGTTCCAGCACCGCAGGCGGCGCGAAGGCGAACACCATCGCATCCTTGATCTGCGAGAAGCTGCCCATGGCGCGGCCGACAATCGCTTTCACGCGCTGGTCGGCGCTCTTGCGTTCCGCCCAGTCCTTCATGCGGACGAAGGCGATACCGGTGTTCTGGCCGTTGCCGCTGAAGCTGAAGCCAGCCACCGCAAACACCGACGCTACCGAATCCTTCTCTTCGTTCAGGAAATGCTGCTCGACTTTCTCGATCACCTTCAGCGTGCGCTGTTGCGTCGCGCCGGTCGGCAGCTGGATCTGCGAGAACAGCACGCCCTGGTCCTCTTCCGGCAGGAAGGAAGTCGGCAGGCGCACGAACACGAAGGCCAGCACTCCAAGCAGCAGCGCGTACATCACCAGCGAGCGTCCGCTGCGGTTCAGCAGTGCGCCGACCCAGCCCTGGTACTTCATGCTGCTGCGTTCGAAGCTGCGGTTGAACCAGCCGAAGAAGCCGGTGTTGATCGCCGTATGGCCCTTGGCCACAGGCTTGAGCAAGGTCGCGCACAAGGCCGGCGTAAAGACCATCGCCACCACCACCGACAGCACCATCGCCGAAACGATGGTGATCGAGAACTGGCGGTAAATCACACCAGTGGAGCCGCTGAAGAAGGCCATCGGCACGAACACCGCCGACAGCACCATGGCGATACCCACCAGCGCGCCGCTGATCTGGCCCATCGATTTGCGTGTGGCCTCGATAGGCGACAAGCCCTCTTCCGTCATCACGCGTTCGACGTTCTCCACCACGACGATGGCGTCATCAACCAGCAGGCCGATCGCCAGCACCACCGCGAACATGGTCAGCGTATTGATCGAATAGCCCAGCGCCGACAGGATGGCGAAGGTACCCAGCAGTACGACCGGCACCGCCATCGTCGGGATCAGCGTGGCGCGGAAGTTTTGCAGGAACAAATACATCACCAGGAACACCAGGATCACCGCTTCCACCAGCGTCTTGACCACTTCCTCGATCGACAGCTTGACGAACGGCGTGGTGTCGAACGCCACGACGGCCTTCATCCCGTTCGGGAACTGCTTCTCCATCAATGCGATCTTGGCCTTGACGGCGTTGGCGGTTTCCAGCGCGTTGGCGCCGGTGGCCAGTTTGATCGCGACACCGGTGGCAGGCTTGCCGTTGTAGCGCGCCAGCACGTTGTAGTTCTCGCTGCCCAGCTCCATGCGGGCCACGTCGCGCAGGCGCACGGTGGCGCCGTTGGACGCGGTCTTCAGCAGGATCGCGCCGAACTGCTCCGGCGTCTGCAGGCGGCTCTGCGCCGATACGGTAGCGTTGAGCTGCTGGCCCGGCACGGCCGGTGCGCCGCCCAGCTCACCGGCGGACACCTCGGTGTTCTGCGCGGTGATCGCGGCGGTCACGTCGGCCGGCGTCAACTGGTAGCTTTGCAGCTTGGCCGGATCGAGCCAGATGCGCATCGCATACTGGGCGCCGAACAGCGTCACGTCGCCCACGCCCTGCACGCGGCTCAGCGGATCGATGACGTTGGCGGCCACGTAGTCGCCCAGGTCGGCCTGCTTCATGCTGCCGTCTTCGGACACGAAGCCCAGCACCATCAGGAAGTTCTTGGTGGCCTTGGCCACCACCAGGCCTTGCTGCGTAACGATGGCGGGCAGCAGCGGCGTCGCCAGTTGCAGCTTGTTCTGCACCTGCACCTGGGCGATGTCCGGGTTGGTGCCGCTCTTGAAGGTCAGCGTGATGCTGATGCCGCCGGTGCCGTCGCTCGACGAGGACATGTAGCGCAAGCCGTCGATGCCCTTCATCTTCTGTTCGATGACCTGGGTGACGGCGTCTTCCACCGTCTTGGCGGAGGCGCCCGGGTAGGAGCCGCTGATCGAAATCGACGGCGGCGCGATGCTTGGATACTGCGATATCGGCAGGCCGAGAATCGCGATCACGCCCGCAAGCATGATGACGATGGCGACGACCCACGCGAAGATCGGGCGGTCAATAAAGAAACGTGACATGACGATGCTCCTTTATTGGGCGCTCTTGGCGCTGGACGGCATGGCGCCGCCAGCGACGGCAGCCGGCGCTGCGGCGGGCTTGGCGGCATTGGCCGGTGCACCCGGCTTGACCTTCTGCACGCCTTCGACGATCAGCAGATCGCCCGCGCTCAGGCCGGACTTGACCAGCCACTTGTTACCCAGCGTGCCGCCCGTGACCAGCATGCGCTGTTCGACCTTGCCTTCCTTGTTCAGCACCAGCGCGGTCGCTTCGCCTTTCGGGTTGCGCGTCACGCCCTGCTGCGGCACGGCGATGGCCTGCTCGTTGACGCCGGATTCCAGCACCGCACGCACGAACATGCCGGGCAGCAGATCGTGCTTGGGATTCGGGAACAGCGCGCGCAGCGTGACGTTGCCGGTGCCCGGGTCCACCGTCACATCGGAGAACTGCAGCTTGCCGCTTTCCGCGTACTTGCTGCCGTCCGCCAGCAGCAGCGTGACCTTGGCCTGGCCGCCGGACTGCTTCAAGCCGCCGCTTTCCATCTCGCGCTTGAGGCGCAGCAGGTCTTCGCTCGACTGCGTCACGTCGACGTAGATCGGATCGAGCTGCTGCACGGTGGTCAGCGCGGCGGCCTGGTTGGCCGTCACCAGCGCGCCCGGCGTCACGGTCGAGCGGCTGATGCGGCCACTGATCGGCGCATCGACATGCGTGTATTTGAGGTTGATCGCCGCCTGCTCCAGCGCGGCGGCGGCCGATTCCACATCGGCCTTGGCCTGCTCGTTGGCGGCGACGGCGTCGTCGTAGTCCTGGCGGCTCACGCCTTCGATCGCCACCAGATCCTTGTAGCGCGCCACTTTCGGGCCGCTGGTCATCAGGTTGGCCTTGGCCTTCGCCAGCGCGGCCTTGGCCGAGTTGTAGGCGGCCTGGTAGCTGGCCGCGTCGATCTGGTACAGCGCGACGCCGGCCTTGACGTCGGCGCCTTCGACAAACAGGCGTTTCTGAATCAGGCCGCTGACCTGCGGGCGCACTTCGGCCACCTGGAAGGCGGCGGTGCGGCCCGGCAGTTCGGTCGTGATCTGCAGCGCTTCCGGCGCCACTTTAAAAACGCCCACTTCCGCCACCGGTGCGCCTTTAGCGCCCGGTGCTTCGGTCGTGGATTTGGAGCAACCGGCAATCAGCACGGTTGCGGTGATCAGGGCAGCTGTCCTGCAGAAAAGAGCTTCCATAGTGGGACTTTCTGTATAAAAAATGTGCATAAAGCGTAGAATGAACGATCATTCTAATTAAGTCAAGCAACTTTTTTGTGCAGTGCAAGGTAGAACGTGGCTCCCGGCAATCAATTTCTCGGGGTGGCAGAGGCACGCGCCATGGCCGGTGCTACAATCAATTAATTACTTCAGGACATCATTTTTCGGCCCGCGCTCATGATTACGCCGCTTACCAAAAGCACGGCACGGCCTCGCCTCACCACGCTGGTGACGGTGGGCGTCGCTGCGACGGTGCTGATGTCGGTGTTGTCGCTGCTGGTGCTGGTCGATCACTTCGCCATCGACTACGCCGAGCGCGAAGCGGGCCAGCGGCTGCAGCAGCTGTCGTGGCAGATGCGCGATGCGCTCAACCGCGTGGTGCAGAAGGCCACCGGCGACGTCCAGCTGCTGACCGAGCTGCCGCAGATCCGCGACGCCACGTCCCCCGCAGAAATCCGCCAGGTGCTGGAAAGCCTGCAAAAGACCTTCCCCGACTACGCCTGGATCGGCCTGGCCAATCCGGACGGCAGCGTCTACGCCGCCACCCAGGGCCTGCTCGAAGGCCAGGATGTCAGCGGGCGCGCCTGGTTCAAGGGCGGCCACGACAAGCTGTACGCCGGCGACTTCCACCCCGCCACCCTGCTCGGAAAAAAACTGCCCTACAGCGCCGACCCGTGGCGCTTCGTCGACGCCGCCGGCCCGGTGCTGCGTTCGGACGGCAGCTACCGCGGCGTGCTGTGCGTGCACATGAGCTGGGGCTGGGCGCGGCGCCTGGTGCAGACCATCCTGGCGCCGGCCGACAAGCAGTACTCGGCCGACATCATCGTGGTGCGCGGCGACGGCACCGTGATGCTGGGCCCCAAGGGCATGGAAGAGAAAACCCTCAACACCACCAGCCTGGCGCTGTCGCAGTCGGGCGTGCCCGGCTCGCTGAAGGAAACCTGGGCCGACGGCAAAAGCTACCTGACCGGCTTCTCGCGCACCGGCAATCCGAACGATCCCGCCACGCTGACCTGGTCGGTGCTGGTGCGCCAGCCGGAAGACGTGGCGCTGGCCGGCGCGCGCGCGCTGGAACGCCAGATCCTGCTGCTGGGCGCCATCCTCGGCGGCGCCATGGCGCTGGCCGCGTCGGCGGCGGCGCGGCGCCTGACGCGCCCGCTCAATGCGCTCAGCAAGAACATCGAGGCGCGTTCCGCCGCGCCGGCCAATACCGCGCCGGACGCGCTGCCGGCGATCCCTCTGGTCGACAGCTTCCACGAGGCGCAGGTGCTGTCGCGCGCGCTGGCCGACCTGGTGCGCAACGAGCAAAGCCACCTGTCCACGCTGCGCGGCATGAACGAGCAGCTGGAATCGACGGTGGCCGAACGCACCCGCGAAATCGCCCGCAAGGCGCTGCTGCTGGAGCGCGCGCTGGCGCAGGAACAAAGCACGCAACTGCTGCTGCAGGAACGCGCCGCCGAGCTGCGGGCCATTCTCGACAACGCCCATGACGCCTTCATCGCCCTCGATCCGGGCGGCGTGGTGCTGGACTGGAACCGCCAGGCCGAGAAGCTGATGGGCTGGACCCGCGCCGAAGTGATCGGCCAGCCGCTGGCGGCCATGGTGCTACCGCCGCTGCTGCGCCGCGCCTACGAGCGCGATATGCGCCAGCTGGCCGAGAGCGACGCCGACACGGTGCTCAACCGCCGCATCGAACTGACGCTGCACAACCGCGCCGGCCAGGAACTGCCGGTGGAAGTGTCGCTGGCCTATGTGCCACGCAGCAGCGGCCACCTGTTCATCGCCTTCCTGCACGACATCAGCGAGCGCAAGTCGCTGTTCGCATCGATGGAGGCGATGGCGCTGCGCGACACGCTGACCGGCCTGCCCAACCGCCGCGCGCTGATGGCCGCGCTGACCGAGGCGATCCAGCGCGCCAACCGCCTGCGCCAGAGCTGCGCCGTGTTCTTCCTGGACCTCGACCGCTTCAAGCAGATCAACGACCGCTACGGCCACGAGGAAGGCGACGAGCTGCTGCGCCAGTTCGCCGACCGCGTGCAGCACATCGTGCGCAAGACCGATACCGTGGGCCGGCTGGCCGGCGACGAATTTGTCGTCATCCTGGAGAACCTGCACAGCGACGCCGCCGCCCAGGAAACCGCCGACAAGCTGCACCCGGCGCTGCAGCAGCCGTTCACGCTGAAGACCGCCACCGTCTCGCTGAGCGCCAGCATCGGCATCGCCATCCACCACCCGGACGACCCGCAGGATATCGAAATGCTGCTCGGCCGCGCCGACCGCGCCATGTACCTCAACAAGCAGCAAAGCCTGCAACAGCGCGCGCGGCGCTGACCCGCCGCCGCTGCCGCAGCCTTATGTACGCTAGCGTACGCACGCTTGCTATCGAAAATCCAGCCCCGCCCAATTCAGGTAGTATCAGCCGAAAATCAGCCGTGGCATCCGGCCCACGGCACCTTTTTCGGATCGCCGTTATGCAAACCCAAAACAGCATCACCAACCTGTTTATCTCGTCCGGCGTGCCCGGGCTGGATGAAGTCCTGGCCGGCGGCCTGACCCGCGACCGCCTGTACCTGGTCGAGGGCGAGCCCGGCACCGGCAAGACCACGCTGGCGCTGCAGTTCCTCAACGAGGGCGCGCGCCTGGGCGAATCGGTGCTGTACATCACGCTGGCCGAAACCGCCGTCGAACTGCTCAGCGTCGCCAGCTCGCACGGCTGGACCATGGAGGGCATCCACATCGAAGAGATCCTGCCCAACGAGGACGTGCTCGACCCCGAACAGCAGTACACCATCTTCCATCCATCCGAGATCGAACTTGGCAGCACCACCCAGCGCATCGTCAGCGCCATCGACAAATACAAGCCGCGCCGCGTGGTGCTCGATTCGCTGTCCGAGCTGCAGTTGCTGGCGGAGAGCCCGCTGCGCTACCGCCGCCAGGTGCTCGCGCTCAAGCAGTACCTCACGCGCCGCAACTGCACCACCATCTTCCTCGACGACCGCACCGCCCTCAGCACCGACCTGCAGGTGCGCAGCGTGGCGCACGCGGTGCTGACGCTGGACCTGGCCGACCAGGCCTACGGCACCGACCGGCGCCGCCTGCGCGTGGTCAAATACCGCGGCATCGCCTTCCACGGCGGCGCCCACGACTACAAGATCATCAGCGGCGGGCTGCACATCTTCCCGCGCCTGGTGGCGGCCGCGACCCGCGTGGCCAGCAAGCGGCGCCAGTTGTCGAGCGGCCTGCCGGCGCTGGACCAGCAGATCGGCGGCGGCCTCGAAGAAGGCATGAGCACCCTGATCTCCGGCCCGCCCGGCACCGGCAAGTCGACGCTGGCGGCGCAGTTCGTGCACGCCGCCACCCAGCGCGGCGAGCGGTGCGCGATGTTCCTGTTCGAAGAGGCGCGCAACAATATGCTGAACCGCGCGGCCGGCCTGGGCCTGCACCTGAACGAGGCCATCGAACGCGACCTGCTGACGATACAGCAGATCGACCCGGCCGAGCTGGCGCCGGGCCAGTTCTCGCACGCGGTGATGCAGGCGGTGGAGCGCGGCGCGCGCGTGGTGGTCATCGATAGCCTGAACGGCTACCTGAACGCGGTGCCGGACGAACGCTTCCTCGCGATCTACCTGCACGAGCTGCTGACCTACCTGGGCCAGCGCGGCGTGGTCAGCATCATCGTCGGCGTCCAGCAGGGCATGATAGGCAGCGGCATGACCACCAAGGTCGACGCCAGCTACATCGCCGACAACGTCATCATGCTGCGCTACTTCGAGGCGCAGGGCGAGGTGCGGCAGGCGATCTCCGTGTTCAAGAAGCGCGGCAGCGCGCACGAACGCACCATCCGCCGCTTCCACATCGGCAGCGGCGGCATCGAAGTCGGCCCGGTGCTGAAGGACTTCCACGGCATCCTGACCGGCGTGCCCACCTATGACGCGCCGGGCGCCGGCCAGGCGGCCGATTGAACGCGATGGAAACGCGCATCCTGATCTACGCCCCGATCGGCCAGGACGCCCCGCTGGCGGCCAAGGTGCTGGCGATGGCGGCGATCGACAGCCACGTCTGCCGCTCGCTGGCCGAGCTGGCGGCGCAGCTGGAGCTGGGCGCGGGCGCCGTGCTGACGGTGGAGGAGGCGCTGGCGCCGGGCGGCTACAAGCTGCTGCTCGAATGCGTCGAGCGCCAGCCCGACTGGTCGGACCTGCCCATCATCCTGCTGACCCATCGCGGCGCCGATTCGGCGACGGTGCGCCAGGCCGTGGCCGGCCTGGGCAACCTGAGCCTGATGGAGCGGCCGGTGCGCTCGCTGGCGCTGATCACCGCCCTGCACGCGACGCTGCGCGCGCGCAGCAAGCAGTACCAGGTGCGCGAGGCGGCGCGGCGCAAGGACGAGTTCCTCGCCAGCCTGGGGCACGAGCTGCGCAATCCGCTGGCGCCGATCCGCACCTCGGTCTCGCTGCTGACGCATATGTATCCCGACGCGGCGCCGGTGGCGCGCATCCGCGACATGGTGGAGCGCCAGGTGCGCCTGTTGACGCGGCTGGTGGACGACCTGCTGGACGTGGCCCGCATCACCAGCGGCAAGATCAAGCTGCAGCCGCAGCTGGTCTCGCTCAGCGCCGTGATGAACCACGTCAACGAGCTTTGCCTGCAGGCCGCCGGCGCCAAGCGCATCCACATCGCCTGGCAGCTGCCGGCGGAAGAGATCATGATCTACGCCGACTATGCGCGCGTGGTGCAGATCTTCGCCAACATCCTGTCGAACGCCGTCAAGTTCACGCCGCAGGGCGGCAACGTGGTGGTGCGGGCGCAACGCAATGGCGACGAGCTGCGGGTGACGCTGCGCGACAGCGGCATCGGGCTCGATGCGGAGGCGATCGCGCGCATCTTCCGCATGTTCGAGCAAAGCAAGACCGTCGCCGGCCAGTTCTCCAGCGGCCTGGGGATAGGCCTTAGCCTGGCCCGCCAGTTCGCCGAGATGCACGGCGGCTCGGTGGAGGCGCACAGCGACGGGCCGGGGCATGGCAGCGAATTCGAGATCCGCCTGCCGGTGGTCAGCAACGCGGCGCGCAATGCGGCGCCGCAGTTGGCCGCCAACGGCGCCGACGGCCGCAAGATGCAGGTGCTGGTGGTGGACGACAACCGCGACGCCGCCGATTCGCTGGCGGCGCTGCTGGAGATCGACGGCTTCGACGCGCGCGCCGTGTACGACGGCGCCAGCGCCATCGCGGCGACGGCCGAGGCGATGCCGGACATGATCGTCATGGACCTCGGCATGCCCGGCATGGACGGCTACGAAACCGCGCGGGCGATACGCCAGCGTCCCGGCACGGAACGCATCCTGATGATCGCGCTGACCGGCTGGGGCCAGAGCGACGCCCGCCGCCGCACCGGCGAGGCGGGCTTCGACCATCACCTGGTCAAGCCGGTGGAGCTGGAGCAGATCATCCGCCTGGCCGGCGCGCGCCAGAACCGCGAGCAGGTGCAGGCGGCGCGCTGACGCGCGTGCTTTATCAGAGGGGCCGGATGTTGACCGTCGCGCCTTGCAGGTAGACGGCGTTGGTGCCCTCGAAGCCGGAATCGGTGCCCAGCATGATCCAGATGCGGCCGTCCTTGTCGGCTGTCACCTCGATCGCTTCGCTCGACTTGCGCGTGGTGCTGGCCCACTTGCCGCCGGAGCAGCTCAGCCCTTCGACACCCTGCGTGCCCAGCACCTTGCCCTGTGGGCCGGAGGCGCCCTGGTTGCCGCGGTCCAGGTTCACGCGATAGCTGCCGTTCGACTGCTGCACGGTCTTGATGTAATCGTAGCCGGCCGAGGCCACCATCCACACGCTCTCGCCGCGCGAGCCGCCAACGCCCATGCAGCCGGTGGCCGCATCGGTCGCGTAGCGCATCTCGAAGGTGACGAGATACTTCGCGTGCTTCACGAAGCCGTCCAGCTGGCGCCTGGCGTAGGTCAGCACGTCGTCGCTGTTGTTATGCGAAGCCAGGTAGTAGCCCTTGCCGGTCAGCGGCGCCGGCAAATCCTTCCAGCCCGACGCCACTTCGGTCGGCCTGTCGTTGTCGTAGTAGTCGGCGACGTCGGTGGTCCAGCCGTCGATGCCGTTATTGAAATCGATCGTCACCGTCGACGCCACCGGCGTCCCATAGTCCGGAAAGAAGTTCGGGACGGGAATGAAGTCTCCACCGCCGCAGCCGGCCAGCGTGAAGGCGCCGGCGACAGCCAGTGCGGCGAATAGTTTTTTTTGTGCGTGCATGGTTTCCCCTAGAGTGTGAGATGTCTTGGTCAGACAGCGACTTATTCTAAAGAAAACTTGTATCTTTAAATAACTACTTTGTAACCACCCGTAAGCAAACCCTACTTCCAGTCGCCGCGCAGCGCCAGCACGCGCTCCTTCAAGCCTTCCGGCGTCACGTCGTGCGGCGCCACCGGCGTGCCGACCGCCAGCGCCAGGCGCGAACGCAGGCCGGTGCGGAAGGCGCGCTCGAACACATTGTCATCGCTGCGGCTCAGCAGATGGCCCCACAGCCCGCGCAGCGCCATCGGGATCACCGGCACCTTGGTGCGTTCGACGATCTTGGCCACGCCGCCCTTGAACTCATTGATCTCGCCGGTGGTGGTCAGCCGGCCTTCGGGGAAGATGCATACCAGGTCGCCGTCGTGCAGCGCCTGCGCGATGTCGACATAGGCCTTCTCCATCAGCCACGGGTCTTCCTTGGCCGGCGCGATCGGGATCGCGCGCGCGGTGCGGAAGATCCAGCCCAGCAGCGGCAGCTTGAAGATGCGGTGGTCCATCACGAAGCGGATCGGGCGCGGGCTGGCCGCGCCGATGACGATGGCGTCGACGTAGCTGACGTGGTTACACACCAGCACCGCCGCGCCTTCGGCCGGAATGCGGTCGGCGTCGATGGTGCGCACGCGGTGCACGGTGTGGATCAGCATCCACGCCAGGAAGCGCATCAGGAACTCCGGCACCAGCGAGAAGATGTACACCGCCACCACCGCGTTGAGCAGCGCCGTCACCAGGAACAGCTGCGGGATCGTGCAGCCCTGCCCCAGCAGCACGATGGCCAGGCCGGCCGCCGCCACCATGAACAGCGCGTTGAGGATGTTCATGCCGGCGATGGTGCGCGACATGTGGGCCGGATCGCAGCGGGTCTGGATCAGCGCGAACAGCGGCACGATGAAGAAGCCGCCGAACATGCCGATCATCAGCACATCGAACAGGATGCGCCACATGCCGTGCTGCGCCATCATCGCGAAGGCGTCGAGATGCGGGCCGGCCGCCAGCGCGGCGCTGGCGGCCGCCGCGGCGTAGGCGTTGCTGGACAAGTACAGGTCGGCGCCGAACAACGACAGGCCGATGGAGCCGAACGGCACCAGGCCGATTTCCACCTTGCGGCCGGACAGGCGTTCGCACAGCAGCGAGCCGCTGCCCACGCCCAGCGAGAACACCGTCAGCAGCAGCACGAACACGCTGTGGTCGCCGTGCAGGTAATCCTTGGCGTACACCGGGAACTGCGCCAGCACCAGCGCGCCGTAGAACCAGAACCACGAGTTGCCCAGCATGGACAGGAACACCACGCGGTTCTTGCGCGAGAAGTTGATGTTGCGGATGGATTCGCCGACGAAGTTCCAGCTCACTTTAAGTTCAGGTACCGGCGCCGGCGCGTTGGGGATGCGGTAGCTGGCGATCAGGCCAAGCAGCGCCACGGCGATGGTGGCGACGGCTTCGAAGACGATGCCGTTGGGCTTTTGCACCACCAGCACCGCGCCCAGGATCTCGCCGAGCAGGATGCCGACGAAGGTGCCCATCTCGGTGACGCCGTTGCCGCCGATGAGTTCATCGGGCTTGAGCTGCTGCGGCAGGTAGGCATATTTGACGGGGCCGAACAGCGTGGAGTGGATGCCCATGCCGACCACCGCCGTCACCAGCAGCCACAGGGTGTGCGTCATCCAGCCGACGCCGGCGATGCACATGATGGCCACCTCCAGCCACTTGACGAAGCGCGTCAGGCCGGACTTCTCGAACTTGTCGGCCAGCTGGCCGGCGGTGGCCGAGAACAGCACGTAGGGCAGGATGAACAGGCCGGGGATCAGGTTGGTGATCAGCGACGGCGACAGCGTGGTCCAGCTGAGCGCATCGAAGGTCAGCATCACCACCAGCGCGGTCTTGAACAGGTTATCGTTGAACGCGCCGAGGAACTGGGTCCAGAAAAACGGCGCGAAGCGGCGTTGCGTCAACAGGGAAAACTGATTGGGCTGGCTCATATCGTGCGGCATCCGTTCTGGTGGGTGTTACGGAAAGATTGAGCGGATTATAACCTCATGACGTTCTGCACGAACATGCCAATGGGCAATGACATAGCGGCAGATCAATCCAGCCAGTCGTTCAGGATATCTTCCGCGCCGCTGCTGGCCAGCGCCCCGGAGGCACGCGCCGTCGGGCCCCGGATCGCGGTGGCGCGGTCCAGGATCATTTCGGCGTCAGGTATCAGTTTCCGGCGCTGCAGGCCGTGCAGGAACGTGGATGTCGACAGGATCAAAACGTTGTCGGGGATACGCACCAGGAAGTTGGTCTTGCGGACGTCCGAATCTTCAAACAGCAGCAGGCCGGCGTCGATGCCGCCCGACAGTTCGCGTGCCAGGATCTCGGCCGCAGCCATTTCGCCGCGATTGCGCGTGCGCAGCGCAGGATTCAAGGCCAGCAAAGCGGAGAACTCGGCATATTCTTCGGTATCGCCAATTTCCACGACATCGCCGTTGAGATCCAGCCATGCCAGGAATTCCTGCGCGCCCGGCTTGCCGGCATGGCGCGTCACTTCGAAGCGGACCATATCCGGAATGACGACGCGCACACCCAGCATGGTCAGCGTATCGAGTGCATCAGCCACGGCCAGCGTGATCAATGGGCCGGCGTCGGTCACGATCAAGGCGATGTTCATCCGAACACCTGCGTGAACAGATGGCGCTGCGCCGCGCTGAAGTGCACTCTCGTATCGACGCGCGGCAACGGCAGGCCACGCTCGGCCAGTGCGGCCAGTATCTCGCCAAACCACAGTCCGCTGGATTGCTCCAGCTCACGGCGACTGATCCGGCCTTCCGAATAAGCCGCCAGCAACTGATTCAGTTGCTGGCTGGCGGTATCGGCGGCGACTGCGGTTTCCATGATGAATCTCGCGTTGATGTCACCGTTTTACTATACACCGATTCAGGTGGATTGCAGCACGATCACGTGGGGCAAGAAAATGACGATGCGCGTACCGGCGCCGATGGCGGTGGCGACCTCGATGCGCCCGTCGAATGCGGCGACCCGCTCGCGCATACCCACGATGCCGATGCCGGACGAGACCAAGGCATTATCGAAACCGATACCGTTGTCGGCGATCTCCATGCGCAGCCCTTGCGCGTCCAGCGACAGCGCCACCGTCGCCTGCGTGGCGCGGGCGTGCTTGGCGATGTTGGACAGCGCCTCCTGCATGATGCGGTAGGCCGAGATGCCGATGCCGCTTTCCAGCCGCGCGAAATCGCCCTCGGCCCGGAAGGTGAAACGGCAGCCGGCGCGGTCGTGGTGGCGCACCATCTCCTCCACCGCGCCGTCCAGTCCCAGCATGTCCAGCACCTCGGGGCGCAGCCGGCGCACCAGCGTGCGGCCGCTGTTGTAGAGCCCCAGCGCCAGCGTGATGATGGACTGCGCACGCTCGCGCACCTCGCCCGCCGGGCTGACGTCGACGATGCGCTGCGCCTCCAGCCGGGCCGCGATCAGCGTCGCGTTCAATTCATCGTGGATCTCCAGCGCGATGCTCTTGCGCTCATCCTCGACGGCGGTATTGACCTTGCGGATCAGGCGGCGCTTCTCGGCATCGGCCGCGCGCAGCTTGTGCATCGACGCCTGCAGCGACTCGTTCAAGCCCTGCGACAGCTGCCACGCCAGCACCGCGCACACCAGCAAACCCATGCTGGCCACCAGCAGCTCGACATAAAAACGGCGCGTCTGCTTGACCAGCATCGCCGACGGCGACATCGTCACCCGCACATAGCCCATGGTCTCGACGGCGACACTGCTGCCAGCCGGCTTGTCCTTCAGATAGGGCTTGCCGTCGGCCGCCAGCATGGTGACGAACATCAGCCGCTTGAGGATGGGCGCCTCGTAGTAGCGGGCGTCCGGCCGGCCCGGCGCGCGGGTCGACGCCTGCACCAGCTCATGCCGCTGCGCGTCCAGCACCTCGATGCGGTCGATGCTGGCGTCCGACTGCAGCAAGCCATTGATGGTGAGCCGCAGGTCGTCATAGCGATGCGACAGCAGGCTGAATTCACTGCTCTCGGCCAGCACCTTGGCCACCAGCGGGCCGCGCTCGGCCATCTCCTCGCGCACTTCGGACAGCCGCGAATGATAGGCGTACCAGACGAAGGTGCAGAACATATACGCCAGCGGGATGACGGTGACGCACAGCAGCCGCGCGCGCACGCTCCAGTGGCGCCAGAAGTCGAAGCGCATGCGCCTACGGCTCGATCAATCCGTGCTTGACGGCCAGCCGCGTGATATAGGCCGGCCGGTGCACGCCCAGCTTCTCCTTCACCGCCTGGCTGATGTTGCTGATGGTCTTGGTGGAGACATCGAGCTTCTCGGCGATCTCCGCGTTGGTCAGTCCCTCGGCCATCAGCGTGAAGATTTCCAGCGCGCGCTCGTCCAGCTGCGACTGCGGCGACGCATCGCCGCGCACCGACAGGTTGGCCAGCCGCTCGGCGATATGCGGCAGGAAGTACAGCTCGCCGTCATGCGCGCGGCGCACGGCCGCCGCCAGGTCGGCCGGATCGCAATCCTTGGTCATGAAGGCGCGGCCGCCGAGGCGGTAGGTTTCCTTGATCAGGCTGTCCTGGTCGAACTGGCTGAGGAAGACGATGGCGGCGTCCGGCGCCTGGGCCAGGATCTGTTTGGCAGCGTCCAGGCCGGTCAGCTGCTCGCCGAAGCGCAGGTCGAGCACGGCCACGTCCGGCTTGTGCTCGCGGTACTGGGCCACCGCCTCTTCCGGCGTGCGCGCCCGCGCCACCACGTCCAGCCCCTGCCCTTCCAGCGACATCGCAAAGCCCGTCATCACGATCGGATGGTCGTCCGCCAGCATCACCCGTATTTTTTTCACTACTACCTCCTGGAATATTTACTACCCGATGGTGGAAGCATAACACACCGGCCCGGCGCAAAATATTCCTCAAATTTCCTTTTATTTTGCTATGACATAGCATAGTATACTTCCAACACATGGCAATATCCACCACCACCAAGGAGCACTTTATGCACCAGAAAAAGAATCTCACCGGTCTGACGGTCGTGGCCGTTCTGCACGTGGCGCTGCTGGCCGCCTTCCTGCATGGCTCCAAGCTGACGGTGTTCAAGGTCAAGGAATCGGTGATCGACCTGACGCCGACCGCGCCCGTGCCGCCGCCGCCGCAGGTGCTGCCGCCCGACGTGCCGCTGCCCAAGCTGGCCCCGCCGGAGATCTTCGTGCCGCAGATGGAAACGCCGGTGGTGCCCACCAACCCGCCGCCGGTGACGGCGCGGCCGCTGACGGAGCAACCGCCGGCCCGGCCGCCGCAGACCGGCATCGCCGAACCTGGCGAGAAGACAGTGGTCAAGGCGGCTCCGCAACTGGTGGCGGCCGTGGTGGACGCCAAGGCCTGCGCCAAGCCGGACTATCCGAAGAGCGCCCTGCGCAACGGCGATACCGGCACCGTCACGCTGGCCCTGCTGATCGGCACCGATGGCCGCGTGGCCGATTCAAAAGTGGAAAAATCCAGCGGCTTCCGCGACCTGGACCGCGCTGCCCAGGTCGGCCTGGGCCTGTGCAAGTTCAAGCCGGGCACGCTGGACGGCGTGCCCCAGCAATCCTGGACCAGGATGCAGTACGTCTGGAGCCTGGATGATTAAGCTAGTTTGAGACGACTTGCCGGATTTGGTATCAAAGTGTATAATGTTGCCCTCGCGAAACGGAATCCCCGGCGTTGGCCTGGTATTCCGTTTCGCCTTTTTAGCCACTAAATTTAGCAACTAAAGGAAACAACAATGAAAAAAATCACCATGATCGCAATGATCGCCGCTCTGGCCGCTCCACTGGCAGTTCAGGCTGAAGGCTACTACGTCGGCGGCAACATCGGCCGTGCAGAACAAAAAGCGGACGTCGGTATCGCATCGTTCAAAGAAAGCACCACCGCTTACAAGCTGGTTGGCGGTTTCAACTACAACACGAATTTCGGCGCCGAAATCGGCTACGCAGACCTGCGTGAAGTATCGGTTTCGGGCAACGGCGCAACGCTGACCTCCAAGCCATCCGCTCTCTACGTCGCCGCCACCGGCACCCTGCCGCTGAACGAACAGTTCTCGCTGTTCGGCAAACTGGGCGTTGCAACCGCCCACGAAAAAGTGACCGCCAAATACGGCAAGACCTTCGAGTCCGGCACCGAAAACCGCACCACGCCATACATCAGCGTTGGCGCGGCGTTCGCGCTGAACAAGCAAGTGAGCTTCGTTGCTGAATACGAAAACTTCGGCAAGGTCGCCAAAGACGGTTCGGCCAACGTCAAAGCCGACATGTTCTCGGCTGGCGTGCGTTACAGCTTCTAAGCTAACCCACACCCAAAAAAAGCCCCAGCGGCACCGGGCGCGATCTTGATCGCGTCCGGGCCGCTGGGGCTTTTTAACATTCTAGCGCGGCTTGACCGCGACCAGGTTGATCAGCGTTTCCTCGCGCACGGCCGCCGGCTTGATGCGCAGCGCCGTCTCCATCAGGCCCAGGTCTTCGCGGCTCCACCACAGGAAGGGATAGGACACCGCACTATCCGGCACGGAGAAGCCGGCGGAACGCACCATGGCCAGGTACTCCGGCGCGGTCTTCTGCACATCCATCGGATGGCGGAACAGCAGGCGGATGATCCACGAGTGGATGTAGCGCCGGGTCGATTCCGCGAACAGCAGCACGCCGCCCGGCTTCAGCACGCGGTAGAACTCCGCGATGGCGCGCTCCTGGTCGATCAGGTGGTGGAAGGTCTGGTGACAGAACAGCAGGTCGACCGAGTCGTCTTCCAGCTTGATGTTGGAGCTGGAGCAGCAGATAAACTCGGCGGCGATGCCCAGCGCCGCCACTTCCCTGGCCGATTCCTGCAGCATCTCGGGATCGATATCCATGCCGACCAGGCGCTGCGGCGCGTAGCGCTGGTGCAGCTTGCCGAGCGAGCGGCCGAAGCCGCAGCCCACGTCCGCCACCACGCCGAACTCGCGCGGCTGGTCGGCCGGCATCAGGCGCTGCAAGTCCGCCAGCGCGCGCTCCAGCACATGCACCGTCCAGGTCTCGGTGCGTAGAAACCATTTGCCGAACGCCGTCTCCGGCACATGCGGCTCCGCCGGTGGCTGTAGTAAATCCAGGTTGGCGCTCATAAAACCCTTTGTTGTTCCATAGTTTATAAAATGTCAAAAAAGCGACCCTGGCGGCAAACCAACGTACAATACCGGTCCTGCCTTGAACGCCATGCCGATTGCCCGTGCCAGTCCATCTTTTCCGCTTGCTGCCTGTTTTGTGTGCGCTGCTGCTGAACGCCCCCGCCGCGGCGCAGGACGCGCCGCCCGCGCCGGTGCGCTTCCTGCTGACGTTCGACGACGGGCCGGCCGCCGCCAGCAGCGACAATCCGACCGTGCATATCCTCGAAACGCTGGCCAGCAATCCTCTGCAGGACCACATCAAGGCCGTCTTCTTCACCCAGACCCGCGCCTGGAACGGCGGCGGCACGGACGTGGGCCGCGCCCTGATACGGCGCGAGCACGACGAAGGCCACGTGGTCGCGCTGCACAGCGCCACCACCTTCCATTCCAACCACCGCTTCATGGGCCGCGACACGCTGGACGAATCGATGCAGCGCGGCGTCGACGACCTGACCGCCGTCACCGGCGTCGCGCCCAAGCTGGTGCGCCCGCCGTTCTGGGCCTACGACGCCGGCACGCTGGACTCCTACCACCGCCACGGCATGCACATGCTGCTCACCGACCTGAATGCCAACGACGGCAAAATCTACGGCATCAACTTCAGCTGGCATAAGCGCTCCAACATGCTCACGCACCTGGCCGAGACCCGCGTACGCTGGGCCGCAGGCGCCATGCCGGCGGTGGACGGCAGCACGCCGGTGGTCGTCACCTTCCACGACGTGAACACCTACACCTCGCGCCACATCCAGGAATACCTGGACATCCTGCTCGACGTCGCGCGCGAACTCGACATGCCGCTGGCCGACAAACCGTTCTACGACGACCGCGCGGAACTGGAGCGCGCCGCGCTGGCCCGCACCGTCGACGACCCTGCCGCCAAACAGCGCCTGCCCGGCCTGTGGGGCTGGCTGTGGCAGTGATCAGGGCAAGGTAATCAGCGCTATCGCCGGCGGCGCCTTCAGCGGCAGCGCGCTGCACAGCACCACCGATAGTTCTTCGTGCGGCAGCGCCACGCTATGCGCCGCCGCCGCGCCCAGCTTGAAGCGGGCTTCCTTCGCGCTCCACAAGCCGTAGAAACCGGCTACGCGTCGCGCCTCATCCAATTCCTGCAAACGCGCCCACTGCGCCATCTCGTCCTCATCGAAGGCTTGCGCCGCCAATGCCGCAAGATCGCGCTGCGGATCGCGCATTTCGATATCCAGTCCCAACGCGGTCTGCCCGCTGACCGCGCACGCCACCCAGCGGCCGCTGTGCGCGATGCTGAAACCCGGCAGGCCGCCGCGCGGCGCCGGAGACTGCAGCAACGGCGCCAGGCCGGGCCTGTCCTCCAGCACCACATCGCGCGGCGCCACGCCCAGCAGGGAACCCAGCGCCATCCGCGCCAGCACCCGGCCGGCGACAAACTGGCGCTGCCGCTGGGTGCGGACAAAGCGCCGGTAGCGCGCCATCTCGCTCGCCGACAGCCAGTCGCACAGGCGCGGCAGATCTTCATCCGCCACGCCGTCGACATCGGCCATCCAGAGCAAGGCGGCGGCCATCATTTCTGCGCGGTCGCCTGGTCGTCGGCGCCGGTCGGGCCGCCTACTGCCTTGTCGTAGTTGGCCATCACGTAGCCGGCCGCCATCTTGCCCACGCGCGTCAGCATCATGTTGTCATGCACGCCGAACGTGAAGCCGGCGCCCATCGCACCGGCACGCTGGAAGAATTCCGGATTGGCGATCACGTTGCCGTTGGCGTCGTGGATAGCCACGTGCATCAGAACACCCGAGCTGCCGGCCAAAGGTCCGAGCAGCACGCGCTTGGCGCCATGCTTGAACGACAGTTCGTCGACCACCGGCTCGATCACCAGCGTGCGGCCATTGGCCGGGCGCTTGTTCCACTCCGCCAGCGGCGCCGCCAGGTCGGCGCGGAAGTTCTCGTCGATCTTGGCCAGGCCGGATGCATCGCCGACATAGCCGGCCTTGAATACCACAGGCTTCACTTCGATGCGGCCGTAGCCGGCGAAAGCTTCCTTCGGCGGTGGGTTCTGGACGCTGCTCGCCTTGATCTTGGTCGCACAGCCGGTCATCAGCAGGGCTCCGCCCATGGCGGCCGCCAGCACGGCGTTACGGATATTTTTATTCATGGCGATCTTTCTTTGAGTGGGCGTATCGGTAAAACTATTTGGCGAACCGGACGAAATCGGCTTTGAACGCGACGCCGGCCATGATGGCGCCGTCCGCGCATTCGAACTCGGTCTGGCTGGCCATTTCCTTGTCGTTGAAATTGCTGACGATGTTGACCACGCCGTCGGCGCCCAGTTCCTGCGCGCGCTTCTGCAGCGACAGCATCGCCGACAGGAACACCCAATTACAGGCCTTCTCGGTGGACTTGCCGAAGCCATTGGTGCGCAGGCTGGTCCTGTCGCTGGTGATCTTGGTTTGCACTGCCGGCGTAGGCTGGTCGGCGAAGTAGAACTTCACGCCAGCGTCCAGGCGCTGCTGCGCGTTGTTGGCGCCCATGGCGCCGGCGATCGGCAGCTTGACCATCGTATCTGCGGCCGATGCATACAGCGGTGCTGCGGCCAATACCAGCAATGCCAGCGCGGAACTCAGTTTTTTCATCATCACCATCCTATTTGACGTACCGTTTAAAAATCAGCGACGTGTTTATGCCGCCGAAAGCGAAGTTATTCGACATCACGTACTCGCACTTCAGCTGCCGGCCTTCGCCGGCGATGTAATCCAGCGCTGCGCACGCCGGATCGACTGCGTCCAGATTGATGGTCGGTGCAAACCAGCCCTCGCGCATCATCTCGATGCTGATCCAGGCTTCCAGCGCGCCGCAGGCGCCCAGCGTATGGCCCATGTAGCTCTTGAGGGAGCTGATAGGCGTGCCGCCGCCGAACACCGCCAGCGTCGCCTGCGACTCGGCGATGTCGCCCTGGTGCGTGCCGGTGCCGTGCGCGTTGATGTAGCCGATGTCCGACGGCTGCAGGCCGGCGTCCTGCAAGGCCAGCTGCATCGCCTTCTGCATGGTGGCCGCATTCGGCTGGGTGACATGGCAGCCGTCGCTGTTGGTGCCGAAGCCGACCAGCTCCGCGTGGATCGCGGCGCCGCGCGCCTGCGCATGGTCCAGATCCTCCAGGATCAGGCAGCCCGCGCCCTCGCCGATCACCAGTCCGTCGCGGCCGCCGTCGAACGGCCTTGGCGTGGTATGGCCGGCGTCGTTGCGGGTGCTGGTGGCGAACAGCGTGTCGAACACCGCCGCCTCGGTGGCGCACAGTTCCTCTGCGCCGCCGGCCACCATCGCCAGCTGCTTGCCGCCGCGGATAGCCTCGTAGGCGTAGCCTATGCCCTGGCTGCCGGAGGTGCAGGCGCTGGAAGTGGTGATGACGCGGCCGGTGATGCCGAAGAAGACGCCGATGTTCACCGGCGCCGTATGCGCCATCATCTTGATGTAGGTGGTGGCGTTGATGCCCTTGGTGGTGCGCTCTTCCATCATGCGGCCGAAATCGCCGATGGCGCTCGGCGTGCCGGCCGACGAGCCGAAGGAGACGCCCATGTCGCCGCCCTTGAGCAGCGGATGCTCCAGCAGGCCGGCGTCGGCCAGCGCCAGTTCGCTGGCGCGCGTGGCCATCAGGGCGACGCGGCCCATGCTGCGGATCGCCTTGCGGTTATAGCGCTCGGTCAGCGGGAACGGTGCTGCCGGTGCGCCGAGGCGCGTGTTCAGGCCTTCATAGTCCTCCCACTCCTCCATGCGCACGACGGCGTTGCGGTACTGCCCCAGGCGCTCGCGTATCGTGGCCCAGTCGTTGCCGAGCGGGCTGATGCCGGCCATGCCGGTGACGGCGACGCGGCGGCTCATGCCAGCCCCCCGTTGACGGAAATGACCTGGCGGGTGATGTAGCCGGCCTCCTCGCCGATCAGGAAGCTGACCGCGGCCGCCACCTCTTCCGGCTTGCCGATGCGGCGGGCCGGTATCATCTTCAGCGCTTCTTCCATCGGCACCTCGCTGGTCATGTCGGTTTCGATCAATCCCGGCGCCACGCAGTTGACGGTGATGGCGCGCTTGGCCAGCTCCAGCGCCAGCGCCTTGGTGGCGCCGATGATGCCGGCCTTGGCCGCGCTGTAGTTGACCTGTCCTCGGTTGCCGATCAATCCCGACACCGACGCCAGCGTGACGATGCGGCCCGGCTTGCGGCGCTGGACCAGCGGCATCACCAGCGGATTGAGCACGTTGTAGAAGCCGTCCAGGTTCGTTTGCAGCACGATGTCCCAGTCCTCGCCGGACATCGCAGGGAAGGCGTTGTCGCGCGCGACGCCGGCGTTGCACACCACGCCGTAGTAGCAGCCATGTTCCGCGATGTCCGCTTCCAGCGCGGCGGCGGTGGCGGCGCGGTCGCCGATATCGAACTGCAGCACGCGCACCGCGCGGCCCATTTCCGCGATCTGCTGCGCGACCGCATCGGCCTCGCCGCGCGCGCTGCGGCAATGCAGCACCACATCGTAACCGTCGCGCGCCAGGCGCAGCGCAATCGCCTTGCCGATGCCGCGCGACGATCCCGTCACCAGCACGCTCATGGACTTATTCTGATTCATACCGCGTTTCCATCTTTGAGAAATTGATTGACATTATCGGGCTGGAATACCGTCACCGTGGCCGTCGCCACCGCGCTTGCGCCGTCCGCGACATCGATGCGGCAGTCAAAAGCACCCAGGCCGTTTTCACCTTGCAGCACGCGCTGCACATGCACATGCAGCACGCTGCCGGTGGCGAACAGCGGCACGCTGCACGCGTACTTGCGCGATCCGAGCAGGAAGCCCACCTTGACCGCGTCGCCGCGTTGCAGCGCCAGCCAGCCTGCGTGCGCGGCTATCGCCTGCGCCATGTATTCGATGCCGACCCAGGCGCCGACACCGCCCTCCCCGGCCAGCATGCTGCCGGCGTGGATGCGTACTTCGGCGCACAGCGTCTCGGTGTCCGCGCTCAGTACGCGGTCAAGCAGCACCATCTGGCCGGAATGCGGCACCAGTTCGCGCACGTCGGGCATCGTCATGCGGTCCTCCCCAGCAGCAGCGCCGCATTGGAACCGCCGAACGCAAAGGAGCTGCTCAGCACATGCCGCAGCGGACGGCCCAGCGCCGCGCCGGGCGCCGCCAGGTTCAGCACCGGCAGCGCCGGATCGGCAACACCGTCCCACAAGTGAGGCGGCAGCCGGCCTTGCGGGTTATCGTCCTGCATGGCGAGCCAGCATAGCGCCGCCTCGATGGCGGCGGCCGCGCCCAGCGTGTGGCCGGTGAACGGCTTGGTCGAGCTGACCGCCACCTCGTGGCCGAACAGCGCCGCGATCACGCCCGACTCCATGGCGTCGTTCTGCCGCGTCGCCGTGCCGTGCATATTGATGTAGTCGATCTGGGCCGCGACCACGCCGGCGCGTTCCAGCGCCTGCGTCATCGCCAGGCGCGCGCCGACGCCGGCCGGGTCGGGGGCCGACATGTGATGGCCGTCCGACGATTCGCCCCAACCCAGCAGGGCCACCGGGGCCGCCTCGGTAGTCATCAGGAACAAGGCCGCGCCTTCGCCGATGTTGATGCCGTCGCGGTTGGCGCTCATCGGCTCGCACTGCGCCGCGCTGACCGAATCGAGCGCGGCGAAACCGGCCACCGTGAACGCGCACAGCGAATCGACGCCGCCGGTCAGCACGGCGTCGCACAAACCCATCTTGATCAGGCGGGCCGCGCTGGCCATGGCCTTGGCGCTCGACGAGCATGCGCTGGAGTGCACATAGGCCGGTCCGGCCAGGCCCAGTTCGCGCGCCAGCATCTCGGCCGGCGATCCCATCTCCTGCTGGCCGTAGTGGAAGTCCTGCGGCAGTTCGCCGCTGGCGACATGGCAGGCCATGGCCTGCTCGGTCCCGCCGACGCCGGAGGTGCTGGTGCCGATCACCACGCCGACGCGGTCCGCGCCGTAGCGGGCGACGGCGGCGTCCACCTGGGGACGGATCTGCGCCAGCGCCGCCAGCGCCAGCGCGTTGTTGCGGCTACGCTGGCGCAGCGGCAGATGGTCGACGGACGGCAGCCGCGTCTGCACGCAGCCCAGCGGCAGTGCGCGGCCGGGCGAATGGCGGTCGGTCGCCGTCAGTCCCGTCTCGCCGGCGTACAGGCGTGCCTTCACCTGCTCCGGGCCGTCGCCCAGTGCGCAGATGATGCCGCAAGCGTTCAGATAAAAATTCAACATTCCTCGGTCTCAGTCGGTAGGGGCCGCAAACTGTATCGTCAGCTTATAGTGATAGCGCAGATTGTCCAGCACCACGGTGCCGCTCCAGCGCGGCGTTCCGCTGTAGCTGATCTGCATGATCGGTTCTTGCTTCAGGAACAGGGTGCGGTAGGCGCCCTGTTCGGCGATGCGCCAGCCTTCCGGCAGCGCGGCGGCAATCGCCTCGGCCGGCCACAGCGTCAGCTGCATGTCTTCCAATACGTCTTCGGCGCGCACCTGCGACGGCAGCATCACGTGCCGCCACGAGCTCAGTTCCTTGCCGTCGTAGTGCAGCGTCAGCACGCGCTGGCTGAACGCCAGGCCCACCACGTCGATCGCGTCCGGCTCCACCTGCAGCGCGACATCGAGATCGTCGGTGCGGCCGTTGCGCTCCACCTTCAGGTGCTGCTGCACGCTGATGGACGTGCCCAGCGCCGCCGGCGCCAGCTTCAATCCCAGCCTCGCCTGTGGCGGCGGCGTGGTGGCGCAGGCGGCCAGCAGCAGCGGCAGCACCGCCGACGCCAGCGCCGGCGCGCGCAAGCGCATCACGCTGCCGCGCATATCGCCTCCAGCGCCGCCAGCCGGCGCGGCGTGTCCTTGACGAACGGGTTGCTCTGGTCCCAGGCATAGCCGGCCAGGATGGACGAAATCATGCGCCGCACCTCCGGCTGCTGCTTGTCGTGGAAGATGATGGTCTGGAAGCCGCCGGCGTACCACGACTCGACGAAGGCGCGGAAGGTGTCCACGCCCTTGCGCAGCGGTGCGCCGAAATCGGCCTGCCAGTCCACCTGCTCGCCGGCGAACTGGCGCTGCAGCGCGGCGGCGGCCAGGCTGGCCGACTTGAAGGCGATGGTCACGCCCGACGAAAACACCGGATCGAGGAACTCGCCCGCATTGCCCAGCAAGGCATAGCCCTCGCCCCACAGCTTGTCGACGTTGGCCGAGTAGCCGACGATCTGGCGTGCCGGCGTATCCCACTTCGCGTTCTCCAGCAGCGCCGACAGCGACGGCTCTTCCGCCACGATGGCTTGCAGGCGCTCGGTGGCGCTGCCCTGGTAGCGGTCGAGGAAGCTGGTCTCCGCCACCACGCCGAGCGAGCAGCGGCCGCCGGCGAACGGGATGGTCCAGAACCAGACATTGCAATGCTTGGGGTGCACGGTGACGCGGATCTTGGTGCGGTCGAAACCGCCGCCATGGATGCCGTCTTCGACGTGGGTGAAGATCGCGCCGCGCACCGGGAAGTTGGACGGCGTCTCCAGGTCCAGGAGGCGCGGCAGGATGCGGCCGAAACCGCTGGCGTCCAGGATGAAGCCTGCGCGCACCTGGTACTGCGCACCGTCCGCGCCCTTGACCGTCACCAGCGCGGGCCCACCGTCCTTGCCAAGTTCGATATCCAGCACTTCATGGCGATAGCGCACTTCGGCGCCGAAGCGCTCCGCTTCCTTGGCCAGCACGTGGTCGAAGTCGGCGCGCTGCACCTGGTAGGTGGTGCCCCAGCCGGCCGAGTGCTTGTCGCGAAAATCGAAATCGGTGTAGCAGCCGTTGCGCATGAAGGCCGCGCCGTTCTTGAACTGGAAGCCCGCTTCAACCACGGCCTGCAACATGCCCGCCTGCTCCAGGTATTCCATGCTTTGCGGCAGCAGGCTCTCGCCGATCGAGAAGCGCGGGAACTGTTCGCGTTCGAGCACCAGCACCTGGCGCCCCTGCTGGCGCAGCAGCGCGGCGGCCACGGCCCCCGCGGGACCGGCGCCGACGATCAGGATTTCAACGGCTTCGATGTTCATTGCGTCAGTCATTGTTGCTTTCTTTAGTGGAGCCAAAACAGGGAACGATCAGCCAGACCAGCGCGGTCCCCAGCAGCATCGTCAGGCCGAACGCTTGCAGCGCCGGGGTGGAACTCAGGCCCAACAAGCCGAAGGACAGGATCGTATTCGCCGCCGACATGCCGACCGCCAGCCACGGCGTGCGGTCGCTGCGGTCCGGATGCTCCTGCATGAAGATGCCGTAATCGACGCCCACACCCAGCAGCAGCATCAGGGCCAGCACATGGAACAGCTGAAGGCTTTGCGACGCGAAGCCGAGCAAGGCCAGCGTGGCGATGCTGGCCAGCGCGGTCGGCGCCAGCACGCGCCAGGTACGGCGCCGGTAGCGCGGGAACAGCAGCGCAAACACCACCGCATAAGCACCCAGCACCACCCAGCCCATGTACTCGCGATAGCGGCCCAGCACCGATGAAATCTCAGCCACCTTGTCGACCCACTGCACGCCCGGCAGGCCATCGGCGGCCTGCTTCACCTGCGGCACGGCGGCGTTGGACAGGCCGCGCAGGGCGACGATGCTGGCGTAGACGCCGTTCGTTTCGCCCAGCCATAGATGGCGCCACGGCTCGCTGGCCGGGGTTTTCAGGAAGTCGTCCAGCGTCAGCGGCGCACCGGCCGCGCGCAGGCCGCCGGCGGTGGCCGCGATCCATTGCGCGTCCTCGCCGGTCTGCGCGGCGATGGCTTGCAGCGGGCCGCCGTCGGCCAGCAGTTTTTCTTCAATCAGCGCAAGGCGTCCCGCCTGCGTGCGCGCGGACGGCACCCAGTTGGACATCGCCTGGTAGCCGGAGATGCGCCGCCCGGCGGCCATCAGGTCCAGCCGCGCCTTCAGCGCCTCCTCGCGTTGCAGCACCGTCTCGACGGAGTCGCCGCGCACCAGGAAGTACTGCACCGGCGTCGGCGCGTCCAGCAGCTTGCTCAGCTTGAGCTGGTCGGCGATCAGGTGCTTGGGCGGATTTTGCAGCAGGCGGATATCGTCGTTGGCGCCCAGGCGGCTGATGCCGTAGCCCGCCGCCAGCGCGAACGCCACGGCGGCCAGCAGCGTGGTGCGGTTCGCGCGCAGCAAAGGCCAGCGCAGCAGGGCCGCGCCGTAGCCGCGCACCAGCGCCCCGCTCTTCAGCGTGCGGCTGCCGATCAGCGCCGGGAACCAGCACACCACGGTCAGCCAGGCGAACACCAGGCCGAGCGCGGAGAACACCGCCATCTGGCGCAGGCCGGGGAACGGCGTCAGCGCCAGTCCCATGTAGCCGATCACCGCCGCCAGCAGGGTCAGGCCCAGGCCGGGCAGCAGGCGCTTGAGCAGCGCCGGCGACGCCAGTTGCTCGTCTGCCGCCAGGCGGTTGCACAGGAAGTAGATGCCGTAATCCTGCGCCACGCCGATCAGGCTCGCGCCGAACACCAGCGTCATCAAGTGTACGCGGCCGAACAGCAGCCAGCATACGGACAGCGCGCCAAGGCAGCCGATACCGATCGACAGCAGGATCAGCGAAATCGGCTTGAACGAGTGGAAGGCAAACCACATCAGCAGCACGATGCCCAGCAGCGAGCCGATGCCGATGGTGGACACCTCGCCGCTGGCCTGGGCGCTGGCGTTGGCCGCGTGCAGGATCACGCCGGCCTGTATCAATTCGACTTGCGGCGTGGCCTTGCGGGCGGCCTCGCCGGCCTGCTTCAGCAGCGGCAGCACGGTGTCCTGCGCCGTCATGGACAGCGCGGGTACTTTCAGCGTCAGCGGCAGCAGCACGTACTGGCGCTGCGCATCGGCGACGAACAGGTGGCCGTCGCGCGGCCGCACCGGGGTTTCCTGCGCACGCTCCTGCACCCAGCCGGCGAACAGGCCGAACGGATCTTCACGCCACGAGCCGAGGTTAGGGCCGCCGAAGGGGCTATACAATTTGTTCAACGCCGCTTCGAGCCAGAACTGCGCCGGCTGATGACGCAGCTGCGCCTCCTGCGTGGCCGTCAGCAGCGCCAGGCGATGGCGCTGGAACAGTGCCAGCCAGTCGCTCTGCGTCTGCTCGTTGATCGGCGTCGCCTCGAAGACATCCTTGCGGGCCGCGAGCACGGCGCCGTAGGCATCGGCGGCGCGCCTGGCGCCGTCCCAGTCGGCGGCGCCGACCAGCACCACCACGCGCTGCTGCGCCGCATCGACCATATGGCTGAACGACTGCTGCAGCAGCGGATCGCGCTCCTGCACCGGCAGCAGCGCCATGATGTCGGTGTCCGGCACGATGCGCTGCACCAGCCACAGATAGGCGTTATGCCCCAGCAGCAGGCAGACGGCAAAGGCCCACAGCAGCGCGAGTTGGCGGGTGCGGGTCAAAACAGCGCCGCCTCTTCCTTGCTCATCGCGGCTTCGCCCGACTGGATCGCCGAGAACACGATGGTGGTGCGGTCGCCGGCGGCGTCGCCCATGACGATGGTCTTGACGTAGGCGCCGCCATCGAGCTTGATGGTGCCGATCGCTTTTTCAAGCGCCGCCTGGCGCGGCTTGAGCATCACGCTCCAGCTGCTGGCGTCGACCGTGCCGTCCACTTCGAACAGCGTCTCCAGCTGGCCCAGGTCGCCGGACAGCAGCGAGAACAGCACGTTGTTGATCATGCGGACGGTCGGTTCGGTCTTGGCGTCCAGGCGCATCGCCACGCGGTCGCCCTGGTAGTTGACGATTTCGTCGCGCGTCAGGCGCAGCGTGCTGGGGAAAGGCTGCAGGGTGCGCCACAGCACGCCCTTGCCCGCGACCACGCAGAAGCGGCCGTTGGCGGCCAGCGGCTTCTTCATGCCCGCCAGCTGCTTGCTCTGGTCGAAGCGGCCGCACATCACCGGCGGCTTGGCCAGCATGGCCTGGATCTTCGCCACCGGCACGGCGGCGTGGGCATGGGCCAGCGCAGTCATCGCGGCCGCCAGCAGGATCGATTTCATCAGCTTCATACAGGCTCTATTCCCAATTTTTCAAACAGCACAGGAGGCGACACGAAGCACATCTCCTTGGTGGCGATATCGACGGCGACCATGGTGGTGCTGGCGCGATTCAAGCGCTTGCCGGTGGCGGCGTCGGTGATCAGGTAGTCGATCTTCAGGCGGTTTTCCCACTCGACGATATCGGCGCGCAGCTTGAGCGTCTGGCCGAACGTCGCCGACCCCACGTAGCGCAGCTGCATGTCGATCACCGGCCAGGCGTAGCCGGACTCCTTCATCTGCGGGTAGTTGTAGCCTATCTTGTCGAGCAGCGCGCAGCGCACCACTTCCAGGTACTTGACGTAGCGGCCGTGCCAGACGATCTCCATCGGATCCAGGTCGAAGAACTGGACCTGCATCTCGATTTCCGCGAACCAGCGGCTGTCCTTGTTAGTTCGGCGCATACAGATCCCATGCCTTGGCGCGGATGCGTTCCAGCAGCAGGCGCAGGTCCGGCTCCAGGCGACGGTCTTCCTCGACCGGGCGGATGTCCGCGCCCAGCGCTTCCTGCATCGCCGCCAGCGCGGCCTGCGGTTGCAGTTCGGGGCTGAGCTGGCAGCGCAGCCACACGCCCTGGCGCACGGTGATCAGCAGCGCGGCCACGACCTGCTCCGTCAGCTCCAGCACGCGCAGGCAGTCGCGCGCGGCGATGGTGCCCATGCTGACCTTGTCCTGGTTGTGGCACTCGGTCGAGCGCGAGAACACCGAGGCCGGCATGGTCAGCTTGAGCGCTTCCGCAGTCCATGCCGATGCGCTGATCTGCAAGGCCTTCAAGCCGTGGTTGATCGGCGCGCGCGCGCCGGTGGCGCCGGACAGGTTGGCCGGCAGGCCGTGGTTGTAGCGGCTGTCGACCAGCAGCGCCATCTGGCGGTCCAGCAGGTCGGCCAGGTTGGCGACGGCGTTCTTCATGCCGTCCATGGCGAAGGCGATATGGCCGCCGTAGAAATGGCCGCCGTGCAGCACCCGCTCGTTGTCGGCGTCGATCAGCGGATTGTCGTTGGCGCTGTTGAGTTCATTCTCGATGGCCGAGCGGAAGAACGGCATCGCATCGGCCAGCACGCCGATCACGTGCGGCGCGCAGCGGATCGAGTAGCGGTCCTGCAGGCGCTTGCCGTTGCGTTCCCACTGGTCGGTCGGCAGGTCGCTGCGCAGCCACGCCGCCACCTGCTGCATGCCGCCGTGCGGCTTGACCGAGAACAGCACTTCGTCGAAGTGGTGGGCGTTGCCGTCCATCGCGAACGAGGCCATGGCCGTGATGCGGGTGGTCAGCTGGACCAGGTATTCGGCGCGGTCGTAGGCCATGCAGGCCAGCGCGGTCATGACGGCGGTGCCGTTCATGATCGCCAGGCCCTCCTTCGGCCGCAGGCGCAGCGGCGTGATGCCGGCTTCCTGCAGGGCCTGGGCGGCCGGCACCTGCACGCCGTCGCGCCACACTTCGCGCTCGCCGCACAGCACCGCCGCCAGGTAGGACAGCGGCGTCAGGTCGCCGCTGGCGCCGACCGAGCCTTCGGAAGGAATCAGCGGCAGCAGGCCGGCGTCGAGCAGGCGCGTGATCTGCAGCAGCAGCTCGACGCTGACGCCGGAATAGCCTTTGCTCAGCGACGCCAGGCGGGATGCCAGGATGGCCCGCGTCTGCGGCGGCGTGAAGTACTCGCCCAGGCCGACGCCGTGATAGGTGTACAGGTGGTGCGGCAGCTCGGCCACCAGTTCCGGCGGCACCACCACGGTGCAGGAATCGCCGTAGCCGGTGGTGACGCCGTAGACGGTGCCGTCTTCGCGCAGCAGGCGCTCCAGGAAATCGGCGCCGCGCGCGATGGCGGCGCGGAAGGCAGGATCGTCCGACAGCTCGGCGACGGCGCGGCCTTGCGCGATGTCGACGATGTCCTCGATCGTCAGGCGGTTGCGGTCGAAGCGCACGGTGCGCGGCGTGGTGTTGAGTTGGGCTAGGTCAGCGAGGTGCATCGGAACGTTCCAATTGGGGTAAGTGCCAGAAATCGTAAAAGTTAAACCACTGCAGCGGAGCGCTCAGGCAGTGCTGCTCCAGCCGGCGCGCATAATCGGCGGCCAGTTGCTCGAAGGCGGCATCGCGGCCCTGGCGCGGAATGCGCACGGCGTCGCGGAAGGCTTCGAAATGCACGGTCGAGCGGCGTCCCCGGCGGGTCGAGAACAGCAGGTACACCGGGCATTGCAGGATATTGGCCAGCACGTAGGGGCCAACCGGGAAGGCGGCCGGCTCGCCGAGGAAGTCGGCGATCGCCACGCGCGGATTGTGCGACACCGGCACCCGGTCGCCGGCGATGACCACGAACTCGCCGCGCGCCACGCGCTCGGACAGCAGGATCGCCGTGGCCGGCGACATCTCCGTCACCTGCATCAGGTTCAGCTGGCTGTCGGGATTCAGGCGGGCCAGCATGTCGTTGAAGGCCTGCGCGTGCTTGGTATGCACCAGCACCGTCAGCTTGATGTCGCGGCGCTGGCGCGACATCACGCGGCACAGTTCCAGGTTGCCGAGGTGGGAGCAGATCAGCAGGCCGCCGCGCCCCGCCGCCAGCGCGTGGTTAATCAGTTCGTCGCCGTGCAGGTCCACGCTATCGAGCTTGAACAAACCGCCCCACAGCAGCATCTTGTCCAGGATGCTCTCGCCGAAGGCGGCGAAGTGGCGCAGCACGCCCATCCAGCCGGTCGGCAAATCGTCGTAGTCCGCCACGCGCCGCAGGTATTCGCTGGAGGCGCGGCGCGGCAGCGGCTTGGTCAGCACGTACCAGCCCAGCACCGGATACAGCACCACGCGGAACGGCCAGCGGCCGAACACGCGGCAGATCCAGAACAGCAGCCGCATGCCGGCGACGAAACTCAGTTCGTTGATGGAGGCCCAGTGCCGACCGTGCGCGCTCATCGGACCTGCCATTTGCGCGCCAGCAGGCGCGGGATGCGCGGCAGCATGCCGAAGAACAGCTTGGTGTGCATCCACGAGATCAGCACGTTGTCGCGCCAGACGCGGAAGTGCGATACGCCGTCCGACGGATAGCTGACGCGGGTCGGCAGGTTGATCACCTGCAGGCCATCCCAGAATAGCCGCACCAGGATGTCGGTATCGAAGTTCATGCGCGCGCCGATGGGCCGCCGCGCCGCCAGCGCATTGACCGGGGCAACCGGATAGACGCGGAAGCCGCACATCGAATCCTTGATGTCGAACGACAGCGTATTGATCCACACCCAGATATGGGTGGCGTAGCGGCCGTACAGGCGGGCCTTGGGCACCGACTCGTCGTAGACCGGATGGCCGGCGATGACGGCGTCCGGATGGGCGGCCGCCTGCACCAGGAAGGCCGGCACGTCGGCGGTATTGTGCTGGCCGTCGGCGTCGATCTGCAGTACGTGGCTGTATCCGAGTTCCGCGGCGCGACGGAAGCCGCCCAGCACCGCCCTGCCCTTGCCCTGGTTGCGCGGCAGGCGCACCAGCGTGACGCTGCCCGCATGCCGCAGCGCCAGCGTGTCCAGCACGGCGGCGCAGGCGGCGCTGCTGCCGTCGTCGACCAGGATGCACGGCGCGCCATGGCGCAGCAGCCCGTCCAGCACCGCGCCGATCGCGTGTTCGTGGTTGTACACCGGGACCACGATGCAGGGTTTGAAGTCAGGCATCCGCGCCTCCCAGCATGACGCGGCCGCTGGCGTGCTGCCCGGCTTCCGACAGGTAGCGGAATTGCAGGCAGCCCTTGGCCGTGTCGTGCAGCAGCTCCAGCTGCACCGGCGCCTCCGGTTGTATCACCTGCTGGAACTTGAGCGCGTTCACGCCCAGGAAGCGCGGCGGCAGGCTGAAATACTGGCGGCCGTAGTGGATGGCCCAGTCGACCTGCACCACGCCCGGCAGGATGGGCGCGACGTCGAAGTGGCCGTCGAAGTACAGCAGCTCGGCCGGCGCTTCCACTTCCAGCAGCACGCGCAGCGGTTCGCGTTCCAGCTCGCGCGTGCGCGGGAAGCGCGGACGCCGGCCGGCCGCGCCGTTGTCGCCGTCGAGCAGCGCCAGCAAGGCGGCCAGCGTGGTCTTGCCCTGGGCGTTGACCGGCATCTGGTCCAGGTAGCGCCAGCGGCGCGGCAGCGCGACCGCATCCACGGTCGCGGCCAGCACGGCGCGCAGGCGGGCGTTGAGCGCTAGCTTGCCTTCGGCCGCCAGCAGCGCGCGGCCTTGCGGCGCCGCCACGATGAAGGCCGCCAGGCGCTGGCGTTCGCCGCCATCCGGCTCGCACAGCACAACGCGGGCTTCGGCCGCCAGGCCGCAGGCCAGCAGCGCCGCCTCCATCGCGGTCAGCGAGATGCGCTTCTCTTCGATCTTGACGATGCGGTCGCTGCGGCCCAGCAGCAGGAAGCGCTGCTCGCCGCTGCGAGCTGCGCGGTCGGCCAGCGCCAGCCAGTTGTCGTCGGCCAGGTGCGGCGACCGTACTTCCAGCGTGTCGTCGGCGCCGAGGCGCCAGGCCACGGTGGGGAAAGGCCGCCAGGCGTCGTCGGCGACGCCGCGGCGCTGGCGCCAGGCCACGCCGCCGGTCTCCGAGCTGCCATACACTTCCACCGGCACGCTGCCCAGCAGGGCTCCGGCGGCCAGCGCGGCGTCCGCAGCCAACGGTCCGCCGGACGAGAACACGGCGCGCAGCGCGCGCGCGGCGCCGCTCCAGTCCAGATGGTCCGGCAAGCGCTTCAGGTGCGCCGGGCTGGCCACCAGCACGCACGGGCCGGCGGCGATGGCGGCAGCCAGTTCTTCCGGATAGGCGATGCTGAGCGCGTGGATCGCGCGGCCGCTACTCAAAGGCCACAGGACCTTGAACAACAGGCCGTAGATATGCTGGTGCGAGACGGTCGCCAGCACGGCGGCGTCGCCGGCGGTGGCGCCGAACAGCACGTCGAGGGTGGCGACCTCGCTCGCCAGTTGCGAGAGTTTCTTGGGGATGGCTTGCGCGGCGCCGGTGCTGCCGGAGGTGAACACCACCAGCGCAGGCAGATCGGCGGACAGGGGGCCATCCATTTGTTCGGGGCCGGACACCGCGCCAGATTCGGGCGGCTGCATCGGCAGCAGCTGCGCAGGGAACTGGCCGAGGAAACCGTCCACCGAGCCGCGCAAGGCGGCGCAGCTGGCCTCCAGCGTGTCGGCGCTCAGCCAGATGGTTTTGCCGGCATGCCAGGCGCCCAGCAGGGCTGCGCCGAATTCCAGGCTGTCGTCCAGGTAGAGCGCGAAGTCGCTGCCCGGCAGGCCGCGCAGCAGCGCGTGCCATGCGCGCGCACGCGCCAGCCAGCCCGCGTTGTCCACGGCGGCGCCGGCACGCCAGCCGGCCACGCCGTCGGCGGGCCGCGCCGCGATGGCCGTGTACAGGTTTTCAATCCGATCAGACATGATGCAGGCGCTTGAAACGCAGGCGCACCAGATACTCCGCGCCGAACAGCAACGCCATCAGCACGTACGCGATCACGCCGGTGTACAGCGACCACACGGCCTCCGACGCCCACAGCGCGGTGGCGAAAGCGATGGCGCCGTTGACGACGAAAAAGCCGCACCACACCTGCGTCACCTTGCGCATATAGGCCTGCGCCACCGGCGGGAAGTCCTCGCCGCGCAAACGCGCCATGCGCTCGACCGCCGACATCGGCGTCGCCAGGCTGTAGCCGAAGCCCGCCAGCAGCGCCGCGTTGACCAGCACCGGATACAGCTTCAACGGCAGCAGCAGGTTGCTCCACGCCGCGCAGGCCATCAGCACCAGCGCGCCCGCCACCGACCAGCGCGCAACGCCGCTCAGCTTCAGCGCCGGCAGCCGCGTGGCCACGGCCAGCAGCAGCAGGCCGGCCAGCCAGCGCGGCTCCACCTGTCCATGACCGAACCAGATCGCCAGCGGATACAGCAGCGTCACCGCCGCCGTCAATACAGTCATCGGCATCGTGCTTACGCCGCCTGCTCCGTCATGCCGGCCAGCGCATCGACCACGTCGCCGATGGTGCGGATGGTCTTGAACACTTCCGGCTGCAGGCGCTTGCCGGTCAGCTGCTTGAGCTTCACCGCCAGGTCGACCGCGTCGATGCTGTCGATATCCAGGTCGGCGTACAGGTTCGACTCGGCGCTCAGGTCGGCCTTGTCGAGTTCAAACATCTCGGCCAGCAGGTCCACCACCCACGCCTGCAGCTGGTCCTTGCTCATTTCATTCAAATCAATCATGTACTACTCCCTTATTTTTTTCTGTGGCTGTCGATCATCGCCGCCAGCGCCTGCACCGAGGCGAAATGGCGACGGGTGTCCTCCGAATCGGCGGACAGGGAAATCCCGTACTTCTTCTGCAGGGCCACGCCCAGCTCCAGCGCGTCGATCGAGTCCAGGCCCAGGCCCTCGACGAACAGCGGCGCCGCACTATCGATATCGGCCGGCGTGATGTCCTCCAGCTGCAGTACATCGATGATCAGTTCTTTCACTTCCAGTTCAAGCATGGCTTTGGCACTTCCCGGTAAAATAATTCTGTAAAAATTCAGTCAATTGACGCGCCGCCATCACCTCGCTGGCGGCGGCGTCGGTACATGCCGCCACTGCCAGGTCGTCCTGCACGTCTATCCGTATCAGCACGCGGCGCGGCGGCACCCGCCACCACTTCTCGCCTTTGCCCAGCGTGGGCGGTTCGCAGCGGATCAGCACCGGCGTGACGTCGCGCGCGCCGCGCACCGCGATGTTGGCCGCGCCGCGCTTCATGCTGATCACACCGTCGGCCGGTGTACGCGTCCCCTCCGGGAACACGATCAGGTTATTGCCGCGCCGCAGAGAGGCGATGCAATCGTCCACCAGTTCCGCCCCGCCCTCGTTGTTGATGTAGCCCGCCGCCCGCACAGGCCCGCGCGTGAACGGGTTGTTCCACAGCGCGCCCTTGACGATGCAGTCGGCGTTCTTCACGAAGGCCATCAGGAACACGGTGTCGATCAAGGTCGGATGGTTGGCCAGTATCAGCAAGCCACCCCGGTCCAGCTTCTCGATGCCGCGCACCTCGTAGCGCAGCACGCCGAGCGCGCGCATCAAATCGACGTAGCTGCGAAACGCCAGCCGTATCACCGTGCGCGCGGCCGTCACGCGCCGTTCCGGCTGGCGCACCAGCACATTCAGCACCGGGAACACCGCCACCCGCAGCAGCAGGCCGCCGATACCGAACACCAGAAAGCTCAAACCGGTGGCGAACACACGCCAGTATAGCGACAGCCTGGCCGGCAGCCGCTCAAGCATCGCGGCTCCAGCTCCAGCGCATGCGCCCATCGTTGCGCTCCAGGCGCCGCGCGCCGCGCAGCTGGAAACGCGCCACCTCCAGGCCGGCCGGCATGCCGGTGGACGGCGCCTTGGCGCTCGCGCTCCAGCTCAGCGACACGGCGCCGTCGCCTGCTGGCGTCAACAGCCACGCCCAGGCATATGGCTGTTCTTCGCAATCCTGGAACGACGCAAACAAGGCCGGCAAAGGGCCATCGCAAGCGACCAGCAGCACCATGGGCGCTCCGTCCGCCATCATGCCGCAGGCTTCGATGACCGCGTGCTCGATCGTGGCCGCGCCGGCGGCCAGCGCCAGTTGATTGGCGCGGTCGCTGCGGGCGATGCTCAGCAGGCCGGCAATGGCGTTGTGCACCGACATGCTGAACGCCGTCGGCGACAGCGGTTCGCCGCGCGCCAGGTCGGACAGCAAGTCCAGGGACCGCGCGACCTCGCCATGGCGCGAGCAGAAAACCGTCGGAATATCGGTGCGTCCATCCAGGCATTGGTAGGCGACTTCCAGCGCCATCTTGCCGAGAAAACCGGCACGGCGGCGCAGCATGGCCGGCATCGCCCTGACGCCCGGCTCTTCACCGGGCTGGATGGCGAACGGCGCTTGCGCCCATTGCTGCCAAGCCTCGGGGCCGGTCAGGCCAGGCGCCCATTCGGCATGGCGGGAGATAGAAAAACTGACACCATTCGTACGCATGTTGTTAAATAATCCAGAGCTTTGAGATAAAAAGAAGGTACGACCTCATGCTCACATGCCGCAGAACCGCCAGCCGACGTACTTTTCAAATTATAAACGACAGTTCTTGCCGCCACCTCAAATAAATGGACTCAGGGCAACTTTTCTGTCGTTTCTCTTCTTATTTTGTGCATTCCATAGTGCAGATTCTCTCCAAAGATCACGTTTTTTGGCAGAAGAAAGCAAATGCGGCGGAGGGAAAAATAATTCCGCACTGTTGAGTGCGTGTCTCGCGGGGAATGCGAAAGCGGGGAGCGCCCCGGGGCCCGCCTGCGCGGCCGCCCGGGACGTCTTGCGGGTCAGAACACCCAGAGCTTGTCGGCCGGCAGTTGCAGCCAATACTTGCCCGCCTCCAGCCTGTGCTTGGAGTAGGCGCGCAAGCTCATTTCCGGTCCGCCCTCGCTCTTGAACAGGCATTCGAAGCGGTCGCCCAGGTACATGCAGGTCAGCAGCGGCAGCTCGATCGCATTCTCCACCGGCGTGGCGCTGACCTTCACTTCCTCCACGCGGATGATGGTCGACGGCTCGCCGCTGCCGGCGCCGCGCGCGATGCCCTGCAGTTTCGCGCCGCCGATATCGAGCATGACGTTGGCGCCGTCGCGCTGCACCACCTTGGCCGGCAGGCGGTTGTTACTGCCCATGAATTCGGCCGTGAACAGCGTGTCCGGCGTTTCGTACATGCTTTGCGGCGTGCCTTGCTGTTCGATCTTGCCGTTGTTGAGCAAGAGGATGCGGTCCGAGATCGCCATCGCCTCGGCCTGGTCGTGCGTGACCATCAGCGCCGACAGGCCCAGTCGCACGATCAGCTCGCGCAGGAAGGCGCGTGCCTCCTCGCGCAGCTTGGCGTCCAGGTTGGACAGCGGTTCGTCCAGCAGGATCACCGGCGGGTTGTACACCAGCGCGCGCGCGATCGCCACGCGCTGCTGCTGGCCGCCCGACAGCTGGTGCGGGAAGCGCTCGGCCAGATGGCCCAGGCCCAGGTTCTTCAGCACGTCCGCGACCTTGTCCTTGATCTCGCTGCTGCCCATCTTGCGCAGCTTGAGGCCATAGGCGACGTTGTCGAACACGGTCTTGTGCGGCCACAGCGCGTAGGACTGGAACACCAGGCCCAGGTTGCGGTGCTCGGCCGCCATCTCGAAGTTCTTCGCGCCGTCGAACACATTGCGGTCGCCGATGGCGATGGTGCCCTGCTTCGGGCTTTCCAGGCCCGCCACCGCGCGCAGCAGCGTGGTCTTGCCGCTGCCCGAAGGCCCGAGCAGCGCCACCACTTCGCCTTTTTGCAGGTGCATGGACACGCCCTTCAGAATCTGGTTGGCGTGGGCGCCGGTGCCGTAGTCCAGGTGCAGGTCGTTGACGGTCAGTTCATTCATGATGAGGTCTCGTTTCATAATTTTTATCAGTTATGCAGCTTCACACCGAAGCGCAGGGCGACGCCCAGGCCGATGGCCACCAGCGAAATGTTAATGAACGATAGCGCCGCCACCAGGTCGGTGGAGCCGGTGGCCCACAGCGACACCAGCATCGCGCCTATCACCTCGGTGCCCGGCGACAGCAGGTACACGCCGGTGGAATATTCGCGTTCGAAGATCAGGAACACCATCAGCCACGCGCCCAGCAGGCCATACTTCACCAGCGGCACGGTGACGTCGCGCGTGACCTGGCCGCGCGATGCGCCGACCGCGCGCGCCGCCTCCTCCAGCTCCGGCCCCACCTGCAGCAGCGCGGTGGAGATCAGGCGCATGCCGTAGGCCAGCCACACCACCGAATACGCCAGCCACAAGGCGAAGATGGTCGAACGCACGGAGCGCAGCAGCGGTATCGCATGCTCGCTCAGCCACAGGGCCGCGCCGTTGTCCATGCCCTTCAACATGCCATCGAGCCAGCTCGGGACGAACAGGAATACCCACAGGAAGGACAGGCCGGCCAGCAGGCCAGGCACGGCGCGCGGCACCAGCACGCTGTAGTCCAGGAAGCGGGTGATGCCGTCCGGCTTGCGGTGCATGGCCAGCGCGATGGCGCAGTAGCAGATCACCGCCAGGGCGCCGCCGATCACGCCGATCAGGACGGTGTTGAGGATGCCGCGCATCAGCGCCGGCTGTTCCATGATTTCACGGAAGTGCTGCAGCGTCAGCACGTCGCGCAGGTTGACGCCCTCGCCCCAGTACTGCACGAAGGAGCGCAACACGATGCCCGACATCGGCATGATGATGGTGAACATCAGCCAGGCGAAGATCAGCGCGAAGGCCAGCCATTTCCATTTACCGAGCGGCATGGCCTTGGAGCGCGCGCCCTTGCCCTTGATCGAAACGAACTTGTTGGCCGACTTGAGCAGCCAGCGCTGTATCATCACCAGCGGCATCGTCACCATCACCAGGCAGACGGCGACGGCGGCCATCAGGTGGTACGAAGGCGTGCCCAGTTTGTTGGTCAGCTTGTACAGATAGGTGGCCAGCACCAGGTGGCCTTCCGGATCGCCCAGCACCAGCACCAGGCCGAACACCTCGAAGCCGAGGAAGAACACCAGCACGGCGGCATAGGCCAGCGCCGGCGTGATCATCGGCAGCGATACGTTGAACATCACCTGCAGCGGCGAGGCGCCGGTGACGCGCGCCGCTTCCTCGACGTCGGAGCCCAGGCTTTTCAGCGCGGACGAGGCGTACAGGTAGACGTGCGGCACGTGGGTCAGGCCGGCGATCACCACGATGCTGGTGAAGGAGTAGATATTCCACGGGATGAAGCCGAGGATGTCCTTGGCCCACAGCGAGTAGAAGCCGACGGGTCCCATCGAGACCACGTAGCCGAAGCCCATCACCATCGGCGAGACGAAGATGGGCACCAGCAGCATCGGCGTGATGAAGCCGCGGCCCGGCAGGTCGGTGCGTATCATCAGGAAGGCCAGCATGCCGCCCAGCGGCACGGCGATGGCGGTCAGGCCGGCGGCCAGCAGGAAGGCGTTCTTGAACGCCACCGAGAAATCGGGGTCTTCGAAGATGAAGCGGTAGGCGTCCAGGCCCAGCTCCTTGGCGGGCATGAAGAACGGCGCGTTCAAAAAGCTTTGGTAGAAAATCAGCAGCAGCGGCAGGAAGATGGCGATGGCGGCCAGCGTCACCACGACGCCGCGCGTCCAGTTGATGCTGCGCCGGCCGGAGCCTTGGAGTGTCAGAGTTTGCATAGTATTTCCGATGAGGCGGATGGGATGTTGCGGCCCGCACGGGGCGCGGCGATTGCGCGCGGCGTGCGGGCTGGCCTGTCAGCGATTACTTCTTGCCTGCGGTTTCTTTCCACTGCTTGAGGAAGGCCATGCGCTTGGCCGGCCCCAGGAACTGCAGCACGATAGGATGGACCGGCACCGGCTTGACGTTGTCCTTGCCGATCTGCTTGATCAGGTCCGCCGACGTGGTTTCGCCGGTGACGTCGGCGCGGATCGCGAACAGCTTGGAGTCGTTGGCGATGATGGTCTGGCCGCGGTGCGACAGCATGTAGTCCAGCCACAGCTTGGCGGCGTTGACGTTCTTGGCGGCCTTGTTGATGAAGAAGACGCGCGACATGATCAGCGTGTAATCCTTGGGCAGCACCACGCCGATCGAAGGATCGGCCTTGGCGCGCACCAGCGCGTAGGAGCCCAGCACGTTGTAGCCGATCAGGTTCTCGCCCGACGAGATGCGCTCCATCATGGTGCCGGTGGACGATTGCACGCGCACCTTGGCTTCGCCGAAGGCGTTTTCCAGTTCCAGGAACTTCGGATTCTCGCGCGCGTCCTGGGTCATGAACATGAAGCCGACGCCGGATTTCTCGATGTCGTAGGTCGTCACCTTGTCCTTGAATTTCGGCTGCACGATCAGCTTGGCGAAGTCGCCGTGCGTCTGCGGCACTTCCTTGGCGTCCACCAGGCGCTTGTTGTAGACGATGGCGGCCGGCTCGAACGTGGTGCCGTAGGCCTGGTCGTCCCAGATGGCCCAGCCGGGGATCTTGGCCGATTCGACCGATTTGTATTTGAGCGCGTAGCCGTCGGAGGCCAGGCGCATCTGCAAGTCCATCGCCGACGACCACATGGCGTCGGCGGTGTTGCCGCCGGCCGCCACTTCGGAGATGAAACGGTTGTATACCTCGGTGGAGTTCATGTCGTTGTATTCGACGGTGATGCCCGGGTACAGCGCGTTGAAGTCCTTGATCAGCGGCTGCGTGGCCTTGCTGTCGGTGGCGCCGTACATTACCAGCTTGCCTTCCTTCTTGGCGGCGTCGATGATCTTCTGGTAGTCGGCGGGATAACCGGCGGGAACCTGTGCAAAGGCCGCGCCGGCAAACAGGGTGGCGCATGCAGCGGCCAAGGTGGTTTTCAACATCATGATAGTCTCCGTCGTTATTGATATATTGGTGATCAGCGCACCAGACCGAGTTCGGCGGCGCGCCTGCCGTAATCGTCTACGGCCTTTTTTACATATGCTGCCAGCGCATCGCCGGTCAGTCCGAATGGGAACAGGCCCGACGCCGCGCGCATCTGCGCAAACTGGGGACTGGCCAGCACGCGGTCGAAGTTCGACACCCAGTGCTGGTAATCCGCATCCGACACCTGTGGCCCCATCCATACGCCGCGGATGATGGGCCACACCACATCGATGCCCTGCTCGCGCGCCGTCGGCACATTCGCCAACACGCCCGGCAGGCGGTGCTCGGCCAGTATCGCCAGCACCCTTGTATTGCCGCCTGCGGCGTACAGCGTCGCCTCGCTGGCGTCGCCGGACACCACCTGCACATAGTTCGCGTGCATCGCGGTGAAGGCCTCGCCGCCGCCCTCCAGCGCCACCGAAACGCAGCACCTTGGGATCGACGCCGGCGGTCTTGACCACCATCGCCATCTTCAGCCAGTCCTGGCTGCCGATGGTGCCTGAAACGCCGATCAGCACTTTTTCCGGATGATCCTTCAGCGCCGCCACCAGCTCGCCCAGCGTCTTGTAGGGCGAATCGGCGCGCACCGCGATCATGCCGTAGTCGGCGCCCAGCGCGGCCACCCAGCGCACATCGGAAGCCTTGGCCTTGCCGAACTTGCCCTGCGCCAGATTGAGCAGCGAGCCGCCCGAAAAAGCCACCAGCGTGTTCGGTTCCGCGCGCCGCTGCGACACCAGCGAATGCCAGGCCACCGCGCCGATACCGCCCGGCAGATAGCTGATGTGCATATCCGACGGCGGCGGCTTCGGCGTGCCGCGCAAGCCCTGCAAACCCTTTTGCGCCAGCTTGCAAGTGAGGTCCATTGCGCCGCCCGGCTTGGACGGTACGATGCACTCCAGGCTTGCCGCCTGCGCTGCCGCGCACAAAAGGAGCGCGGCAATCAAAGCCAGCAAAACTTTAGTCATCTTGTTAGGTATCTTAGAACGGTGAAGCTTTCAAAGCGCTTTCAGAACGCGGCATTTTTTGCAAAATGCCGCGTTCCATTCTTCGGCTTAGAAGCGGTGCTGCATGCCGACGGTGACGCCGCGCTGGGTGTCGCCGTAGCCGGCATCGTCACGCGACAGGCCGGTCAGCTGGCCATTCTTGGCCTTGGCATAGGCAGCCGACACATGCAGGTCGGTGCGTTTGGACAGAGCGTAGCGATAGCGCGCCACGTACATGGTTGGATCGGCGTCCTTGCCGGAGGCGACGTTCTTGACGTTGACGTGGTAGATCGCGCCGGTCAGCGTGGTCACGTCGTTGGTCTTGTAGGCGATGCCGGCCCAGGTGGTGGTGGCCTTGACGTCAGGAGTGAGCGCCTTGCCGGCCACCAGTTTGTAGTCGCGCATCACGCCCCACAGTTTCACCGGACCGTTTTCATAGTTCGCGCCCAGGTGCCAGACGGTGTTCTTGTCGCGGTTGCCGGTGGCTGGAACGGTGTTGCCGTTGTTGCGCTCCCAGGTCGCCATCAGGTTGACAGCGCCGATCTTGTAGACACCGGACATGCCGACCTTGGCGCTGTCCTGCGCGCCGGTGGTCTGTTCGCCGGCGCCGTAGTTGGCGCTGAACTTGAAGTCGCCGGCGGTGCCGGTGTACTTGATGATGTTGTCGTACTGGGTGGTGAAGCCGTATTTGCTAGGACCGGTGGCCGGGCCCGAGGTCGCCCACGAGTAGTAAGGCGCGAAGCCCATCGGGTCGAAGGAGATCACGGTGTCGTACACGCTGGTGAAGGAACGGCCGATGATCACGCGGCCGAAGGCGCCTTCCAGGCCGACGTTGGCCTGGCGCTTGAACAGCGGGCCGTCCGCGGCGCCGGTGTCCATCAGGATGCCGCCTTCCAGGTTGAACACGGCTTTCAAGCCGCCGCCCAGGTCTTCGGTGCCGCGCAAGCCCCAGCGCGACGTGTTCATGCCGCCCGAGATTACGCTGGTCATGCTGCCGCCGGTTGGCGTTTTCTTGTTGGCGGTTTCCACGCCAACGTCCAGCAAACCGTAGACCTGCACGTTCGATTGGGCGTGTGCGGCGCCGCCGGCGGCTGCCGCCAATGCCATGATAGCGAGGGTCAACGAGGTTTTCTTCATGTAGGTCTCCAGAGGATATAGTTATTGGTGATGCCTGATTTCGCAATCAGGATGTCACTATAGGAGTCACTTCCTTTCAATTACCTTTCACGGCTGCTTCGGCATGGCGTCCTGTCGCCCATGCACCACAAATCAGGTAAGGGCTTCCCTTTTGGGGCGGCTGAGACCATGATTCTGGCCTTACACTGAACTTATTTCATATTGTTGGCAAGAATTTATGCGCATTCTGTTAGTTGAAGACCACACCGAGCTATCACATTGGCTGTCCAAAGCCCTGCGCGACGCCAATCTGACGGTGGAATGCGCCGACAACGGCGCCGACGCCGACGCCCTGCTGCACACCCAGGACTACGCGCTGCTCATCCTCGACCTGACCTTGCCGCGCATGGACGGCCTGGAAGTGCTCAAGCGCCTGCGGGCACGCGGCGGCCCGCGCGGCCAGACTCCCGTGCTGATACTGACTGCGCGCGGCGGCCTGGAAGACCGCGTGCAGGGCCTGAACCTGGGCGCCGACGATTACCTGGCCAAGCCTTTCGAACTGGCCGAGCTGGAGGCGCGCGTCAAGGCCCTGCTGCGCCGCAGCGTGGGCAACGAGGCGCTGGTGCACAGCTGCGGCGCGCTCAGTTTCGACACCGTCACCCGCATGTTCACCTACGCCGGCACCGCGCTGGCGCTGACGCCGCGCGAGCACGCGGTGCTGGAGACGCTGATCACGCGCTCCGGCCGCGCAGTCTCCAAGGAGAAGCTGTTCGACGAAGTGTTCGCGCTGGCGGACGACGCCAACCTCGATGCGATCGAGCTGTATATCCACCGCGTGCGCAAGAAGCTCGACATCGCCGCGCCGGACGCCGCCGTCATCACGACACTGCGCGGCATCGGCTACCTGCTGCAACCGCGGCCTGCGGCCGCGCCCGCCCCTGCGCCGGCCGGCGGCGCCAAGGGCGACTGACGTTGAGCGGGGCGCCGCGCCGCATGCCGCTGCTGGGCCGACTGGCGCGCCGCTTCGGACCGGGCGCCCTGCCGGGCGCCCCACCGCTCGGCAGCCTGCGCGGCCAGCTGCTGCGCTGGCTGCTGGGGCCTTTGCTGGTGCTGGTGGCGCTCAACACCATCTCGGTCTACCGCAACGCGCTGGACGCGGCCGATGTCGCCTACGACCGCTCGCTGCTGGCCTCCACGCGGGCGCTGGCGGAGCGCGTGTCCATCGTCGACGGCAAGGTGGTGGCGGACGTGCCCTACGTGGCGCTGGACAGCTTCGAGACCGATACGCTGGGCCGCATCTACTACAAAGTCACCGGCATCAAGGGCGAGACCGTTTCCGGCTACGCCGACCTGCCGCCGGTGCCGGCCAATGTGCCGCGCTCGGAGGCCTATCCGGCGCTGGTGCGCTTCTATCACGCCAACTACAACGGCCAGCCGGTGCGCATCGCCGCGCTGCTGCAGCCGGTGTACGACGATTCGATGCGCGGCATCGCGCTGATCCAGGTCGGCGAGACGCTGGAGGCGCGGCGCGGCCTGTCGAACCAGATCCTGTTCGATACGCTGGCATGGCAGGCCTTGCTGCTGCTGGCGGTGGCGCTGCTGGTGTGGTTCGCCGTGCGGCTGGTGCTGCAACCGTTGATGCGCCTGAAGATCGCGGTGGAGACGCGCAAGCTGAACGACTCCTCCGATGTCGATCCGACGCTGGTGCACAAGGAAGTGCGGCCGCTGGTGGCGGCGATGAACAGCTCGCGCTCGCGGCTGCAGATTTTAATCAGCAGCCAGCGCCGCTTCATCGCCGACGCCTCGCACCAGCTGCGCACGCCGCTGACGGTGCTCAAGACCCAGGCCGAACTGGCGCTGCGCGAATGCGACCGGCCGAACGCCGATCCGCAGGCCATGCGGGCGGCGCTGCGCGAGATCGTGCACAGCATCGCCGCCACCACCGATTCCACCGTCAACCTGGCCAACCGCCTGCTGACATTGGCGCGCATCGAACACGGCGGCGACGCCGACGGCGCGGCGGCCCAGTCGGAGCCGGCGTCGCTGCGCGACATTGCGCGCCAGGTGGGGCTGGAGATGGCGATGGCGGCGGTGGCCAAGCAGATCGACCTGTCGCTGGAGGCGGACAGCGAGTGCGTGGTGCGGGGCCAGGCCTTGCTGCTGCATGAACTGATCGCCAACCTGGTGGACAACGCGCTGCGCTACACGCCGCAGGGCGGCACGGTGACGCTGCGGGTGCGGCCCGGCACAGGCACGGGCGGCGTGATGTTGGAAGTGGAAGACAGCGGCCACGGCATCGCCGCCGCCGAGCGCGAACGGGTCTTCGCGCCCTTCTATCGCGCCGCCGCGACGCTGGAGCGTAATCCCGGCGGCGCAGGACTGGGGCTGGCCATCGTGCGCGACATCGCCACCCTGCACGGCGCCAGCATCGCGCTGGACGAAGCGGCCGGCGGCCAGGGCCTGAAAGTCACCGTCACCTTCCCTCCCGCCTGACCTCCCCACCGCCGCTGCGGTAAAATACGGCCTACAACGTAATTTGTCGATCCGCGACCGGATCGACACCCTGGAACTACTGGGCCACATCGAAAGAGCGGGCGTGTCGTTCTATCACCGCAAGAAGGATTAAGTACATGATCACCAAAGAAGACATGGTCGAGCTGTTTGCCGACATGAAGAAGAACGCGCCGTGGGATATTTCGAAGCCGCTGTTGTGGGGCTATTTCTTCGCCGACCCGACCAAGAGCAAACTGGAAGGCGTCTCGGCCAAACTGAAGGCCCAGGGCTATCAGATCGTCGGCATCTACGACTCCAAGCCGGAAGCCAGCGTACCAGCGCTGTGGTGGCTGCACGTTGAAAAAGTCGAGCACCACACCGCCGATACGCTGCACGTCCGCAACCAGGAACTCTACCAGTTCGCCGAAGAGCACCAGCTCGAATCCTACGACGGCATGGACGTCGGCCCAGCCGTCTGATCCCCCGCGCCGCAGCGAAGTCCGTTATAAACTCGGAAAGTAAGAAGCTGCCACGAGTACGAGGGCGTTATGCGTCAAGTGGGCGATGGCCGTCGTCCAGTAACCGGCGGCCAATCCGCATCTGCGGTAGCGCAGGTAAATAAACGTGAATATCGCCCCGGAGAACAGCGCCAAGACGCCGTGCGCGGCGCCGCCGTTCAAGTAATGCCCCATTGCCCATAGCGCAGAACCTATCGCTATGCAAAACCCGGGCGGCACGGAAAATCGCCTGAGCACTTCCTGCGGCAGCAACTGCCCCACAAAGGTTTCAAACAGCGGCGCCCAGACCAGTGCCGCCATGATTTGCATGGCCAGGCTGGCATTGAGAGCGCCGCCTCCAGCGTTGGCGCCCCATAGCGCCAAGGGGACGAAAACCTTGAGGACAAACAGAACCAGCATGGCGCACGCAAACGAGACGCAGCCCCAGATTACGCCGCCAGCCATCCTGCCCAGGCTCACTGGGCCAACGCCTTCTCCGCTTTCGCCAGGTTGCCCCGGTAGCCTTCCATCGCCTGCGGGCTTTTGCCGCCGGCCGCGCCCAGCGCGATCGCCTGCTGGAACTGCGCCTTGGCCTGCAAGGGCTGCTTCAATTCGAGCAGCAGTTCGCCATAGCTGTCATGCGCGTTGGCCGACGTCGGGAAGGTATCGGCGTTGAACTTCATGACCAGCGCCGCGACCTGCGGTTGCTTGCGCTTGCCCAGCATCGTATATCCCAGGCCGTTGATCTCGTTCTCGCCATAGCCGCTCTCCTTCAGCGCGCTCGCCACCAACAGTCCGGCCTCGCCGTCGCGCTTCGATTGCAGCAGCGCGCCGGCGCGATCCAGGGTGCCCAGCAGCTTTTCCTGCGCCAGCTTGCGCACGCGGCGCTGCTCCTTTTCCGTCGCGCTGGCGATCACCTGCTGAATGGCGCCGGCCACCAGCGCCGGTTCCTCCAGGTGGATATTGTGTCCGCTGTTGGCGGTTACGACATGGCTGCCGCTGGAGAACTGCGTGAACAGCTGCTCATGCAGCGAACGCCACACCGCCACCGCAGGCACCGTGTGCATGAAGAACTCCGGCTGCTCGCGCACCATCGTCGATGTCAGCACCACGGCCGGCACGTCGGGCAGCTTCGGCGCGGGCAGCAGGCTGGCGGCGGCAAAGGCCTCGTCCACCAGCTTGCTCTCCGCCTTCAGCGGTGCCGGCGTCAGCGTATCGAGATACTTCTGGTCTTGCGCCACCTTGGCGGCGTTGATCTTTTTCAGCTCGGTGTCGAAGCGCTCCATGCTGGCGTCGACAAACACCATGCCTGCCACCTGTTCCGGATGGCGCTGGGCGAACAGGCGGATCAGGTAGCCGCCATACGAATGGCCGACCAGGATGAACGGCGGCGCAAGGTGCGCGGCTTCGATCACCTGTTCGAATTCGGCGGCACTGCGCTGCGGCGTGCGCGCTTCGGGACGCGCATCGGATTTGCCGATGCCGGCACGCGAGTAGACGAACACCTTGGCCGACTTGGCGATCTCCGGCGCCACCCGCCGCCAGACCGACAGGTCGCTGGCGAAGCCCGATTCGAAAATCACGGTGTACGGGCCGCTGCCCGCGCTAACCGCATCGACGTGGTAGGCGCCGATGTTGACACCCTCCGGCTGATCGCCGGTCGCGGCGCCCGCCGTTGGCGCCCAGGCGAAAGCGCACAGCAGCGCAGCGGCAGCATATTTCATGGAAAACGGCTTCTTCAATCGACGCTCCGAGTGAGTTGGTTAATTTACAAGCTTACCTCAACTCGGTGCACAATGGAAAGCCCTCTTCCCTACCTGCACAAGAAACCCCGCGCCCCTGGATCCGCGGCTGCAAGCCGTCTTTCTGCTCAGGTAGTCTAAGCCGCCAGCATCAGCGCGTATGACGCATCGTTGGCGCATGTCTGCACGCGGCGCGGGGCCAGCACCGACACCGGCTGCTCGTCGCCGAGCAGCATGATCATCGACGGCACGTCCAGGCCGTTGATCGCGGCCTGGAAGCGGCGCAGCAGTTCGCGGCACAGTTTTTCGCCCGGCGGCGCCTCGTCCTCGCGCAAGCGCCTGCGGGCCCGCGCAAGATGCTGGCGGGCGCTCGCCGTCTTGATGCCGAGCCTGGCCGCAATCTCGGCATGTTCGCATTCGAATACATCGTGCAGCACCACCGCCAGCCGCTCGGACGGCGACAGGCAGGCCAGCAAACGGGCCAGCGCCTCGCCCAGTTCGGCGCGCCGCAGCAAGCCCTCTTCGGGCGTCTCGGCCGCCGCACCGGCCGCCAGCTCCATGGCCGCGTGCGCCGTCGCGGCATCCCGCGCGCGCTTGCGCAGCCGGTCGATCGATTGATGCTGTACGACGGTGGTCAGCCAGGCGGCCGGCGTCGCCAGCGCGCGCTGCTCGGCGAGCCGCCATTTGAGAAAACAATCCTGCACGATGTCCTCGGCTTCCGCCTCGCTGCCGACGATGCGGCAGCTGATCGCCTTCAGGCGCGGACGCAGCCGCTCGAACATGGCGCCATCGGTGTCGGCAATGCTGAACATGGGGAATCTCCTTGTATGGGGCTGGTGCCACTTGACGCCCGGCAGGGCCCAAGTGTGACACGCCGGCGATATATTTTTTTTATTGTCACACGGCGCCGGCCGGCAAACGTCAAGCGATACCCAACTCTATCGCAAAAGGACCATCATGACTTCGCATACTCCGCTGGCGCTCGGCCTGGTACCCACCGTCATCGAACACACGGCACGCGGCGAGCGCGCGTTCGACATCTATTCACGCCTGCTGAAGGAGCGCGTGATCTTCCTGGTGGGAGAAGTAACCGAGCAATCGGCCAACCTGATCGTCGCGCAACTGCTGTTCCTGGAATCGGACGATCCCGGCAAGGATATTTCGCTGTACATCAATTCGCCGGGCGGCTCGGTGTACGCCGGTATGGCGGTGTACGACACGATGCAGTTCATCAAGCCGGACGTGTCGACGCTGTGCACGGGCTTCGCCGCCAGCATGGGTTCCTTCCTGCTGGCGGCGGGCGCCATCGGCAAGCGCTACGCCTTGCCCAACGCCCGCATCATGATGCACCAGCCGCACGGCGGATCGCAGGGCGTGGCGTCCGACATCGAGATCCAGGCGCGCGAAGTGCTGTACCAGCGCCACCGCCTCAACACCATCTACGCCGAACGCACCGGCCAGTCGCTGGCGCGGATCGAAAAGGATTCAGACCGCGACCACTACATGTCGGCCCAGCAGGGCGCCGAATACGGCCTGATCGACCGCGTGCTGACGTCCCGCGACCAGGCCTGGAACGCTACCTAGCGCAGCGCCAGCCGCGATGACGCGGCGCGCGGCGCCTCTTCCAGCTTGAACACGCTGACCACTTCCGCCAGGTTGGCGGCCTGATCCTGCAAGGAGCCCGCCGCCGCCGCTGCCTCCTCCACCAGCGCGGCGTTCTGCTGCGTGGTGCTGTCGATTTCCGTCACCGCCAGGTTGACCTGGGCGATGCCTTCGCTCTGCTCGTGGCTGGCGGCGACGATCTCGCCCATGATGCTGGTCACTTGCTCCACCGACGAGACGATCTTGCTCATCGTGACGCCGGCCTCGTCCACCAGCACGCTGCCCGCATCGACCTTCACCACCGAATCGCTGATCAGTTCCTTGATTTCCTTGGCCGCGCTGGCCGAGCGCTGCGCCAGGTTGCGCACCTCGGACGCCACCACCGCGAAGCCACGCCCCTGCTCGCCGGCGCGCGCCGCTTCCACCGCCGCGTTCAAGGCCAGGATATTGGTCTGGAAGGCGATGCCGTCGATGACGGCGATGATGTCGACGATCTTGCGCGAACTATCCTTGATCGACACCATGGTCTGCACCACGCGGCCCACCACCTCGCCGCCCTCGGTCGCATAGCCGGACGCCGACTGCACCAGCTGGTTGGCGTGCTTGGCGCTTTCCGCGTTCTGCGTCACGGTCGCGGTCAGCTCTTCCATCGCCGAGGCCGTCTCCTCCAGGCTGGAGGCCTGCGCCTCGGTCCGCGACGACAGATCCAGGTTGCCGCTGGCGATCTCGCTCGATGCCGTGGCGATGGTTTCCGTACTGTCGCGCACCTTGCGTATCGTCGCGTTCAGCGATGATACGAAACGGTTGAAGCCATCGGCCAGCGCGCCCACCTCGTCCTCGCTCTCGACCGGCATGCGGCGGCTCAAGTCGCCATTGCCGTCGGCGATCTCGCCCAGCATCTGCGCGGCGCGCGCCACCGGCGCGGCGATCGCGCGGCTGACCAGGAACACCACGAACAGGCCGATGCCGCCGCCCACCAGGCCGCCCACCAGCGCCGAGATCGTCACCGAGCGCGTCACCGCGCCCAGCACTTCGGACTCCGGCACTTCGGCGATCACATACATGTTCAACTCCGGCACGAAGGACGAGGCCACCAGGCGCTTGCCGCCCGGCGCCGAATAACTGGCGCTGGCGTAGGTCTGGCCGCCCAGCAGCTTGGTGCTGAGCTCGGCATTGAAGCCCGGCAGATCCTTCATGAAGTGCTGGCCGTCCGCCAGCGCGGTCTCGCGGTGCACGATCAGCATGCCGTTCGGCCGCACCAGGTAGACGAAGCCGGACTCGCCGACCTTGTAGCTGCGGATGTTCTCGGCCAGCTTGTTGACCGACAGCCCCAGGCTGGCGACGCCGATCTTGCCGTCGCCGGTATCGAAGCGGGTGTTGATGAAGACGTTGTAGGTGGTCGCGCCCGGCTCCTTGTCCAGGTTCAGCGAATACGGCTTGCCGCTGGCCAGGAAGCCGTAGAACCACTGGTCGGCCGCCGCGCCCTTGTCCAGCGTGCGGTTATAGCCCTTGTCGTCGAAATACTTGCCGGTGCTGCCGGAGACCCACGAGACGGCGGCCGCCTTCATGGTCTTGCGGATGTTGGCCGAATAGGCGATCCAGGCCGGCACGCCGCTGTCCGGCAAGCCCGCCTTTTCCCAGTCCAGCAGGAAGGTATTGCCGCTGACCGACATGGTGGCCGCCAGCGGTTCGCCGATCTGGCGCAGGATGTCGTTGCGGATCTCGCCCACCTCGGCCGGCAGCTCCTGGTTGACCACCCGCTCGCGGATGCTGTTGCCCGTCATGACCACGCTCAGCGTGGCAGAGATCGCCAGGAACAGCAGCAGGCAGGCCGCCATGCTGAGCATCAGTTTTTGCTGGATCGACAAACGCCGCAGAAGACTAGCCATGACACTCCCCAAAGGTTAAATCGGCACAACTACATTTGTAAATCAGCGTAATCGAATAGTGTTGCCATGCGCAACATAATATTCCGCTTCCGTGCCGAACAACAACGCAACCAATCGAACAGGCCGTAAGGCCGCTTTCACCTTATCATTCAGACCATATAGAGACTAATTAACGACGATGCTAACGAAACTTTCGTTTCGCCAGCTGCTGCTGGGCGTCTTCCTGCTGATCGCCGTGCTGCTGAGCGCGGCCTCGCTGCACGCGTTGTGGACACTGGACCGGCTCGCCGCCCACAGCCGCGACAGCGGACGCCACGCCCTGGCACTGACCGAAAACACCCAACAACTTGCCGAGCGCAGCGTCGCGATGGCGCGCAGCGCGCGCCAGTTCCTGGTGCTGGACGATCCCGCCTTCCGCACGCGCTACGCCGACGCCTGGCGCGAGGCGCGCGCGGCGCTGGACGCGGTGGCCGCCGCCCTGCCCTACACGCCGCCCGCCACCTTCGACCGTTGGCGCCGTGCCGGCGAGCAGGCCTGGGCCATCCTGCAGGCGCCCGCCCGGCCGCGTTCCAGCGCGCGCCAGCAGGCGCTGGAAAAAGTGCTGGCGCCGCTGCCGTCGGTGAACGCCGAGCTGGCCGACGAGGTCAAGCTGGAAGTGGAGCGCCGCAACAGCGTGCTGTTGAGCGAGCTGGACCAGCGTCGCGGCGTGCTCAAGGGGCAAGTGATGGCGTCCATCGTGCTGGCGGCGCTGCTGGCGGGCGGCTTCGGGCTGTGGCTGTCGCGTCCGCTGGCGCAGATCGAGTCCGCCATCGACCGCCTGGGCGAGAACCGCTACGACCAGCCCATCGCCGTGCGCGGCCCCAGCGACTTGCAGCGCGTGGGCCAGCAGCTGAACTGGCTGCGCCAGCGGCTGTCGGACCTGGAGGCGGACAAGGCGCGCTTCCTGCGCCACATCTCGCACGAGCTGAAAACGCCGCTGGCGGCGCTGCGCGAAGGCGTGGCCTTGCTGGAGGACGGCGTGGCCGGCGCGCTGTCGCCCAACCAGCGCGAGATCGCCGGCATCCTCAACCAGAACACGGCGGCGCTGCAATCGCAGATCGAAGCGCTGCTGCGCTACAACGCGGCCACCTTCGACGCCCACCATCTGCAGCGCGAACCGACCGACATGGCGGCGCTGGTGACGCAAACCGTCGCCACCCAGCGCCTGCAATGGCAGGCCGCCGGGCTGAGCGTCGCCATCGAGGGCACGGCCGCGCCGATCGCCGTCGACGCCGAGAAGCTGGCGGTCGCGGTCGGCAACCTGTTGTCGAACGCGGTGCGCTTCAGTCCGCACGGCGGACAGGTGGCCTTCCATCTCGCCGAGGCCGGCGGCAAGCTGCGCATCGACTGCCTCGACCAGGGGCCGGGCGTGGCGCCGGACGACGCGGCCCGCATCTTCGAACCGTTTTACCAGGGCGCGCGCCAGCCGCCCGGTGCGCGCCGGGGCAACGGCATCGGCCTGTCCATCGTGTACGAATACGTCGCCGCCCATGGCGGCGCCCTGCAACTGCTGTCCTCCGAACGAGGCGCGCATTTCCGAATCGAATTGCCTTATGACCTGTGATTTCACTCCCCATGCCGGGCGCCGCTGGCTGCTGCTGATGCTCAGCCTGTCGCTGGCCGCCTGCACGCTGACCACGCCCCGCCCCACGCTGCCCACGCCGGCCGAGGTGACGCTGCCGCCGCCACCGGTCATCGTCGAACTGCCGCCGCCACCGCCGCCGGACGAGGTCGGGCCGCTGCTCAGCTATCACCTGCAACTGCGCAAGATGACGCAGGGCGATATGCTGAAAGAGTTGAGCGGCCTGGGCCTGCAACAGCGCAGCCCGCGCGTGGCGATCCAGATGGGCATGGTGCTGATGCTGACGCGCGGCAGCGGCGACCTGGCGCGCGCCCAGGCGCTGCTCGACAGCGTGGCCACCGCCACCGAGACCGAGGCGCAGCCGTTCAAGGCGCTGGCGCAACTATTGTCCAGCAATTGTGCCGAGACGCGGCGGCTGGCCGAGCATGCCGACAAGCTGGCCTTGCAGCAAAAGGACAGCCAGCGCCGCATCGACCAGCTCAACGAGATGCTGGAAGGCTTGAAGACCATCGAGCGCACGCTGCCGGCCCGTCCGGCGGTCGGGCCGCAGGCGGTGATCAAATGAGCGCCCGCGCCGATGACATGGCGACCGGCGCCGATCCGGCGGCGGGCGGCCAGCGGCGCGAGCCGGGCTCGCTGACCCGCGAGCGCGACAGCGGCGCCCCGCGCAGCGCCGACGCCGGCCGGGGCGCCCACCTGCTG